>NZ_JAVIWK010000001.1:2170609-2477011 GCF_034314165.1 Pseudomonas sp. Bout1 | reverse complement strand
CACTACGTTGTCGCGCCTGGCCCATGCAACCATCCCCTGGGTTGAGATCAAGATTGACTCGCCGGTGCTGCATCGGTTGATCGAGCAAGCCGAACGTGACGAGCAGAACGAGCGCTTGATCAACCGCGCGCTCAAGCTCGGCGCCAGCAGTACCATCATGTACCAATGCTTTGGCTTGGCGCATTCGGAAACCGCCCTGCGTCGACGTCTGCTCAAGATAGTAACCCGTAAGGGCCGCCCTCAGCATTTGAGTGAAGCCCAGGAACACGCGCTCTGGCAGCGTTGGTGCCAGCTACGCGCTCAGGACGGTACCGAGGATCAGCTCGACGCCATGATGATGCTGGCCGAAGAGCAACAGATCAGCTTGACCATCGTCTGGCAGCAGATCGACCAGTACAGCAACGACACATGAACACTGCCCCGTCCAGTCGCTGGCAACGTGTCCTGCAGCAATGCACCCAGCAGCTGAGTGCACGCTGGCCCGCACGCCCCACCACTGAACAACCCTCCAACCAGGTTCTACAGGCTGGCTTTTTGTTCAGTGGCCAATCTCACGAAGTCGTGCCACGTCGGCTGCTGTTGGATCATCGGCTGACGCCATTGGAACGTAATGCCTGGCAGGTGTTCCGACTCATGCTGCAAGGCCAGGGCGTGGTCACACCGCGCTATGAGGATTTGCAGCCTTACCTCTCGAGCGTGCCGTATGGCGCGCAAGCCTCCCGTGAAACCATCGCTCGCGTCTTAACGATGCTCAGACTGACGCGCTGGCTCAGCTTGGTAAGTCGCGGTCGCGAAAAAGTCAGCGGGCGCCTGCAAGGTTCTCTGTACGTCCTGCACGATGAGCCGTTAACCCCCCCCGAAGCCATGGAACTGGATCAAGATTACCTGGAGTTGGTCGGACATTGCCTCAGTCATAACACCAAGGCGGTGCGCATTGTCGCTCAGCATGTTCTGGAAGAAATTCGCCAGGACACCCGTATCGATTTAGGTCAGCTACCCACACGGCTCGAGAGCTGGGAAGATCACTGGATACAGCAAGGATTGGATCAGGCAACCGACTCCGCGGTGCACGATTCCGAACTGGGGGAGGATCACCTCGTTCGGAATCGTGCAGACCCTCGTTCGGATTCCGAACCGGGCTTGAACACCAGTGTTTCCGGCGTAGTTCGGAATCCGAACGCCGCTTGTACTGTATTAAAAGAAAGTACTTGTACTGTACCGCGCGCGACCCCGGCGGTGGATAACCTGCTCTGGCCCACTCAGCTGCACCTGAGCCCAAGCGAGCATCAGGCCCTCACTGTGGCGCTGAACAAGCTCAAACCAGCGGATCGGCAGGCGGTACTCAACGAAGCGGGTGCACGCTGTACGGCAGGAAGTGTCCGCAAGCCAGCGGCCTATCTGATGGGCCTAATCCAGCGCGCACTGAAAGGCGACTTTCGGCCTTGGGCGGGTCAGACAGAGCCCTCACCCGTTGCAGAACCGCCCCCAACGGCACCGTCACGCCCATCCCGAAAACAGGGCGAACCCACCTCCGCCCTCGCCCAAGCGTGCCTGAATGAGCTACGCCAACTGTGCGGCAAACGCCCTGGACATCAGTAGATTTGATGCCAGTGGCATCAAATCTACTGAGCTCTACTGTGAAATCGCAAAGGGCCGAATCTGTGCAATCCGACCGATACAGCCATCGCCATCCCTGGAAATGATCCACTGGCATCACCCACGAACGCCTCCGAAATTAACCCTCTCACACCAAACCGAACAGACCGCATTCAGCTTTTTGGCTGCCCTTGACCATCATCTGTCGCAACGTTCCCGTCCAAGCCTTTGCGAGGACAACACCGTGGCCGATCACTATCAACTCAACCTGGGGTCATTGCGCAGCAGCATCACCCTGACCCTGCACACTCACCACGCCGCCCGTATCTGGCAAGGGCGGACCGCACGCGAAGGCGTTCACTCGATCATGGGCATGGCCGGCTACATCAGTGTCACCAACCTGATCAAACAAACCGCGGCTCAGGACGATCCCTATGCCGACTGGGCCATCGTGCAACTCGAAGAAAAACTGATGCAGGCCAAGGCTGGGATGCTGGAACTGACCCAACAGCTGGATCGGATAAGACAGGACCTGCCGACACAGATCGACATGGGCGACAACCTCAACATCCACCCCGTCACCTTGCCGTTGTACATCGGCAGCCAGCTGGGTTTTCTGGCGGTCTACCTGCTGACCGACTACGACACCCTGGTGCGTCGTACCCTATTGGCCCATCACACCGCCTTGATCGGCCGCGTCGACATGGAAGCCTGGATCGATGACGGCGCCCATCTGCTGCGCAGCCTGTTCGGCCAGGCGCAGCGCTATCGGCATGCCGGTGTCACACGCGATGACATGGCGGCGAACAACGCCCGTGCCCTGGCAGCCATCGATAAATTGGGTTTGCCCCCCATGGACATTCTAGAGGGTCATCGCCGCTCCCAGTTCGCGCCACAGATCATTCGTCGTGGTGCTGTGGCAGTGGCAGTGGCAGTGGCAGTGGATGACGCTGACGCATTGGCAGAGGAAGCGAGAGAGCCATCTGCGACGGTGGATGAGCCGGAGGACGAAGCATGAATCTCATGATCCCGGCTCAACCAATGCCCTTCGAAGCCTTAACACCGGATGCCTATCGACAGCTCGAACACGCTGCCTCCCTAAAAGGCCTTTTAAAACCTTTTAAGGGTAAGGGGGAGTTGGACCACCTGGCGCAGGTGGCGAGGGAAATCGAGGCGCAGTTATGTCACCTGATGGAGGCTGTTGTGCAGCAAGCCGGGCAGCCCCCGTACTCACTGCTGGATATTCGATTGGTGCTGCAGAACACCAGCGCGGGCAGCACCTTTTTGCGTTGGCGCACCCGTGACTTCGCCCGCATGGGGGTTGCGGTCTGGGAACGCCAGGTCCGCAACAAGACCCAACCGCAGGCCGTACGCGAGGGGTTGCGCCGTTTCGAATGCGACCGCATTGCACTGAACCTACAGATGAGCGTAGTGCATTCGCTCTACCGCCAGGCCACGACCTGCGCGATCAAAATGGACAACGCCGAACGGCTGCTGCACCAGTTCACAACACCAGTGGAGGTATCACGATGAGTACTTTTTTCCTCGGCGAAGGCAACATCGGCAGTGCGCCAGAGTTCCAGGAATTTCCATCAGGCAATGACGAGCCACGGCGTTTGCTACGGCTGAATGTGTACTTCGACAACCCCGTGCCACGCGAGGGCAGCTATGAAGATCGAGGAGGCTATTGGGCGCCGGTTGAGCTCTGGCATCGCGAGGCTGAACATTGGAGCACGCTGTACCAGAAAGGCATGCGTGTGCTGGTCGAAGGCCGCACCGTACGCGATGAGTGGGAGGACAGCGAAGACAATGCGCGGGTGACCTTCAAGATCGAGGCCCGTCGAGTCGGCATCCTGCCTCACCGGGTGCACAGTGTGGTCATGCGGGAACGCTCCAGTGAATCGACGGCATCTGCCACACACGTCGGGCAAAATACAGAGCGGGCCAGCTCACCTGTGTCGAAGCCAAAAAAGCGCAGAGGGCCGCCACCTCCGGAATGACGAGCATTAGGCATAAAAATTGCGCCTTTGCGCGAATGCTGGCGTGTTACTACACGCTGCTCGTGAAGATCCACACTGCCGTCCAACCGCAACGGGTTAGCAGCCTCGGCCCATTCAAGCCTGCCCTCACCGACTAATATGAGGAACCTGCAATTCAGGTTTCTCATATCTCGCAACTGCTGTTTCCAACAACGCTGCTCCGAACTCAATCCGGAGCAGTCTTATGCGCCTCTTCCTCTGCGAAAAACCTTCCCAGGGTCGGGACATCGCCAAGGTACTCGGGGCCACTCGGCGTGGTGATGGTTGCCTGATTGGCACAGAGACAACCGTCACCTGGTGTATCGGTCACCTGCTGGAGACAGCATCGCCTGAAGCCTATGGCGCGCAATTCAAGAGTTGGTCGTTAGATCATCTACCGATCATTCCCGCGCAGTGGCAGATCGAGGTCAAACCCAAGACTGCGGCACAGTTCAAAGTCATCAAGCGCCTGCTCAGTAAAGCCACCACCGTCGTCATCGCGACCGACGCCGACCGCGAAGGTGAAATGATTGCCCGCGAGTTACTGGAACTCTGCAAGTATCGAGGCCCCGTTCAGCGCCTCTGGTTGTCGGCACTCAACGAGGCGTCGATTCGCAAAGCATTGTCCTCGCTGAAGTCTGGTCAGGAGACCTTCCCGCTCTATCACTCAGCCCTCGCCCGCAGCCGTGCTGACTGGCTGATCGGCATGAACCTCAGTCGTTTGTTTACCCTCCTCGGTCGGCGGGCAGGCTACGACGGCGTGCTGTCGGTTGGACGCGTACAGACACCCACTTTACGCCTAGTGGTCGATCGGGATCGTGCGATTGCCAGTTTCGTTCCGGTGCCCTACTGGAACGTTGAAGTGCACCTATCGTCGAGGGGTCAGCGATTCATCGCATCGTGGTTACCGCCAAGCTCAGGGCAGGACGAAGCGGGTCGTTGCCTGCAACAGGCGCTTGCCAGTCAAACGGTCCAAGCGATCTCTTGCAGCAAGACCGCCACAGTACTCTCGCTGCAGACTGAGCATTTCCGCGAAGCGGCGCCCCTGCCCTTCGACTTGAGCACGCTGCAAGAAGTCTGCTCGCGCAAGTTGGGACTCGGCGTTCAGGAAGTCCTGAATATCGCCCAGGCTCTGTATGAAACCTACAAAGCCACCACCTACCCGCGCAGTGATTGTCGCTATTTACCCGAAAGTATGTTCAACGAGGTACCTGGGGTATTCGATGCCCTGCTCAAAACCGATCCCACCCTGCGGCCCGCATTCGGAAGACTCGATCGATCACTGCACTCCCGCGTGTGGAACGATGCCAAGGTCACCGCGCACCACGGCATCATTCCCACCACCGAGCCGGCGAACCTCGCGCGGATGTCCGAACAAGAACGCCAAGTCTACGAACTGATTCGTAGCCACTACCTCGCGCAATTTCTTCCGTCTCATGAGTTTGATCGAACCCAGGTCGAACTGGAATGTGGCGAAGAACGATTGACCGCTGTTGGCAAACAGATCCTGGTCCAGGGCTGGAAAGGCTTGCTCTCCGAAAACACCGAAGACGATGAGCCCAGTCACAAGTCCCAAGTATTGCCCGTCCTGCAACAGGGTACTCAGTGCGCAGTGAACGACGTCGAACTCAAGTCCATGCGCACTGCCGCTCCCAAACCTCTCACCGAAGGCGACCTGATCAAGGCGATGAAAAATGTGGCCAAGCTGGTCAACGACCCACGCCTGAAACAGAAACTTCGGGACACCACCGGTATCGGTACCGAAGCCACGCGAGCCGGCATCATCAAGGGGTTGATTGATCGCGGTTACTTGCTGAAGAAAAAACGCGCCTTAATGGCCTCCGCAGCGGCCCATACCCTGATTGAGGCGGTACCCGCCGCAATCGCAGATCCGGGCATGACCGCGATCTGGGAACAGGCCCTGGACGAAATCGAAACGGGACGCCTGACCCTTGATGCGTTCGTCGCCAAGCAGGCGAACTGGATTGCGCAGTTGGTTGCACACTGCGGAACGCTCATCTTGCCAATAGCGGTCGAAACCGGCCCGGGCTGCCCCATGTGCAACGCTTCAATGCTCAGGCGAAAGGGGAAATCAGGGCCGTTCTGGTCATGCTCCCGCTACCCAGATTGCAAGGGCACTGTGTCGATCAGTAAAGATACGCGTCGCTCATGATGTTCCTGGGACGATCATCATGAGAACTGTGCGTTCTCAGCCTTGACGTCGTCCCACCCTCTCTGCTGTAGTGCCTCAGGATCATCGCCAATGGCGACCCAAGACCGATTTGCTCCGGGTAGCTCGGTCGAACTCTTCGAGTTCGGAGCCTTCTCTTCTGCGGGATTTCATTCCCGTTTTGTGCTTGACCTGATCGTGGTGGCGGATGACCACTGTTGCCTCTAGCCGGCAACAGCGGTCATCCGCTTCGGCGATCGTATTCAGTCCCGGAGCCCGCCGGGGAAACACTGGGCACCTTTTGTGCGCGGATGCGTGCCAGCATGTTCCGACCCAGGCCACGACAAGGGTCGGTTGGCGAATCATGGCGCAGTTCAACCAAGTGTTGCGAGGCGCTGGTCGACTGCGTAAGACCGCCAAAGGTGGCTTTTCTCTTCCTCGCCTGGCTCCCCGCCAGGCCCACTCTTCATTTTCTTCATTCCAGTGACTGCCACTGTTTTCCAGGCGTAAAAAATCGGGTTGCAGCGCCTTGACGCTCCCCTCTGACAGGCTTATACAAAAGGTGTGGTTCGCTGTCGTTGACAGCCCAGCCCAGGTAGCTTGAACCTTCAAGGCTACGCCACGTTCGTGGTGGTTTACCCAAGTGCGATCAGCGTTCGGAAGCTCGCACGGTTACCGCCTCAGCGGTGATGAATGCCCACTACCTCATGTCTGCTAACCACTACCGCAGACGTTCCTCAGCTGCACCGTTATTCCCCCCAGACGCATCGTTCTGATCGTCATCGGCTTGCCAGTGGTGAGTCGTTCATCGCTCTTCTTCACCTTACCCACCCTGACGGGGGCTCACTTCCCCATCAGGGACTGTGCGTCGCCGCTTCCCCTTGAAACAGGAGAACCACCATGGCCCACGCCAACCAATCCAAAGAAATGAACACTTACTTCAACCTGCACACCGTCGGTATCGGCTACCTCAACCGTGTTCGTGAAGTCCAAGTCCGCCGCGGCCAACCATTCATGGCCTGCGATATAGCAGCCCTGCACGGTGCCACCGATGCGGTGGAGTACACCCGCTTCGACTGCAAAGTCGCTGGGGGTGAAGCTGAACGCTTAATTCGTCTCTATATGGACGCCGTCAACGCCGAGAAAAAGGTCTTGCTGTCGTTCCGTATCGGCGACCTGTGGATCGATCCGTTTCTCTATGAGAAAGGCGAGAAACAAGGCCAACCGGGCGCCAGCCTGAAAGGTCGTTTGCTGTTCATCGACTGGATCAAGGTCAACGGCACGTTCGAATACAAAGCGCCCGCCAGGCAGGAAGCAACAGCACCTGCTGAGCAAGCGCCAAACAGTGAACCATCTCCAACATCGGCTGATGCCGAAGTTGAGGAGGCCGAAAACCCAATAGAGGCTCGGGTTGAACCTGAAACCCAATCCTCTCCACGCACGGTTCACCGTGACGCCTCCCGTACTGCTCAGTCTGCCTGAACAGTCCTCGATGTTTCTCACCAAGGCGCTCCCTCGAGCGCCTTTTCTTCAATCCGCACAGGAGAACCCTCATGGAATCCTTCTGGCTTTGCGACGACTGCCTGTTCGCTGCGGCTTACGAGGACTACAGCACGTTATCGTTGTATCACTCGCAGGATGAGGTCGAACAACGCATCGCCGCGATACATCGTGGGCTGGTTCGGTTGATGCCAATCAGTGCCGACTTCGATCCCG
The DNA here is from genome assembly GCF_034314165.1 of Pseudomonas sp. Bout1. Classification (GTDB taxonomy): domain Bacteria; phylum Pseudomonadota; class Gammaproteobacteria; order Pseudomonadales; family Pseudomonadaceae; genus Aquipseudomonas. The sequence continues at coordinate 2,469,511 of NZ_JAVIWK010000001.1, read as the reverse complement.
AAGCCGGCTGGGGAATAAGAGCCTTTTCTCCATTGCCTTGCGACGGCTGTGGTTCACATCTACACGGCAAACGCCACCGATTCACTCGGCTGTAAACAACACGTCACCTGCTAACGCCCACGACTCCACACCCACCTTGGGGATACCACTCCCCTCGGGCGTGTACCCCCTGATTGTTCCCTTCGGAGGTACCGCCATGAGCACCCAACTCACACTGATCGAGACTTCGTATTTCGAGACTGATCGCATTGTCCAAGAAAATCGGCTGATCGACGAAGCGCTGCGTATTCTGGATCGTCGGCTGTTCGCCCGCGGCCCTATCCTGACGTCGCCTGACACCGTGACCTCGTACCTAAAACTGCACCTTGCGCAACAAGAGCATGAAGTCTTCGGTGTGATCTTTCTCGATGCCAAGCACCGGGTGCTGGCATTCGAAGTCCTCTTTCACGGCAGCATTGATGGCGCCAGCGTTTACCCCCGCCAAGTCGTTAAGCGTTCCCTAGCGCATAACGCTGCGGCCGCCATTTTGGTTCACAACCATCCCTCGGGTTGTACAGAACCCAGCCAGGCGGATCGCGTCTTGACCGCACGGCTGAAGGAGGCCTTGGCCTTGATCGAAGTGCGTGTATTGGATCACTTCATCGTGGGTGAAGGTCGTCCACTTTCTCTTGCCGAACATGGCTGGCTTTAACCCTCACAGGCGTCTTCGGGCGCCTTGTCCATTATCATTCTGGAGAACCTTCATGTACCCCACACACCAAGCTGCGGCCTCAAACCCATTTGCTCGCGGTTACGACAACCTTCATATCGAACGGCTGCTACTGATCACCTACGAAGACGACTGCCCTCCCTGCTTTCGACCAGTGCATGACGCACAAACCCATCTGCCCGACGACGAGCTGCAACTGTTCCCCTGCCTGTTCAATGACGATTTCGCCGTGATCAGCGAAGGCCAATCCATTTCGGATGATTTGGATGAACGCTGCCAGTCCACCGGGCTGGTGCGCCAAGTAATCTACGCTGTGATGGGCGAAATGCTCAACGAGCGGCATCACCTCGGTGATCTGTACTCCCTGGAAGAGGCACAAGCCATAGTCCATCGCTTGAGCTTCGAAACGGGACACTACAGTCGAGCCTGGGAAATCAGCACCGCACACCTTCCCGAAGAAGCGATGCTTTATCTGGAGGAGTAGGTCAGTCACTTCGCTCTGCGGCAAACCGGCCTCTTGTTCGAGCTTTTTACGCTGCCAGATTGCTGCGGTATCGGTTGCAAACTGATCGGCACGCCATGGACGGACGAGAACTTGCTGAACATTGAGGGCAATCGTTATTCGAGCTTGAGACAAGAGCAACTCGACGCAGGCACACCGGAAGCCTTGGTCAACGTACTGTATCTGGCGGCATTGGCGGATGTGCGATTGTTGATCTTCGACCCCGACGCTGCCGTCTTGGATGGGCTCGCCATTTTCGATGAATAGCAACGTGTTCAGTGTTAACACGACCCGTCTTGAATCAACTTTCTCACTGAATCGCTCCTTCACCTCATGTCAGGTTCTGCACTGAATCTGATATGAGGATTTTTCCATGGAGCGTTTTTTCACGCCTGTCTGCCTGCTGGGTTTGTTGAGCGCCTGCACCGCGCCAATCCCCAACCCATTGCCGACCCATCCAGCGATCGACAGCGGCTCCAATCGAGCCCAGCTTTCGAGGGGCACAGCGGAAGGAAACCATCCGGGAGATCTCCGTTATGGCCGCTATACGCTGGTCAGCACCGAACCCACCACGGAACAACGCTATCTTCTCGCTCAAATCATTGAAGTGAACATCCCGTCCAGCCTAAACCCCTCAGTGCAGGATGCGTTGCAGTACGTATTGCAGCGCTCGGGCTATTCGCTCTGCCCCGTTACTGCGTCGGTGAAGTTGCTGTTTACCCGGCCTCTGCCTGCAGCCCATTACCGGCTTGGTCCAATCCCTTTGCGCCGCGCGCTACAAGTGCTGGCTGGCCCCGCCTGGCAACTCACGACCGATGAAGTCAGCCGTTCGGTCTGCTTCGAACAGCAGAAAACGGATGCCGGTGTCGCGCTGATTACACCCGTCTTGCCCCATCAATCGGAGGCGCGGTCATGAAAGCCTCAACGTTTCAAACCCTCATCATCGGGCTCCTTTGCCTGGCGGTCGCCGGGCTGAGCGGTGGTTTGTATAACCAGTATCAACGCATGGCAAAACTGCAGAGCACGGACACGCAATACCGACAAACTTTGGACACCCTGCAACATGATTCAAGCGTCCTCAAGGATGCACAAGAGAAGCTGCAGTACGCGCTGAAAGACCTGAAGCAGATGGTCGATACTAGTGAGCAACAGGCCAATACCCTCGATCCGATGCTGGATCAGTGGGCGCAAGAAATACAGGAACTGCGCGATGGTCTGGCAGCCCGCGCCACCGTGGCAGAACTGACAGCGCTGCGCGCACACCTTGAACAGGTCGAGCAGCAGTTCCAGGAGCACAAGACCCAGCCATCACCCCCACCGCCGTCGCCTTCCGCGACTAAACCGAAAAAGACCGCTCGCCCCAAGCCCGTCCCGCTCTCGCCACCGTTCTCGGTGTTGGGGGTCGAATCCCGTGGTGGTGAGCGCTTTTTGGCAGTCGCACCTCATGACAGTCGCTCTCTCATAGATGTTCGGCTGCTGCATAGCGGCGAGCAGCTCGGAGCCTGGTACCTGAAAGTGCTGGAGCCGAACTCAGCCATCTTCGCGGTGGCCGCTCAGCCAGACCAGACCGTGCACCTCCCTTGAGAAGCGATCATGAACAGAGCGCTACTGCCCACCGTCGTCTGTCTCGCTTCGCTACTGGCCATGGACGCTGCGATGGGCAACCCCGTCACGACACAGTCACAGACCCAGGACACGCAGTCTGCTCCGCTGGGGCGCTCTGACTCTGAACAGGCAGCGAGCTGGGGCCTGACGGGGCAGGAGTGGACGCGCTTCGAACAGATCCAATCCGGCCCACGCGGTTTCTGGAGCCCGAACCTCGATCCGTTGACCGCGCTCGGGGTTGAGGCCCAGACCGACCAAGAGCGCCAGCGCTATGCCGAATTACAGGTAGCGCTGGAAGCCAAACGCGCCGAGCGCGAGTTGGCCTACCAAAACGCTTACGCCGCGGCCTGGGCCAAGCTGTTTCCCGGGCTGCTACCGATCCAGGGCATGGCATCCCCGCCCCCTATCAGCTCAGCGGCCGCGCCGCGCCAGGCTCTATTTGTGGAGGACCACTGCTCAGCGTGTACCGCCGAAGCCCAGCGTCTGCAAAGCAGCGACACGGCGTTCGATATCTACCTGGTGGGCAGCCAAGGCGAAGATGAACGCGTCCGTAGCTGGGCTCGGCAAGCGGGCATCGATCCCGTCAAGGTTCAACGCCGGCAGATCACCCTGAACCATGACCGTGGTCGCTGGTTCAGCCTGGGTGCCCCGGGACCAATGCCTGCCACATTTCAACAGGTGAATGGACAATGGCAACGCCTCGACTGAGTGGTCTTGCGCTGGTGCTGACGGTGCTCGCCGTCCAGGCCGACCAACTTCCGCCTCCGGCCTATCAATTGGCGGCGCATGACGCCGACATCCCTTCTATGGTGCTATTCGCAATTGCCCTGCAGGAGAGTGGTATCCACGTCCGTGGTCGATTGCTGCCCTGGCCCTGGACCCTGAACATCGCCGGAATACCCTACCGCTTCGCCACTCGCCAGGTCGCCTGTCACGCCTTACTTCAGGCGCTCGCGCGACATGACGCCAAGCGGGTCGATGTCGGTCTTGGACAAACCAACCTGGGTTACCACGGGCAACGTTATTCCAGCCCCTGCGAAGCCCTTGACCCTTACCGAAATCTCGCCGTGACCGCCGCGCTGTTGCAGGAGCATCACGCCACCACCGGTGATTGGGTATCAGCTGCCGGCCGATATCACCGCCCGGCAGGAGGAACGCCGGCCGCGCGTTACCGCGCCGGCTTTTCCCGGCAACTCGAACGGTTGCTGGTTTCTTTCAAACAGGGCACACCACCATGAAGCGAATCCCCATCGCCTGTTATTTCATCCTGCTTTTGGTATCTTTCGCCCAGCCGGAACTGACCGTAGCCGGGGATCAGCCTAGCGACTTCACCCGACACCATTTTCAAGTTGCCAGGCCGCTAATAAACAACAAGATCCAGCCTGATCGGGCCATGCATGCGGACCTGTCCACGTTTGCCGATGAAGCCTGGATACTGCCCATCCGTAGCCCCCACTTGAGCCCCGGCCAGATCACGTATCGCGCCCTGAACATGCCGGGCTTGCGGCCATTTTTTCTGGTCGGTGACGATCCCCTGTCGCTGACTTGGCTGCGTCAGCGCGCTGCTGAACTGCAGGAAATGGGCGCGGCTGGCCTCGCCGTCGAAGTAGCCGACACTGAAGCCCTGGCCCGAATTCGCGCAGCCGCTCCAGACATCACCATCCTGCCGGTCAACGGCAACGACATCGCCACCCGCCTGCAGATTTTGCACTACCCCGTCTTGATCACCGCCACCTCATTGGGACAGTGAGTCAGGTCATGGCCGAGCATGCGATGGAGTCCAAGCTCCGGCCAGCGGTCGAGTTGTACACCGTAACAATCTGCATCGCCGCCGCGGTGTTGTGCGTGTACTCGCCCTGGGCCGTGGCCCTGTCACCCGAGATCGGGCAGGTTGCGGCGCTGGCCTATACCCTGTTCGGCCTGATCCGCCTGCGACAAGCCTGGGAGGTGTTGCGCTATCGGCGCAATATCCGCCGGCTGCCCCGCTACGAGCTGACCAGCCGGCAGATTCCGGTCAGTCGTAAGCGTTTGTTCATGGGTCGCGGCTTTCGCTGGACCCGCCTGCACACCCAGCGCTTGGTCGAGGCCCAGGATCCGACGGTCGCCCATTATGTCGACCAACCGACCCACTACCGGCTGGCCCGTGAACTCGAACGGCGCCTGGAGCATGCACCGTTTCCGCTCTCGATACTGGCCCGTGTCACCGCCTGGGACAGTGCCTTCAATCCGTTGCGCCCTTTACCCCCAGTCGGTGGCTCGCCTCTGTTGCATGGGGTCGAGCCCAACGAAACGGAAGTCAGTCTGCCGCTGGGCGAACGGGTCGGACACACCCTGGTGCTGGGCACTACCCGTGTCGGCAAGACGCGACTCGCCGAGGTGTACATCACCCAGGACATTCACCGCGTCGAACATGAGGTGGTCATCGTCTTCGATCCGAAGGGCGATGCCGACCTGCTCAAACGCATGTACGTCGAAGCCAAACGGGCCGGTCGGGAAAAGGAATTCTATGTTTTCCATCTAGGCTGGCCAGAGATCTCCGCGCGTTACAACGCGGTGGGACGTTTCGGGCGCATCTCGGAGGTAGCATCGCGCATCGCTGGGCAACTCAGTGGCGAAGGCAACTCCGCAGCCTTTCGCGAGTTCGCCTGGCGCTTTGTCAACATCATTGCCCGGGCTTTGATCGAGTTGGGCCGGCGCCCAGACTACCTGCAGATCCAGCGACATGTGGTCAATATAGACGCGCTGTTCATCGAATACGCTCAGCAGTTTTTCGCCAAGACCGATCCGAAAGCCTGGGAAGTGATCGTCCAACTGGAAGGCAAACTCACTGAGAAGAACATTCCCCGGCATATGGTGGGACGCGAAAAGCGTGTGGTGGCCATCGAACAGTACCTGGCGGTGAAACGGGTATTCGATCCGGTGCTGGATGGACTGCGCTCGGCAGTACGTTACGACCGCACCTACTTCGACAAAATCGTTGCTTCGCTGCTGCCGCTGCTGGAGAAACTCACCACCGGCAAGACCGCCCAACTGCTGGCCCCCAACTACACCGACCTAGATGACCCGCGACCAATCTTCGACTGGATGCAGATCATTCGCAAACGCGGCATCGTTTACGTCGGCCTGGATGCGCTGACCGACGCCGAAGTCGCAGCCGCTGTGGGCAACTCCATGTTCGCTGATTTGGTCTCGGTCGCGGGCCACATCTACAAACATGGCATTGACCACGGCCTGCCCCCATCAGGCAGCAGCAGTGACAAGCTGCCGATAAACCTGCACGCTGATGAGTTCAACGAATTGATGGGCGATGAGTTCATCCCCCTGATCAACAAGGGTGGCGGCGCCGGTATCCAGGTAACCGCCTACACCCAGACCCTCAGCGATATCGAAGCACGTATCGGCAACCGCGCCAAAGCTGGCCAGGTGATTGGCAACTTCAACACCCTGCAGATGCTCCGCGTGCGCGAAACCGCCACCGCTGAACTGCTCACCCAGCAGTTACCCAAGGTTAACGTGCTGACCAAGACCCTGATGTCGGGTGCGACGGACACATCCGATCCGGACGCCAACACGGACTTCACCTCGTCCTCCCAGGACCGTGTCAGCAGCACCAGTGTGCCGCTGATCGAGCCTGCTCATATCGTCAGTTTGCCCAAGGGGCAAATGTTCTCCTTCCAGGCCGGTGGGCAGCTCTGGAAAGTCCGCATGCCGTTGCCAAAACCCTCCAACGTCGACGCCATGCCCAAGGACCTACAGGAACTCACTCAACGGATGCGGGCGGCCTATAACGCGCAGGCGGGGCAATGGTGGAGCGCAAGCGGTGGCGGCCCAACTACCAACTTCGATCTGGATCAGGTGGGGTAGCCCTACCCCACAACAGGTTTCGATTCAGCAGAAAACGATCCAGGAGACGTATTGCCCACATCAACTCTGCAGCGCGCAATGGGGTGAACTATGGCGACTTCCACCCAGAACACGCCGCCACAACCGATCCAGCGTCCGGGATTGATCATCTCGGCGATCAGCCTAGTCCTGCGCATCATCGGTTTGCTGATTGCCTCGTTGCTGTTCTCGATCCTCATCGAGTTCGCCGGGCTGCTACTGTTCTGGGGTGATCAGGGCTGGCGGCATAGTCAGGCTATGCTAACCAGTGAGTTGGGCTGGCTCAGCGAGCACTTCAAAGCTTCACTTCTCATCCAACAGCCTGGGAAAACAATTGTCCAGTGGCTGGAGCTCCTCAATCAGTGGCTGCTGGTCAAGACTGGCTTTGAGGATTTTGCCCGGCAGGCGCGGGTTTCGGGCCAGGGCAATGGCTTCTGGAGCTGGGCGAATCAGCTCTACGTGAGCATTGAGGATTTCGTACTGGCGGCGGTGTATGTGACCTTTACCTTCGTAGTGCGCCTAACCATCTTGGCTCTGGCCACACCGCTATTTTTGTTGGCCTCGTTCACCGGTTTTGTCGATGGTTTGATGCGCCGCGACCTGCGCAAGTTTGGAGCCGGGCGAGAAAGCAGTTTTGTCTATCACCGAGCTAAACGAGCAGTGATACCCCTGCTGCTCGTGCCCTGGATCATGTATCTGTCCCTGCCCTTTTCGCTCAATCCTATGGCCGTCTTTTTGCCTTGCGCGATGATGCTCGGAATAACGACAGCCATCACCGCGGCGACGTTTAAAAAATACATTTAATAAAATGTAACGCTGACGTGTTAAACCATTCCGGTGAATTTAGCCAAAATCGCGACGACATAACCGCCAATAATAGACAAACCAACAATACCCAACGGCCGCTGCCACCAATCACCGCTAGGGGACGGCGGCATAGACTGCTGATAAAAATTGATCTGCCCGATCTGATTTGCGTTGACTTGGGTGGCTGCTCCATTTTGCATCGAGTTGCGCCACTGAGCTTCCTCAAGACGTTCGAATTGAACCTGAACACGCCTCTTGAGTTGGCTAGCGGAAAGGAGAATTTGCTTTCCAATAATCATCACACCCAGCAAACCGAAAAACAGCAAATTTCCATAGCTGAGCGGGTTTTCCTGGCTGAGGGTAGGCGCGTGCTCCCATACAAAACCGATGTAGGGTGATGTGACCTGGTAAACATCGGCTACTAAATTTTGCACAACCCCTCCCAAATGCCCAAAAAATTTTGTGCTCGCGAGAGTCTCTGCTTGATGGTGCAGAAAAATCAACGATGAAACCAAATAAAATAGCCCCCCGAAGACCATCAAGGAGAAGCCCACGGCCTGTCGAATACGGTACCGCCGAATTGCTTGTTGGATGTTCACTCTCTGCTATCACTCTTCGTTAACTGATTTCGTCCGCGCTTATCTGCGCCCCGCTAACAATGCTGTTAGCGGAATCAAAAGTTAACGGCTACTAATCGTTTTTCATGAGTAACCAATGCTGTACTTGCGGTCCAATCGTGTCATTTTTCCGCGTTTCGTAGCTCTCGATACGGTGTTCGAACTCGCTCCACGATCAGAGACTGTATCGAAATAAAATGACGCAGCGTGTTTCGTGTTTCTTACTGCTGAGTCCTGGACGTTAGTTGAATGCTGGCCCCATCTCCAAATGGGCTATCCACATGCCGACTACATTTTTCCGAATCTGCCTACTGCTCATATTGATGACGTTCCATAGCGGCGGCTATGCCGCATCTGCTCATGAGCGCGAGCAGCTCAGCCTAGTTCAGCAGCAGGTCGACACTATTGAGCGCCTTGCGGCGCAAGCTAAGGTAGCCAGGACCTCCGAACCAAACGAACGCTATCGCTTCGACTATCCCCGCCTGTCTCAGGACATCCAACGCATTCGCCAAGGAATGCAGAACTATCTGTCGCCCTCCCGTGCTCAACCTCACGACGCTGGTGAGCTGGTCGGCGATTACCGCCTCGACATCCCGTCCGTGGAACCGTCGCCATGAGCATGACCGACGCTCAGACCGCAGCGTTCCAAAACGCCTCCGGTTTCTCGGCACAGAGCAGTTCGACACTCTGGTTGTCCCTGGTTCTCGTCCTGGCTTTGCTCTGGTGCACCTGGGTGATGTGGACGGCTTACCGGGGCTGGGCCACCGGCAGTGTGCGCTTCGGCGCGTTTGGCGGCAGCGCCGCACGTGTTTTGCTCGCTCTACTAGTCCTGATGTTCTTCACGCTGTCCTAATCCAGGAGATCACTGCCATGCTCAAGTGCTTTACCCCTCTAAAAAACAACCTGCGTGATCGTGCCAGCCAGCGCTTGATCGGCCTGCTGTTGGTGCTCGGCCCAAGCCTGGCTTTTGCCGAGCTTCCCACCATGGAGGCTCCTTCGCGTGGTGAAGGTTCCGGGTTGATCGAGACGATCAAAAACTACGCCTATGACGGCGGCATCCTGCTCGGTTTGTTGATCGCCCTGCTCGCTTTTCTCGGGGTGGCTTGGCATTCCCTAACTGTCTATGCCGACGTGCAGAACCAGCGCAAGACCTGGAAGGACCTCGGCGCGGTGGTCGGCATCGGCGCCCTGTTGGTGGTGATCATCATCTGGTTCCTGACCAAGGCCGCCGCGATTCTGTGAGGTCGACATGAACGACACTATCGAACGCCTTGCCGACGGCACCTTGGTCTTTCTGCCGGAGCGACTCAACCGCGATCCTGCCGTACTGCGCGGTTTGACCAATGATGAGATGTGGGTAGCTCTCGGCACTGGCGCCGCCATTGGCCTGCTGCTGGGCGTTCCTCTAGGGATCGTCACCTCGTCTATTGCCGTTGCGCCGACCAGCATGATCGCAAGCATGGCGCTGGTGTTATTTGCCGGTGGTACGCTTTTGCGTCGGGCCAAACGGGCTCGCCCCGAGACCTGGTTGTACCGCAAGCTCGAATGGATACTCGCCAGCCGTTGGCGCCTGGGGCGCGGAAGTTTGATTCTCCACTCCGGCGCCTGGACGATTCGCCGTTCGCGTCGACTGCGCCCTGCCCTGTCCCGGTGGCAACCATGAATCGTTTTCGGAACAAGGTGGATGCCCAACACGCCCACATCTTCAGCCTGCGTCTGGCGGTAGTGATTCTGGCCCTGGTCTGTGCCGGACTTTGGTATGGCTGGCGCTCGGCACCGACCGATCTGACGGTGCATGTCCCCCCGGATCTGCGCTCGGGCAGCACTCGCAAGTGGTGGGATGTCCCCCCAGAGAATGTCTATGCCTTTGCCCTGTACATCTTTGGCCAACTCAACCGCTGGCCTTCGGATGGCGAGCAGGATTATCGCCGCGCCATCTATGGCTTGCAGTCCTACCTGACACCCGCCTGCAAGGCCTTCCTCGACGGTGATTATGAGTACCGCAAGGCCGCCGGCGAGCTGCGCCAGCGGGTGCGTGGCGTCTACGAAATTCTGGGCCGAGGCTACAGCGAAGATCCGGAACTCAGGGTCAAGCAACTCGACCGCGACAGCTGGCTGGTCAAGCTCGATCTCAATGCCGATGAATATTACGCCGCCGAACCGGTGAAACGGGTGGTGGTGCGGTATCCATTGCGCGTGGTGCGTTTTGATCTGGACGCCGAACGCAATAAGTGGGGGCTGGCACTGGATTGTTATCAGGGCACTCCGCAAAAAATCTCCCTGCCTGGAGGTGAGCCATGAAGCGGATTTCTACCTTGGGACTGACCGTTGCACTGATGCTATCGGGAGCTGTAGCGCAGGCCGTCGAGCTGATGCACTGGGAACGCCTCCCCCTCGCGGTCCCGCTGGTGATCAATCAGGAACGAGTGGTCTTTATCGATGAGGCTGTTCGCGTCGGTGTGCCCTCAACCCTGACCGGCAAGCTGCGTGTGCAATCAACCGGCGGCACGCTGTACCTGCGAGCGTCGGAAGCCATTGCACCGACCCGACTGCAGCTGCAATCGGTCACGACGGGCGAGATCATCCTCCTGGATATCGCGGCCACTCCCGGCGATCAACCGCTGGAGCCCGTACGTATTCTCAAGAATGCTCAGGGGCAAGCTACCGAGGCTGAATCTAGCACCGTCCCTGTTCCAGAACGCACACCGATCCCGGTCGCTTTGACGCGCTACGCCGCGCAAAGCCTGTACGCGCCGCTGCGCACCGTGGAGTCCCTGCCCGGTGTACGCCGCGTCCCGCTCAAGCTGCGTACCGAACTGCCGACCCTGCTGTCGACCGAAAACGTGTCCAGCACACCCATCGCCGTCTGGCGACTCGGTGATTACTGGGTGACGGCGGTGAAATTGCGCAATCGTGGTTCAGAGACGGTGCAACTCGATCCACGTCGACTTCAGGCCAAGCTGTTCGCCGCGGCCTTCCAGCATGCTTTCCTCGGGCCTGTCGGCAGCGCTGAAGACACCACGATCGCCTACCTTGTCACCCGCGGTGCCGGCCTCGAGCAAGCCGTGCTGCTACCGCCCGTTGCGCGAGGTGCTGACGATGAAAGCTAACGCCTTGCTCAAATGGCTGGTACCGGCTGCGCTGCTGGGCGTGGTACTGATCATCCTGAAAACCTGGGTCCCGGGTGGCAGCACACCTTCTCCAGAGCACCCAGTTGATCAGGGCAATATTCAATTATCCGCCGAGCAAGCCAAGTCGCTCGGCATTGCGGGCGATACCCCACGCGATACGGTCGCCACCCTGGTCGGCCAGGTGAAGGCCATGCGCAGCGACATGCTCGGTTTGAAGAAACACAATGACTCACTGCAGACGGAAAACAACCGCCTACGCGAGCGGGAAAACAGTGTCGATTCGCGTATCCAGACCGCGCTTGGCAGTGTGACCCAGCAGGTCGACGAAGGCCGCCGCCAAGCCAACGAGGCCCGACTCAAAGCGGAACAAGACAGTCGTCAGGCTCGCGGCCTGCTCACGCAATTGCAGGATCAGTTGTCGGGGCTGACCGGCAAAGGCAAGGATATGCCAATCGGATTGGGGCTCGAGCCTGGCGACGGTGCTCAGTTTGACGGACAGCATCCTGCCAATGATGCGCTGCAGTGGATTGAACCCTCGGATGCTTCGGGCACCGACACCCGAGGCAAAACCAAGACCTCCTCCCTCGCATTGAGTCTGCCTACCGCCTTCAACTCACTGGAAGGCTTGAAAGACAATCCTATTGATCGCAGCCAGAAACAGCTACGTGCAGTCACCAAGGGTGAGCGTGACCTGACGCGATCCGTTGACCGAACCGAAGGGGCGAAGCCGGTCTACACCATCCCCGAAAACGCGACATTGATGGGCTCAGTCGCCATGACCGCGCTGATCGGCCGCGTCCCGGTGGACGGCACTGTGAATGATCCCTATCCCTTCAAAGTGCTGGTCGGCCCTGAGAACCTGACCGCCAACGGCATCGACCTGCCAGACGTCGCGGGTGCCGTAATGAGCGGCACCGCGTCCGGTGACTGGACCCTGTCTTGCGTACGTGGACAGGTCAAGTCAATCACCTTTGTGTTTACCGATGGCACCATCCGCACGGTACCTCAGCCGAAAGCAGTAGCCAGCCGCACTGCCTCCACCACCCAGAGCTCAAACACCGACAAGATCCGCGGCGGACTCGGTTACCTGTCCGATCCGTATGGCATTCCTTGCATCGCTGGCGAGCGCCGCTCGAACGCTCAGCAATACCTCGGCAGCCAGAGCCTGATCACTGCCGCCGGCGCCGGTGTCGCCGCCCTGCTCGGGGATGAGCGGAACAACAGCAGCGTGATCAGTTCAGGCGGCAGTACCCTCGGGGTCACCAGTAGCAGTGGCAACAGCGCGCTGAATTCAATTCTCAGCGGCGGGGTCAGCGACATCCGCGAGTGGGTCAACAAGCTGTATGGCGAAGCCTTTGCTGCCGTGTACGTGCCACCGGCAGCACAAGTCGCGCTGCACCTCGACCATGAGATCACCATCGACTACGAGCCCAAGGGCCGGAGCGTTCGCCATGAAAAAGACCATGCCTCCCTGCCTGACCTGGATTAGCGTGTTCTGCTGGGTCCTGGCGGGGTGCTCCACCGACAAGGAGACGCTTCTGCCCCATGGAGAGCAAACCATGCTGGACATCTGGAACGGCGCCGGTTCGCAAGGCACTCAGCAGCAACTGCTGGATGCTCGGCAGCAGTTACGCCGCCCGTTGGCTCAAGCAGATTTCTCCTTTTCTCTCCAGGAACCGTACACTCGCACAGCGGCGAACGAGATCCGCAACCTGTTCCCTCGCTTGCCCAATCCCGATCTGGTGCTGTACGTGTATCCGCATCTGAGTGGTACCGAGCAGGCACCGATCCCAGGTTACTCGACCGTCTTTCCGTTCTACCAACGTGTGCAGTACGCATTACCTGGTGAACGTCAGGAAGACCTGTAGTGCGTAGCGGCGATTCGGGCAATCGCACTCCCACGTGGAAAGGCTGGCGCAATCCATTGCGCCCTCGCGCGACCTTGGCCGATGAGGCCGCACTCTATGCGCACAACCCCAGCTTCACCGATTACCTGCCTTGGGTCGAATACCTCGACACTGAGCAGTGTTTTCTACTGGATGACAATCGCTCGGTGGGTGCGGTGTTCGAGTTGCTGCCCATCGGCACCGAAGGGCGCGAACCCGATTGGCTGATGGCGGTCCGCGACGCCCTCGAAGACGCCCTGCAAGATAGCTTTGACGAGCTGGATCAAGCGCCTTGGGTGGCGCAGTTTTTCTGTCAAGACGACAACGACTTCACACCCTACCTGACCCAGCTCACCGATTATATTCAGAACAGCGCGCGAGGTACGGTCTTCACCGAGGCGTATTTGCAGCTCAGCCGCCGTCATCTGAAGGCCATCGCCAAGCCCGGTGGTCTGTTTGAGGATCAGGTGGTGACGCGCCTGCCCTGGCGCGGCAATAACCGACGGGTGCGTCTGGTGGTCTATCGCTGGCTTGAATCTGACGCTGAGGAGACGGGACTCACCCCGGTGCAATCCCTGCAACAGGCTTGCGAACGTATCCGTGCTTCGTTGCAGGCGTGCGGGGTGCACTCAACGCGAGTCGATGGCCGAGGTCTGTATGCCTGGTTATTGCCCTGGTTCAATCCGGCCCCCAGGCTCACTGATGAAGCGCCCGAAAATTTCTACCGCCGCGTGGCCTATCCGGAGTCGGGTGACGGTGAGTCGCTGGATCTGCCCTTCGATCATGACTTTGCCGAACGGCTGTTCTTCAACGAACCGCGTTCGGATGTGCAGCACGGACTTTGGTTTTTCGACGATCAACCCCACCGGGTGATAGTGGTGGACAAACTGCGGCGGGCACCATCGATTGGTCAACTCACCGGCGAAACCCGCAAGGGTGACGCGGTGAATGCGCTGTTCGACCAGTTACCCGAAGGTACGGTGACGAGTCTGACCTTAATGGTCAAACCACAGGATGTACTCGAGGATCAGTTGAACCGCCTAGCTCGCAAAGCCATCGGTGAAAACCTGGCCTCGACCCAGACTCGTCAGGATGTCGAAGAGGCTCGCGCGATCATCGGCCGCCAGCACAAGCTGTACCGAGGAACCCTGGCGTTCTACGTACGCGGTCACGATGAACAGCAATTGCACCAGCGCTCGGTCAGCCTGGCCAACGCGCTGTTGGGCGCGGGGCTGCAACCGGTAAGTGAAGGCGATGAGGTCGCCGCCTGCAACAGCTACCTGCGTTGGTTACCGATGGCTTACAACCCGGCCCGCGACACGCGTAACTGGTACACCCGCCTGATGTTCGCCCAGCACCTGGCGAACCTGGTTCCGGTCTGGGGCCGCAGCACCGGCACCGGCCACCCGGGCATCACCCTGTTCAACCGCGGCGGCTCGCCATTGAGCTTCGACCCATTGTCACGCCTGGATCGGGCCATGAACGGTCATCTGCTGTTGTTCGGCCCCACCGGTGCCGGGAAGTCGGCGACCTTGGTCACCCTACTGATGCAGGTCATGGCCGTGTACCGCCCTCGCCTGTTTATCGTAGAGGCCGGCAACTCATTCGGCTTGCAGGGAGACTACTTCGCGACACAGGGCCTGTCGGTCAACAAGGTCCAATTGAAACCTGGCGCCTCGGTCAGTCTCGCCCCGTTCGCCGATGCTTGGCGCCTGGTCGAGCAGCCGGATCAGGTGGCGAGTCTGTCGATCGATGAGCTGGACGATGAGGTGGTAACCAGTCACGAAGACCAGCGCGATGTTCTCGGCGAACTGGAAATCACTGCCCGCCTGATGATCACCGGCGGCGAGGCCAAAGAAGAGGCGCGCCTGAGTCGAGCCGATCGCAGCTTGATCCGCGAGTGCATTCTCGATGCGGCGCAGACCTGCGTCGCGGCGGGTCGCCAGGTACTGACCCGCGACGTACGCGACGCCTTGCTGGGCGTCGCCGCCGACCCGCACTTGCCGGAGAAACGTCGCGAGCGTGCCCAGGAAATGGGCGAGTCCATCGACCTATTTTGCCAGGGTTTCGAGGGTGAACTGTTCGATCGCGAAGGCACGCCTTGGCCCGAGAGCGATGTGACCATTGTCGACCTTGCCACTTACGCGCGCGAAGGCTACGAGGCACAGATGTCCATCAGCTACATCAGCTTGATGAACACCGTGAACAACCTCGCCGAGCGCGACCAGTACCTGGGCCGACCGATCATCATGGTCACCGACGAGGGTCATATCATCACCAAGAACCCGTTGCTGGCGCCGTTCGTGGTCAAGGGGACGAAGATGTGGCGCAAGCTCGGCGCTTGGTTCTGGCTGGCGACGCAGAACCTTGCTGATTTTCCCACGGCTGCGCAGACCATGCTCAACATGATCGAATGGTGGATTTGTTTGAATATGCCGCCCGCGGAAATCGAAGAAATCGCACGGTTCAAGAAGCTTTCACCTGCGCAGAAAGCCCTGTTGCTCTCCGCCAGCAAAGAGCCGGGGAAATACACCGAGGGAGTGGTGCTGTCGAAAAAGCTCGAGACGCTGTTTCGAGCCGTGCCACCCAGTCTTTACCTCGCCTTGGCCATGACAGAGCCCGAGGAAAAAGCCGAACGCTGGACACTGATGCAGGAGAATGGCTGTTCGGAGTTGGAAGCGGCTTACCGGGTAGCTGAACGGATCGATAGCGCACGAGGAATAGAGCCCATATAAGGGAGGTGTGGCGCTCCCAGCTTGGCCAATCCGGCAGCTAGCCGTTGGACACCTTTTCAACGTAGGCATCCATGAACCAGTCAGGGACCTCATCAACCTTGAACTCAAGGTCCGTCCCATCCGTAACTTCGGCCAGCAGCACCAGATCGGCACCGGAGTTATCGAAGATGTAGGCCCGGTCCGAAGCAGCAATAGCCACAGGCAGCAGGCTCAGGCAACGGCCGTAGCGCTGTACAATTTTTTCTGTGGGAACTGGGTGCCCACCTGCCGCGACACGGTTCCTGACCCTGTTGATATTGATGTCAGGGTCTTCAGTTGCCACAAAGTACAGGTAGGTTCGGTATCCAGACTCTCTTGCCTTGAGCATAAAAGCGATTTTGTCGTCGCTAGACATCACCGTTTCGAAGGTGAAAGACAGCTGGTCTTCGAGGAGCTTGTTCCGGATGAAGTCAGAGAGCACGGAGGCAAAATAGGAGTTCATCGCGACCGTCTGGAAATTCAGGCCGTTGCTGCTAAAGCCTATGTTGGTCGCCTCCTCATCGAGCCGGGCAGACCTGACCAGCCGATGCTCCCTAATGAAACCGAGGACCTCATCACCCTCAACTTCCAGTTGAAAATCACTGAACTCCAGACGACCGCTGTCTTTGGCAGCCTTCTCGATTTCATCCGGGTTAATGTAGATACCGATCAGGTGGGAAGGGATGGCACTCTTCATCGTGCTCTTGCCGGAGCCGTTGGGTCCAGCAAAGACCCTCAACCGAGGGACAGTCATGAGCAACGGCGCACCTTAATGACGCCACCCAGAGTCACTTTGTGCTTGGGCTTGGCCACCCGAATGACTTTGTGCTTACCGTCAGCAGTCGTTTCAACAAGCATGCCGTTCATGACTTCCATCACACTGCGGCCGGCAGCCAGGGCGTTGATATAGGCGGTATTGATGGCGCCTTCAGCCATGACCGGGATCTTATCCTCCAGTCGGCTCACCAGATCGTCACTCAACACTCGTTTGGCTTTCATATCGCGCTCCACGTTCTCAGAGCGTGCAGAATCTGCACTTAATCAGAATCTTAGCTACGTAAACCTGTTTGTAACAGGGCGAAAGCTACTTCTGTCAGCCTCCATTCTAGAGGAATGGCGTCTGGAACCATACCTTTCAAGAGATTTTCAAGTTCGATGCATGACCGGTGGCATTTGAAGCAAGTGCCGCCCTTGGTGCAGCGCCCAAATAAGGGAAGCACAATCCCCCACCGAGTTGTTCAGCCGGTGGAAAAAACGCGCCAGCGAAGCGGCAATCGTTCTTAAACTGCATGGTCTGTGTCGATGCAGCCAGGTTGAGTGCAAACGGGCGATCAAGACGATGCAATCGCCCATAAGCAACAGGGTTACTGTGACACGCTCCGAAGCCGTTGCTGAATTCTCAACAGAAAACCGGCTTCGAAGGCATCTTGGCAGTCACCGACAGGAAAGGTCTTGCGCGTTTGCGCCAGTTCCCACCACAAAGGAATATCGGTCGTTGCCTCAAGCCAAGCCTGGGCACATTGCACACCACGTTCGATCATCGGCGAAAATTCGCTGCCCCAAGGTGTCAGAAGACTTGGGCAACCATCCGCCGCAGGAATTGAAATGTAGTTTTGGTCCATACACACCCTAAATTTCTGATTTATTGTTAGATGCTGGGCGCAGCTTCGAAAAGCGTAACGACACCAAATGAACGCTCGATACCAGGCATGAACACCAAATGGCCTAGTTGAATGCCAATGTAGACTATATCCCGTGGATTGAGAGTCCCTCAAGGCGCAATTTGCGCGCATGACTCAAGACTACGAACAACTTCGTCTGCAACTGGCGGAGAACATCCGCTGGATGCGGCGCGTAAAGAACCTTACCCAGGAGCAGTTAGCGCTCATGGCCGAGGTGGATCGCACCTACGTCAGTCAAATCGAACGATCCACGGGCAATCCGTCGCTGTTGGTCCTGTGCAAACTCGCCAATATTTTCGAAATTACCGCAGATCAGTTACTTATAGAACCCGATATCCTGCGCAGCTCCCTTCACGTCAAATAATAGTCTCACTTCTCACAAATCCGATAGATCCGCCTTCATAATTTTCACTGACAGTCTTCAGTCCGTAACCGAATCTGCCCAGGCCATACCCCAAGAGCCTGGATCATGTCTGCTGCCTGCTCGTCAATCCCGCCCACAAAGCTACAGCCCTTCGCGCTAAGCATTCTGCTGGCGTGCGGCCCAAGCATGGCGCTGGACACCGTCAGCATCACCTCCTCCGTGCTTTCGCCAAACTGTCTCGAATACAGGGTCGTCGGCATTTGTTTCTGGCTCCTCTGCACGCCCTTCGGCTGCACAGTCAAAACCTCGACCAAGGTTCGTCATTTCATTCCTGAACTGGTCGTCTCGAGCTACGCCACCACCGGCAATAACCCCTGGACCGAGATGACCACCCTCTCCGCTCCCATCAGCGGTGCAGAAGGTGGCGGCAACCTGATCACGCCGAACGCCCGCCGCGACAACCTGCCTCGATTCAAGAACGTTGATGGCATCGGCCACCCCGGTGGCTGGGTCGCAACGCAACTGGCTTCGCAATCCGGCTATGCCTGCGCCAGCGGTGCAACTGCATTAATGCCTTACTACCTGAGTACCCTGGACTCACTGGCCTGGCGCCATGGCATCCCAGAAAGTTTCTACCCCGAATCGCTCATGCCGGGGATCCGTGAAATTGGTCGTCAGGTCTCGGGAAACATGTGGGGCAACGTTTATCCCCGGCAGGGCTTTCTGGTACAGCCCGACGATTTCAAGGCGGCCGCAGTCATGGCGCAACGCGCCGGCGATGTGATTACCCACAACTGGCAGCCGCATGTGTACTTACCACTCACGCCCGCCAAACGCGACGGCTACTGGCCGCCTGGCCCGATCGTTGAAAACGACGCTTCGACCCACAAATGGCAATTGCTCTACCCCCAGGTGCAGCCCACGTGCGCCATCTTCCCCAGCGATCCGGTACAGAGCGCGGATGGCGGCTACGCCTGGTCGCTGTGGCGTCCCTATAGCTGCTGCAAACGTGAGGGACAGACCTTCCTGTTCAGCATCGACTTCGAAGGAGGTGCTTCATGAGTCGGCTTCTCGCGCGGCCCTGGTTGGGCACGATGAGTCTGTTGCTCTGTGGACTGCTCGCCATTGCCACACATGCCTACGCCGCCGAGGGCGATTACCGTCTGGGTACTCAAGGTGAAGTACTCGACGACCGAGTGATGTACACCATTGGTGGCGGCTCGGCAGTCGGCTCACCGAGCTCGCTCTACCGACCCAGTGGTCTCGGTGTCGGCGGGTCATGGCGAGCGAACATGATGTGCGGAAACATGAGCCTCACCAACACCCTGCAAAACCAGCTGAACGGCGTCACCGAAGGTTTCCAGCAGATCATGGGCAGCATCGTGCAGAACGCGACCCAAGCCGTGATGTCGCTGCCGGCGTTGATCATCCAACGCGCCAACCCCGGCCTCTATGAGTTGTTGAGCAACGGGGTGATGCAGGGGCGTATCGACTTCGACCGCTCGAAGCTGACCTGCCAGGCCATGGCCGAGAAGATGGCGGACAAGGTCGGTCAAGCCGGCTGGGGCGCGCTGGCCAAGAACCAGGAGATGCAGGGCAATCTGGAGCAAACCGGCGGTGATGCGGTGGCCGCGGTGAAAAACACCGAGGCCCATAACGGCAACAAGGGGGTGTCCTGGGTCGGCGGCTCGAAGGCTGGTGGTGATGGGCAGACGCCCATTCGGGTGACCGCCGACGTAGTGCGCGCGGGCTACAACCTGCTGCATAACCGGTCGATGGATGACAATGCCTCGATTAGTAATAGCGATTGCCTGGGTGGGGCCATTTGCCAGACCTGGGCTTCGCCCCAGGAGGAATCCGAATGGGCCGTTCGCGTGCTGGGCGAAACTGAAGTCACGACCTGCGATACCTGCGAAACCCTGCGTGCGACCGCTGGCAGCGGACTGACGCCGCTGATCCAGGAGGCCTACAGCGAACGCCTCAAGGCCCTGCAAGGGCTGCTGTCTGGCTCACTGCCGCCTACCCCTGACAATCTGGCTAAAGCCTCCAGCCCAATGCTGCCGGTAACCCGTGGCGTGGTCGAAGCCCTGCGCGACGATCCCGACCAGGATCTGTTGGCACGGCGCCTGGCCAGTGAGACGGCCTTGTCCAGTGTGCTCGACAAAGCGTTGCTGCTACTGCGCACCCTGTTGGCGGGCAGTCACGAACCGAACATCGCCTCCGCCGAGCCGGCCCAAACCGCCTTGACGAAAAACATCGACGCTCTGGAGCGCGAAATCCGCCTGCTGCAGACCGAACTGCAGGTCCGGCAGATGCTGGCCACCAATACCGCCAGCCTAGTGCTCGATCGGCATGCCGGCGGTGCTGATGCTTCGCGCACCGTCGAGCAAGGCGACCCTGAGCCGGGCCGACTCAATGACGCTGACGCCAGGCGCAAGTGAGCCATGAAACGCTCACCGCTATTCACTTTGCTTTCGAGTCTGGGGATTGCCGCAGTGATGATCCTGACCGCCGCACTGGTCGCATGGATCGGCCACGCTGCGCTGGGCAGCTTCGAGGTCTGGCAGCAGGCATTCGAATCCGTAAGGCCCTATCTGCAGTGGTGGCGTGCCCTGCTCTACGGCGCCCTCTTCGCGCTGTGGGTGGATCTGCTTCGGCGCTACCGACATCGACCACAGGATCGACTGCGCGTGAAACGCATCGGGGCATTAGGGCTCGTGCTCTTTACCTTCGTCGAACTCACCCGACTGTGAGGTCACCACCATGCTCATGAGCACCAACAGCTACTTGGAGTTTTACCTCTCCCTGCTGGCCTGGATCATCAACAACGGACTCTGGAGCGTCCTGTCCGACACCGGACTGTTCGCCGCGCCCTTTGGCGCGATCATCCTCCAGGAATGGCTGTCAGCCCGTCAGCAAGGCGCGGATGAGGGAAACAAGGGATTGCTCTCGGTGCCACGGATCGAGAACCGGTTGTGGCTGGCCTACATCGTCGTATTGTTCGGCTGCGCGCCGGTCTTTCCGTTGAGCCTCTCGTCAATGACGTTCGATGATGCGGCAAGTCAGCGCTGCGGCGTAAGTGTGGCCAAGCCAGCGGAAACCGCCTGGGGGACAACCTTCAATACCATCGGCGAACGCTCCGCCAACGTACCGATCTGGTGGTTTCTAGTGCATGCCTTGAGCAAAGGAGTAACCGCCGCAGCCACCGCCTCCATTCCCTGCGCACCGGATATTCGGCAGATGCGCATGGAGATCGACAGCTCGCGTATCAACAGCCAGGTACTGCTGCAGGAAGTCGCCGACTTCACCCGCGACTGTTATGGCTATTCCCGTTCTCGGTTGTTTACTAATCGCCCGCAACTGGACAAGGCACAAAGTCACGACGCGTCCTGGATCGGCTCAAGCTATCTTCTCGACACGCCCGGCTACTACGACACGGATCGTTCACGCACACCGCGAATCAGTTGGCCGTATGACGAAAGCCGCGATGTTTCCTTGCCGCGGCTGGAGAGTGCCGCGGGCTACCCCACTTGCAAGCAGTGGTGGAGCGACAGCGGTGTTGGCTTGCGCGAGCAGTTGATCCAGCAGGTTGATCCCTCTCTGCTGACTCAGCTGAAAGGTTGGCTGACTGGCCGCTCGAGCAACGACATCGAGGATGCCACCCTGCGCGAACTGGTCAGTCCGCGCCAGCAATCGATGTCCATGTCGCCCGGACAGGTGTACCAGGACTATGGTTCCAGCGCTCGTGGCGGCTCGATCAATCAGGGGCTCAATAACCTAGCCACCAATACCGGGCTGGCCCTCGGTTCCTTCAGCAACTTCCCGGCAATGAATGCACTACGCGCCGCCTTGCCGATGGTGCAGGCGTTCCTGATCATGGGCGTCATCATCAGCTTGCCGCTGATCCTGCTGGTCAGTACCTACCAGTTGAAAACTGTCATGACCGTGACGTTCGCGCTGTTCACCTTACACATGCTGAGCTTCTGGTGGGAACTCGCTCGCTGGGTCGACTCCAGCATGCTCGATACGCTGTACAACCAGGTTTCGGCTTCCAATCAAGTGCTGTTATCGCTGCCCACATCCGGCTTCATGGATGGAACCGTCACGGCACAGGTGATCGAGTATGTGATGGGGGCGATGTTCATCGTGCTACCAATGCTGTTTCTAGGGGCCATGAGCTGGGCAGGTTATTCAGTCGGCAACGGGATTCAAGGCATGTTGGCGAACGGTAGCAAAGCCGCAAGTGATTCAGCGAGCAAAGGTACGGATCAAATATTGGGTGCTGCAAAACGTTCAATTAGATGACTTGCTGTCGCCTATATAATGCCCATTGTCATCGAAGTCACCGATGTAGAGATCAGCACCTAGGTAGTCTGGCCCTGGACTTTCCTCTTGATGATCGGAACCAACAAAAGCCCTGAACCATAGCAAAGTGATGACAGCCAGCATCATCACAAAAAAAGTAACCAGCCAAACACTGACAAAGAGCAATCCTCCGATCAATGCCAGTTTGGCAATCAGAAAGCTCCCGCGAACAAGTAATTTACCTGCGGGCATACCTGCCGTCACCGCACGCTCAGCCAGGCGGGACTCAAACGCTTGCAATTTGCGATAACCACGCTTTACCGACGTGCCACATGCGTACGCCCAGCTGTGGCCACGTGAATTCTGAACAGGTTGCTGAGTCGGCATGCTCTCGCACTCTTCTGAGCGTTTTCATGGTTGAGACAGGAGTGACAGCCTACTACTGAAAACTGTCCGTGCCTGACCGTTTATCAGTTTGCCCAGCCGAAAAAATCTTCACTGGAAGACAGAAGACAAGCCCCGTGAAAAAGCCTATCTACAGTGATTGACCCAGATAAATCGTCCAGCTAAATACAAGGTACGGATCGCTGTTATCGACAGCACTTTCCCAGGTAGCCAGAACCTTCAAGGCTCCGTCACTTCGATGATGGTTCTCCCCAAGTGCGATTAGCGTTCGGTGGCTCGCACGGTGACCGTTGCTACGGTGATGAACGCCTACTGCTCTCCTGAGCGCCTTTCGAGCGCTGCTCGTGAGATAAGCCCTCTTGATTTTCTTCAACCCACTGCGGGGAAATCTTTCCCCGCACAGGGCAGGTTTCTTCGCGTATTCAACGGAGACATACCATGCCCGACTCACTTACACCGCAAACACTGAACACCCTTCGGTTGCCCATCGTGTTCACCCCTGGCGCGTGGCAACGCGCAGTACTGCTCGAGCAATCCGATCACGCTGAGAAGCTGCAGGTCGATCGGTTGAGCCACGTATTGCGCGCAGCCTTCGAAGCCCACCTGGCCTATCCACACAAGCCCTACGTGCTGTTCGAGGTAATCCACATTGAACCAACCGATCACTTACACCACGACCCGTTGCTGCAATTGAGTCTGAGCCTACTCCAAGAACCGGGTCAGCCTGCCGCCTTGCTGATAGCGCTTGCAGGAGAACACCAGCGCTAAGCGCAATGGGCGGCGCCCACCTCCACATTCGGACGACATGCAAGACCTGCATCAATCCAACCCATCACCCAACCGGGGAACCCTCCCCCGACGGGCAAGGCGTTCCTCCGTTTTTCTCTCGAGGAAATTGCCATGCGCGATATCTACCAAGACGTGACAGACAAGATCGTTACCGCGTTAGACCAAGGCGTTGCTCCCTGGATCAAACCCTGGTCCTCAAGTGGCTCCGCTTACATCAGTCATCAACCCTACCCCATCAACGCCATCACGCGACGTCCGTATTCGGGCATCAATTTACCGCTGCTCTGGGCCGAGGCCAGGTTGCAGGGGTTCACTCAAGATCGTTGGCTGACCTTCAACCAAGCCAAAAAGACCGATGGGCACATCCGTAAGGGTGAGCACAGCACTCTGGCGGTGCTCTACAAGCCGATGGAGCGCGAGGAACAGACCGAGTCAGGCCAACCCGTACTCGATGAAAACGGTCAGCCTAAGGTCGCTCATTTTGGCATTCTCAGGACACATTTTCTGTTCAACATCGAGCAAACGGAGGGGCTCGAAATGCTCAATGAAACCCTGCTCGAGACGGAACAGAGTGATCCCTTCCAGCCCAACAGCGTTGCGGAAAATCTGCTGTTAAGTTCAGGTGCACGCATCGTTCATCGGCCTGCCGACGAAGCCTTTTACCACCCGATCAGGGATCTCATCCAACTGCCGACAAAAGCACAATTTCACGATGAAGGCGGGTACTACGCCACGGCACTTCATGAGCTGACGCACTGGACCGGGCATCACTCTCGGTTGCAGCGCGAAGGCGTGACGTCAGCCTGTCCGTTCGGCTCGCCAGGCTACGCGTTTGAGGAGTTGATCGCCGAGATGGGCGCTGCTTTTTTATGTGCCTACGCCGGTATACAGGGGGAGCTGCGGCACGAGGGCTACATCGACTCCTGGCTCGGCCTGCTCAAGGCTGACAAACGCGCGATCTTTCGCGCCAGTGGTCACGCCCGCAGCGCGTCGGAGTATGTGCTCAACCTGGAGCAGCAACTGAAGCAGATGGTAATGGATGACTCACGATGCATGATCGATAGAGTTTGATCGCTACCTCACCGCTGCAATCGCCTCACAGGGCCCAACGCGAGTTAGGGCCTTTTTTCTGCGCCCAGAAAAACCCATGCCGCGGGGCTCTGATGCAAAGGGTCAGGGATGGGCGCACACCCGCAGCCTGTCATTCCGCATCCAGGTTCTGCGCCAGAAAATCCACCAGCTCGAGCGGACTTCGGCTTTCGATTACCTTGTAGATCAGATCACGCTTACTGCGCGGCAACTTCTTGACCACGCTCTTCGCCGAGGCCCGGACGGCTTCGTCGGTCCCATGGATACGTGCCGCGAGCAGCAGCACGAGCGTGGCGTCAGTGAGGTTCATGGCAAGACCCAAAAAATATGCACCGCAGTGTACCGACTCTTGTCTTTGCCGTACTAGCCCCAACAAAACGATGCCTAGCAGTATCCATATTCCGATTGCCGCGCAAAGGGACACGCGCCAAAAGGACGGTAAAGGTTGGAAAGGAATGGGGGGTCAAGGGTAAGAGCCCTATCCGAAAAGGCTAAAAGGCCACTGACCCAGCCACTTCCCGGAGGTCACGATGTTCAGTCTGTTTCGCCACAAAAGGCGGAAGCCCCCTCCGCCACCGACCGTGAGCGTCGCCGAAGGTTACCTGCCCATCGAGTCGGCCCACAGCTTGTTAGCAGCGGAGCACCGCCGTCAGTTGCTCGATCGCATCTGGCAGTACACCGCCCTCTCCCACGCACAGTTCATCCAGCTCTATTTAAATCCGATCCATCGTTACGCCGAACAGGTCCAGCAACTCCCGGCCAGCGAGACGCACCACCATGCGTATCTCGGCGGCATGCTCGACCATGGACTGGAACTGGTCGCTTGCAGTTTGAAACTGCGTCAGTCGTATCTGCTTCCCACTGGCGCCGCGCCCGAAGACCAGGCGGCCCAGACCGACGCGTGGTCCGCTGGCATCGCCTATGGCGCGCTGCTGCAT
Organism: Pseudomonas sp. Bout1; assembly: GCF_034314165.1. Lineage (GTDB taxonomy): Bacteria > Pseudomonadota > Gammaproteobacteria > Pseudomonadales > Pseudomonadaceae > Aquipseudomonas. The sequence goes on along the minus strand of NZ_JAVIWK010000001.1, from coordinate 2,444,047 downwards.
GACATCGGCAAGATCGCCGTGGACCTGCTGGTCGAACGCCAGGATGGCCGTGTTTGGCATCCTTGGCAGGGTGCCCTGGATCAGCCCTACCGTTTTCGTTACCTCAAGGGTCGTGACTACCACCTACACGGAGCCGCCGCCGGCTTACTCTACACCCAGATTCTCGACCGCCCGATCTTGGACTGGCTCAGTGGATTCCCTCAACTCTGGGCCAGCCTTCTGTATGTCCTGGCCGGTCAGTACGAACGTGCTGGCGTGCTCGGAGAGTTGGTGATTCAAGCCGACCGCGTCTCCGCCGCACAGAACATCGGCGGCAACCCAAGCAAGGCATTACAAGCGCCCACTCATTCACTGCAGTACCACCTGATCAGCGGGTTGCGTCATCTGGTTCAGCACGAACTGAAACTCAACCAGCCAGGTGCCGCGGGATGGCTGACACAAGACGCACTCTGGCTGGTCAGCAAGACAGTCACGGACAAACTGCGAGCCTATCTGCTGTCGCAGTCGATTGAGGGCATCCCCACGTCCAACATCGCGGTGTTCGACGAACTGCAGTCGCATGGGCTGGTCGAGTCGACTCCAAAAGGCAAAGCCATCTGGACCGCTCTTGTCGCGCAGAGGGACTGGCAGCAGACCTTTACCTTTTTGCGCCTTCAACCGGCGTTGATCTGGGGGAACGAAAACCGGCCTGAGGCTTTCAGCGGAACGGTGAGCGTGGCAGTCGATGACCTCCCGACTGACGCTCCGGTATCACCACCGCCGAAGGCAGTCAGTACAAGGTCAACTCAAAGCCAATCGCAGCCCGATCCACTGGCTATGGAAGATGCTGACTACTTAGGAACGTTGCTGGATATGTTCGAAATGATAGAACCCGAGGCCCGTGATGCACCGTCAGAAAGCGCTCTCGAAATTTCAAATCCCTCGTCGGACAACCCTGGTCAGGTTTTCCTGAATTGGGTCAGGGAAGGCATCCAGAGCCACAAGCTGATCATCAATGACAGCAAAGCGAAAATCCACACGGTGGGTGGCCGCGTATTTCTGGTAACACCTGGCCTCTTTCAACGCTATGCGCAGGAGTTTCCTGGTATCTCTCAGGGCGCCTGTCAAGAGATCGAAGAATGGCGTTGGGTGCAGAAGCAGTTTGAGAAACTGAAGGCCCACAGAAAACGTGACGATGGCTTGAACATATGGATCTGTCAGGTCGAAGGTCCTCGGAAGAAAGCAAATCTCAAAGGTTATTTGCTCGAGACTCCGGCGTTGTTGTTCAACATTGTGCCTGCCGACAATCCTTTTCTTAAAATCGTCAATGCTTAAATTTCCATAGCAGCCTATTGGATCCCTACGACGTTCTGTATCGCGAGTACTTGCCAGCCTTGTCCACTCCACTCAGTCCTATCACGATCAATAACGGTCTTTGTGGCCTCATACGTTTTTCAATTCGATCCTTTAGCCACAACTGTACCTGCTTTCGAACTCTCACATCCCCCGAGTCGTCAAGCACCGCAACCGCTCATGCCCCTGGCTGTAGCGAAACCGACACTGCTGCCATTCACCTTGAACACTTGTCCAACCCGGAGAGCGGCTGTGATGAGCCTCTGAATTTCGATAGGCATGTTTGCCGTTCGCTTACAGAAAGCGTGCCTTGCTAACAGCGCCCTCCCCCGAAACCTTACTGCTCAACATTTCCGATGCTTGTCGAGCAGTACCTAACGTCACTCGATCACCACCTCGGGTCGGCTAGCACTAGAAAGCGTTACGCAGTGGGTAGTGGAAGATAAGTCCTGCTACGGTAAAGTCCGAACGTCGCCAATTGAAGCGTAGCAATGTTGGCCACGCCCTCTTCGTCTGGACATTCTAGCTACTCATCCCCGCACGGCTTATGATGATGGCAGCTTGGCATTGCCCCGCTCCGTTCTCGGAGCGCTTCGGAGCTACGCGCCTTTTCTAACCACGGATGGATCCTAGGCTCCGCGCTTCGCGAAATAGTCCTCAGGCCTCTCGTCCGCCAAGAAAGTACGCTTTCCGCACAATGTCAGTCTCTCAATGCTAGGAGCAAAAATTGGCTGAAGACGCAGTGTCATTCATCACCTCAGAGGACGAAGCAGAGGTTCGAGAGGATAGAACTCAAGCTCCCGAGCTCTTCGCCCTCGATTCTGGCCAACTACCTTTCGAACGAATGGGAGATGCTCATTTTGAGCTTTTGGTCGCAGATGTCTTTCGCGCAGAGCTGCAAGCTGACTCTGAGGACTGGTACGACACCGTCAGTCGCTTGAATGACGGGGCCGACCAAGGACGAGACGTCATCTTGTTCAACGAAGGCAGTCCCGTTGGAGTAATTCAGTGTAAGCGCTTGAAGAAAACTCTTGAGCTCGATGCGCTTATTTATGAGATCTGTAAATTCTTTCTATACGCTCACATCAGACCACAAATCTCCTCTACGCCAGGAACTGCCTTTAGATATTACGTAGCAGTAGCAGACGGTGTCAGCGCCAAGCTTTTTGAATTTATGCAAGGAACAGGTCAAGCGCGCTTCGATGATTTGCGTGCGACTTTTCAGACGAAATGCGGCACCGTGCGTACTAAATCAGAAACTCTAAAAAAACACCCTTTTCTCAAAAACCTAACAAAACCCCAGCTATGCAATATTGTCTGGCAGTGGATACCTCATTTGCAGACTAGGGTGTTGAAAAAAGACAGCCTTTCAAGCCTGGTGGCTAAACACTCAATAGTAAAACGTACCTACTTCCAACTCGAATCGGACAGTACTGCGATCATCGAAAGCATTCGCGACTACCTAGTATCTCAAGGTGGGGCACTTTCAGGGGCTGACGAGCCTTACCTAAAAAAGATCCGTACAGAATACATTGATCGGGAGCTGCGTGAGGGCGATCAACTCAATATTGGACTTATCCAAGGTAAGGATTTAATTCCTTTTCTACAGGCCATGCTTGCTCCAGAAGTGGGGATGTTCGAGCAAAGTTTTGGTAACCGCCCCGTAGTGCTCGCGGCAGGTTCTGCAGGCGCTGCTCCTGGACAATGGAGTGACATAAATGCGCTAGTAGAAGCCTACCCAAATCCTCTCGTATTAGTAGTCGGATGCGGAGAGGTCACCGGGGCTATGCTGATCGGCTGGACAGCGACCGATGGAATGTCCTCCATTGACCCTTCTTGGAAGCCGGCACCCGCTCAAAAATTCAGGGCGGGATGGTGCTGGGTAACCGACCCTGCTGAAGGGCTAATCAACTGCTATGTTCTGGTGGAAAACGAACCCAATAACCCTGACTTTGATCGAGGTAACATTTCTCTGAGGCTTGCTTTCAAGGATCTTATCGTCTGGCCTACCTTGGGAAATGATTTCACTAATTCACTCCAGAATAAAAACTCTCAACTGCGGAGAATCATCGCGAGCCAAGCTGATGATCGGCAACGCCGGCACAATCTAATCTTGACCTCTCAGCACATCACAGACCTCAAGGGTATCGCGAAATCTCTGCCGGACTACTACGCAAGACGGTTGACCTCTTCGGTTGTGGTTGCGGCCGCCAACAGCGGGCAGCTGCGAAATTGTTCGATGAAAATTCACAGCGCAACCGGGATATTTCCAGCCGCAGACCGAGCGCAAAGTACCCGCTCAAGCCTACCTGGAATACAGCCTCCAAGCCGTGTCATGCGCAGAAGCACCAGTGGTGGAATGATGCTCACACTGACATGGGATGCTAATGGGTCTCTGGAGCGTGTGAAGGGCCTTAGACTGCAAGGTGGTGTAGTCCAAGATGACTTGGAACCAGCTGCACTCGAGTTCCACGAACTCTTCGACCGTCACCCGCCGGACGCCTATTATCTTGACTTGGTAAAGGAAGAATTCCAGCGACTTAATACACTCGTGCAAGCAGGAAGCATTAAAGACTCGCAGGGCTTTACATATCAAACCAGGTACGGAGTGAAGCCAGATAACGATTTTACGTTAGAAGAAATGGCTTCCTCCGGAAAATATGTAATGAGAGCGGTGAAAGCGCTGAGCTACCTCAAGTCTCACAAAGATTCTGTTTGGATCACAGAACCAGGCACGAAAGGCCACCTCCAATTCAGCAACGCTGAAGGTGAGTACAACGTGCTTGCGTGGGCAAATGACGACTTCGGCGTGAGGGATATGGCAAACGATCTCTATCGATGGGCCAGAGGTACTGCCAACCATCCACTACTCGTCGTGTTCGCGAACGGAATTGGTCGTGTTGAAGATACAAAGCCCGGAGAATCCACCGATGATGAGGAAACCAGTCGAGAGCGCTTCGACATCTCAGACCCACCGCACAGAAAAGATTCCATCACCGATATTGCAATGGTGAATAAGGTGTACTTCTTCGCTCTCGACGGGATCGAGTCGATGTACGACAAGGCAAAGGCCATTCCCGCTGAAGATTTTATGGACGACATATCTACTCGCAGGAAAACACTAGATGCTCAGTGACCTGATTACGCTCTTGGATGAGCGAGCAACCCAGGCCGGCTTCACATCCCCCGAGAACGGTGTTTTGGCGTTTGCAGGCGACCCTCACTGGCCGGGCCCTCCCCCTACGACTCAGGTGAAGTATTGGTCGACCACTTTTGCATCAGTGCTGCTTGTACACATCGACGGCGCTACCGCAGAGGAAGCCTGGAGAGAAACGAAGCATGCTGAAGCGTTTCTCGACGCCGGACTCCTACGACTGGAAAAAAAGGGTTCAGTGGTGGATGGCTACCTGGTTTTAGCGCTGGCGCAATCGAATGAAGAGCTCAAGCAATTCATTAATGACGTCGAGAAAGATACGAGGTTCGTCAGGAAGCACGTCGTGTACAAGGACGCCGACGGCTGGCAACGGTGCCAACGTATCACCCCGCTTGGATTGGCAGGGCCGTATGAACAGGCTGACTACTCGCAGTTCGTGCCTGAAAATGAAGAGATGGCTGACCTCCTGGCATCCCTATCAACGTCAAAAGGAAAGGAACTCGCACGCAATCATGGAAAGAAGTGGGATTTGAATGAATAACTTACCTATCAAATTCATTTCGGTAGAGATCCAGAATTTTCGAGGCGTGCGAGATGTTCTACGAATCCCACTAAACGCACCGCTGACGATCATTCACGCAGCCAACGGCACCGGTAAAAGCACCATATGCTATGCATTGGAATGGTTGCTAACGAATAAAGTGAACGATCTTCCAACTACCACTGATTTTTCGTGCCATTGGGGATCTGGCGACACATTTGTCAGCGCTGAATGTGAGATCAACAGCGAACGTTATCAACTAGAACGGATCAAGGGTAAAGCTTGGATCAAAAAACAGGGTGATCGCAAAAAGAAACCCATCAAAGACGCTAATCTGCTGGAGATGCTCACCCCAGCCTCCATTTCGGGTGGTAGCGCCCAAGCCACGACCAAAGCACGCCGTGACTGGCTACGCAACTGCAGGTGGCTATACGCAAACTCCCTTGCCCTTCTGGTAGATAACAGCGAGTCGGCGCTCCGACAGCAGATATTTGCGGACATATTGGGGCTGGGCCACCTTGCGAGCACACTCAGCAATTTGAAGGAATACCGGACTGAGCTGCCCAAAACTCAGGGTCTGGAGACAAAACTGCAGGGGCTTTCGACCGAAATTGATGCACTTGAAGCAAGGCTTTCTGAAAGCCAACATGGGCACGACCAAGTCTCTCTCAAGCTGAACGAGGTGCTAGCAGGATTTCCAGGCACTCAGTTAGCAGGAAACCTTCTAAAAGATTTCAAAAATGTTCAAATGAAGGTGGCCCGGCTGCTGCAGACAGCTAAGCACCAGAAGAACATATTGAGTTTGTTACTGGAGGGATGGGCGGAATACGAATCAGGTCTTCAGCAGCTCGGGATTAACCGGGATTTGCTCGGAGAGATTACCGAGGCCACCACGAAATTGAACAATGAGCACCGCCAGCTAGCTGAGCAGCTCTCTGCCCTCAATACACGAATGGGCCAAGCCAAGATCAGTATTGACTGGGCACGAAAAAATACTGAGATTCTCGATCGCTGGGACGCCATCATTGCGAATCCGGTCTTCATCCAGCAGTTCCCTCAACCCGATATATCCTTCGAACGTTTGCAGCAAAGCTTCGTTGAATATGGCTGGGATGCAGACCGGCAACAGCGATGGCGGAATGCCATTGAGTACTTGATCAGCAACAAGAACACCCTGTTGGATCTCCTACAACGAAAAGAAGATCTGCTGGGCAGCCCTGTCTTACCCCCAGCAAATTTCGTTCAGATATCAAAATCGGCAGATGAGGCGAAGCAAGCGAGAATTAAAGCTCAAGCCGAATTCGACGCTTTATCGAACGTGATAGAGCGTCTGAGAGCTCTCGGACATGAAGCGGTGAACTCCCTCACGAGTGGTCATTGCCCCCTATGCAGCCATGACTGGAAATCAGCTGACGCATTGCGCCAGCGTCTCACTTACGCTGCTACGACACCGGAGCTGCAGGCGGCAAAAACCAAACTGGATACTGCTCAGTCGACCGAGAAGCTCTGGAACTTATCATTACAAACCGCCAGCCAACAGCAATCTTCAGCTGAGAATTATTCTGGCCAGCTTAAGTCTGCAAACGATAAATTGAAGTCATTTGACGAAAAAACAAACTATCTAGCTACCATGAACAAAGCTGAGTTTTCAGCTTCTGACATCAGCAGTTTTGAATACCTACTCACCCGCATCAAAATCGCGATCGACACAAAAACAATCGCTGAAGCCATGCCAAGCATTGATGAGTTCTTCCAGTTGCCGTCCCCTACCAACGCAAGAGATGGGGTATCCGCTGCGCGACAGGCGCTGATCGGTTATACCCAGCATTTTGAGCAACAACTTAGGTCGGATAATGCAGAGCAGCCGACTCTAACCCGCTCCGTGAATGAGAAGCTCCAAAATATTCAAGCCAAAACCCAAGAATCTCACCAGGTCAATGCCAGGATTGCGGCGGCCTCCCAAATAGTGAATCGTTTCCAAAGCCAGTGGAACGAAGTCAACAGTGGTCTCCCAATCTCCGTGGAATTGCACTCCGCCACACAAACACGCGTGGACGAAGAACTCGCGAGGGCGAAAGGCTATGAGATTGAGATTAGCGAATGCAAAATTTTCCTGAGTGTCGATGAGGACTCTGAAAGATTGATGAGCCTACTGAAAGAAAAACAGATGGTGACAGAGAAGCTCCAGGCAGGCCAAAGCCACATAACAGCGGCAGACAGCGCGATCGGCCTGTACAGCAATCATGTTCGAGACGCGACCGTTTCTAGCCTATCCCCCCTCTTGGGCCCGGCAACTGAACTGTTCTCTCGGATGCACGCAAACGAGGTGTATCACAAGCTGAGTGTCTCTGGGGACGATTTGAACTGGATGGTACTCGCTGAGGGTCACGACACACCGTTGGAAGCTCAAGAAAAATTGAGCCAAGGACAGCGGCAAGACCTCGCGCTATCGCTATACCTTGCCAGAGCAAAAAGTACCGGCGGCAGTTTCCTGTTAGATGAACCGATCGCTCACCTGGATGACCTGAACCGCGTGGCCATGCTGGATATTTTCAGGCTCGCTGCGACATCAATGCCAAACATGAATTTGATCCTCACTACCGCAAGCGACAGTTTAGCCCGACACTTGATGCAGAAATTTTCGAGCGTTTCGGATAAGCAGCTATTGAACACAATCTATCTGGAAGGAAACCCGCGAACGGGCGTAAAAGCGTCAGTGAATGGGGTTCCAACCGATACAGCGGCGTAGCTCTCTAGTAATGGGAGAAACCACTGGGCCGGGAGATTAAACATCTCCCGACTCAGAGGTCAAAGCTGATCCCACCCGTCAAAAAAATGAAACCACATGGTTAGCCTGACAAGCGTAACTCCAGGAAATCAAAAATGGGCCGAGGCAAAGAGTTCTTTCGAGGAATGACGAAAACCCGGCTGAAGGGGGTGATTCGGGAGGAAATCGCAGCAGTTGATTTCGGACAGGAATTTGAGTCCGCCCTCATTGCCGACCTCATACTCCAGAAGCATTACCACTGTGCGGCGCAAAGCCTTCGCCCAAGTCTCTTTCGAAAACTACACCGGCCCGGAGCGGCTTACGATTTCCAAGGCTACTTTCCAGACCATGGCTGGCACGGGGTTTCATGGACGCAATGCATTGAACCTCGAGACGAAATGGCCTGGTTGGATCGCGCACTCCGGGATGCTGCGCACCCTATAATTTCGAGCTATAGGGCGATGCATCCAATATGCGAACGGTGCGGGAACCACCCGTCAACGGAAGTTGACCACGTTCTTCCCGAGTTCAACGTTATGGTCACTCAGATTATTCAAACGCTCAGCTTCTCCCAGGTCGAGGAGATATTTTCTCGCTTTGACTGGCTGGACAAAGAGCCATTCTCTCTTCCGCCAGGACACGCTGCTTTGCAGCTCATCGATGAGGCTCATCAGACTGCAATCCTCCATGCAGTATGCAGGCCGTGCCATGTGCTCAACGGGAACGAGCGGCGGCGCTGAGCGATTCGGAGACTGGGGATGAAACCAATCTGGCTACCTCCTCTTGAGTAATCCTCAGCAATTGGACTTGCTAGCACACAAGCCCGCTTATGAAGGTGTCTACGAAACCCGGGGCGATTCAGACTTCAGGTGGGCGATCAGCTAGCGGGCTTGTGCTTGCCCGTTCTCTGCGATGGTCAAGGAACGACAATGCGATCTCCAAGCCGCTTTCGGACGGCTTCTCTCAACTGGACTTTGCCGAGATCGTCGAGAATAGAGGCTGAAAGAGGTTCGGAAGCCATCAACAATTGACGTCCGGGATGATCCGGTTCAAGCAGATCGAGGATTCGATCGGCAGTCGTACGATCACGCCTGGCCATAGCGTTGGCGCCAACCAACAGCAGAGCGCGTCGCTTGTTCGAGTTGGCGACCCGCGCAAAGAGTTTAAGGGCATTTTCCGCGGAAGCATGGGTGCCGACGAGATGAGCCGCTGACGCGGCAAGGATTGGCGGCGTACTCAGTAGAAACGCGGATGTCAGATGCGCGACAATGCTAGGGTCTACGGAATCGGCGTCGGCCAGGGCGTCAATGGCGTCGAGGCGTATCCAACGGGCTTCCGGAATATTGACGAGGTTCGATATTTTCTGCTGGATTCTTGCACTGCAGCAATTCGCTGCGACGATCAGGGCATTTCGGCTAAGCGCGCGGTCGACCGTTGTAGCGGCAAGATCGAGCAGAGTATTGCCGATTGCATCGGATAAGGGACCGTTCACTGCAAGGGCAACGACCGACTCTTGCGCAATATCAAAGCTCTCGGGCTCATCGTAGTGCGGTTCGGCGCTCGACCAAGTGTCATGTATCAGAAACAACAGCGTTTTGAGGTGATCCGGGTGTGGCCGTTCTGCAAGCAGGGCGACTAGGGCGCGGCGAACGCGGCTTCCAGGATCGGATGCCATTGCGAGGATCGTAGGCGGCAAGGGGTCCGGGAATGTCGGCGCCAGATGAAACAGCGCCGTACGGCGCGCATCGGCGCGCTGGTGGCGAAGCGCAGCCTCAACAAGGACGGTATCGCCAATCGCAATCGCCGCCTCGGTCGCACTGACAGCATGCTCTGTACGGCTGGCAATGGTCAGCCACTGGATGATCGCTGGCGAGGCATCGCCACTGCTTGCGATGATGACCGGCACGACAAGGTCGAGCGCATCCGCATCGAGTTGCGAGGCACAAGCCGTCAGGAATAAGAGCGTCTGACCGTTGACCTTGCGAGCTTTCCGCTTCCTAGTCGGGAGCGCTTTGTAGATTTCCTTAAGTTCCCTTGGAAGCACGTCTGTAATCAGAGTTAGTGTGGCTGCGTGGCTGTCTTTTCCGAGTTGCCGACAGGCGCGCTGCATGGCAGTTAGCAGGGTGACTTGTCGATCAGGCTGTCCGCTATTCACCTGGAATGCGGCGACCAAGGAATTTGGTGCGACTTTCAAAGCTGTGAGCGCAAGCTCGTCACGCAGATCCACTTCGGAGGGGACTGAGCTAATCCGCGCCGTAAGCGTAGGCTCCAGCGCTTCGCGCCAGTGCTCTCGCGCTGCCGCCCAAACATTTGACTCCTCATCCATACCATTGCCCGCTACAAGAATGGCTCGAAGCTCGCCTTCACCCACCGGTCCGCGGGAGGCTGAGAGCGCCTGCGCCCAGGCACGGACCAATTCCGCTACGCGCGGATGGTTGGCAAGGACCAGCCAGCGACCCTCTACGCGAAGTTGGCGGATGTAGGCATCGATGAAGACACCGGATGTGTAACCGTCGCCTTCATGGTTCGACTGCGCGGCCTCTTCAGCAGCATGGTCACGTTCGCCATCCTCAATTGCACGCCATTCCTCTCGGCCTCTCTTAGCGTATTGACGGTGGATGCTCGCACAGTCGTCCAACGCAGCCTGCACTATCCTCTCGAATCCCGCTAGATCACGCACGGCGCCGGCCGCGACAGCGTTAGCGTTAAGCTCGAAGCCGTGGCCGACCATCTCGTGCGCGGCGTCGAGATAGGCGGTGGTCAGGTTGGGGGCGAAGCGATCGAGCCGCTTAGCGAAATCCGCTCCGTAGTCCCCTCGGTCGAAGCCAAGCTCCTCACGAATAAATCGGGCGGCGACTTTGGCCGCGATGGGGCTCGCGGACACAGTGTCGTACCAGGCATCGTCAAAGATCGGCGGCTGCCAGTTACGAGTGAAGAAGGAAGCCCCCCGCTGTGTGCCTTTCAACAGCCATCGCGCCACGCGACTTGGTATCGAGGCATCACTACCTACCTCGGACGCTAGCTCCAGCGATGGTGCGAACTTGGAGCCGGGGTCCAGGAGGCTTTCATCCAGCCAGGCATCGATCGCTTCTTGGCTGTCGGAGTCAATTGCGAAGGTTTGGTCAATGTCCTGTCGGCAAGGGAACGTGCGAGCAACTTCATAAACTCGTGCTGCCGTTTCCATGCCCCAGTTGCGATGCGTTGACGGCAGCTGAACGAGCGCGGCGATCAGGGTCTCGATCGCAAACTCGCTCTGCCCCCAGTTGCCCCTTGCGAAGGCCTCAAAGCCTTGGCGGACGCTCGGATGGGCGAAGGCGATCGTGCGGGCCGGCTGCCGCAGATGGCGGGCCGCGACCATACGGTCTACGAGGCGATCCAAGCCATCGCCTAGCGCTCGATCAAGTCCACGTAGGGCGCGTTGAAGAGCGTGAAGTTGGCCGCGGTCGAACTGGCCACGCGCCGCCAGCAGCGCCCAAACGATGGCTGAGGTTCCGCAAGTATCGATGGATGATAGAGCTCTGACAACGACACCTTCCACCGCATCGCGCTGCGCCAACTCGAGCAACCGGCGAAAGAAGATATGGTCTTCTTCCCCGGCATCGGGGCCGGTTTGCATGTGGGCGAAATACAGCTCTATCTCGAGCGGCGTCCCAAGCTTGTCTAGCACTTGATTGCGAAACGCGTACGCCGTGGTTTGCAGAGCGGCCGGTAGCTGATCCATGCGATTGTCATGAATGTCACGGAGTTGACCATCCCGATACTGGCCGGCATCCAACTCGACTGACCAGGTGTTGAGACTCACCCCGACCTTGGCGCTCTGCATCATGTCGCTGCGGGACGTGATGACGAACTGGTGATCTGGTGTGGCCTTGGCGAGCAGGCGCGGTAGCTGCTCGGTCCATGCTTCGCTGCCCCCGCGAAGGCTAAATTGGCCCCACGGGTCATCGACATAGAAGAGTGTCGATCCGTTGTTAACGACCTTACGCGCGCTGGTCGGCGAATCGTCCGCGCCGATGGTAACGACTTCCAGCGCACCATCGCGCCGTCGCGCGATATCGCATAGCTTGAGCGCCGCTTGCGTCTTGCCCGTACCTGAAGGGCCCATAATCACGACTGCATTCTTGTCGTTTAGGATTCTGAGCATCTCGTCGAAGTTCGCAGGCGCCACGAAATGCTCGAGGCTGGCAGAGCTGGCCAGGAACCCGCCGTGCGTCCTTACCGTCGCGAGAAGATCGTCGCTCGTCCATAGACCAGGCGTGCTGCCTCGGGTCCTCCGCTTGGCTTCGAGACGCAGCTTAGCAAGCAGATTTGGCTGCTCGACCTTCGGGACATGCAGCAGGTCCGACATCAGTTCCCGGATATCGGATGCCAGCTGCTTTTCGGTGAGCTTACCCCAGATCGCGACGCGGCCTTCGGGCGAAGCTTTCAGTGTGGCATGAAGGCTCGGAGGGAAGCTTACCTTGTCGGATACCTCTTCGAAGCCTTCGACCAGCAGGTTACGCGCGACACCCTTGATGTCGGCATTGGTCACGAGCAGATAGCGGGTGTTCAGATCGTCGAGATGATGCAGTGCTTTTCGGCGCCCACCTTTTTTGTCGGAACCGTGCTTGAGCAGATCCTCGAAATCTTCGACCGACCAGGGCTCGCCGTTGTCCATTTTGATTTGGATGATAAGCTTATATCCGCCAGAGACAGTCGCACTGGGTTGTACGCGTCCTGGCACGTCGGGCTCCAGATCCGCCTCCAGATCTTCCTCGTTTGCCGGTTCCAGCACCAGGCGCGTAGCCGCTTTGGAAATGAGGAGGAGTTGCAGGGCTGCGAGGATCGAGACGTCGAGCTGATAGTCGAAGCCGGCTTGAGCGGCGGCCGCGCCCCGCAGGGGACGTCTCGCTTCCGCGCTTTCGGAGAAGGATGTGTCCGACGCGTCGGAGTGCGATTGCTTGATGTCTCGACTATTATTTGTCGACATCGTCGAACACCGAGCGCTTTGTCTGTAGTGGTCAACTAATCCCGGACACGACGTTAAGTTTTTTCTCGGCCTGAGCCGGCGTTAGCCCGCCATTAAATTGATGAGGCCGTATCCAGTTGTAGCGATGCATCAAATAATGACTGATGTCTCGTTGTGCCTGCTGAACCGACATATAACCCACTGAAGGTATCCACTCGGTTTTCAAGCTGCGAAATACTCGCTCCATCGGCGAGTTGTCGTAGCAATTGCCCCGGCGACTCATGCTCTGGCTGATGCGGTACCGCCACAGACGCTGACGGAAGTGGCGACTTCCATATTGCGATCCCTGATCCGAATGAAACAGCAGCCCTTGAGGCTTCCCGCGTTGCTCATAGGCCATATCCAGTGCTTTGGTGACCAAGTCAGCATCCGGGTTTCCTGATAACGCCCAGCCCACTATCCGGCGAGCATAGAGATCCATAACCACGGCCAGGTAGTGCCATTTCCCTTGCGCCCAGATGTAGGTGATGTCACCGCACCAAACCTTGTTTGGCTCGGGAACATCGAATTTACGATTCAGTGTATTTGGAATGTCAGGCCGCTCGACCGTTGCTTTTTTGTAGGCATGCGAGCCAGGCTGCTTGCTGATCAACCCCAGTTCCCGCATCAAGCCTCGCACCTTGAAACGCCCGATCTGCTCGCCATCATCCTGCATCATCGACACGATACTTCGGCTGCCAGCAGCGTTTCGGCTCTGGGTGAACAGTTCGTTGACTCGACTGCGTAATCGAATTCTCTCAACGCCCGGAGAACGCCGCCTGAGGTGATGGGCGTAGTAAGTCGAACGGGTGATTTCGAACACCTCGCACAAGCAGTCAACAGGTTCATGGGCGCTTAGCTGATGGATCAGTGCGAACGCTCGAGATCTTCCGACATCAAGAGCGCGGTAGCCTTTTTTAATATCGATTTCTCTCGTTCAAGACGGGCGATTCGGGCTTCCAGTTCCTGGATCTTTTGCTGCTCTGGGGTGAGCGCCTTGCTCTGCGGGGTGACGCCTGTGCGTTCCTGCAGAAGCTGACTGACCCAACGGCGCAGGGCCGACTCGCCAATGCCGAGTGAACGACTGGCTTCGATGCAGCTGTAATTTTGTTTGAGTACGAGGTCAGCAGCCTCGCGTTTGAATTCAGCGGAAAAGACACGACGTTGCTTGGTCATCTGACACCTCGATATGGCGAGCATTCTCGCCTAAATGAGTGTCCGGTTTCATTAGACCACTACAGTCACGACGGGGGTGGAAGGCAGAGCGTCCTCCTTCTTTTGCGTCACGATGTGCGTCCAATCCGCTTCGTCTTCGGAGCCTTCATCATGCTGGCGCTTGCGCTCTTCAAGCGCCTCGACTGAGCGTTTCACGTGATCTCGCGCGTCGTCGATCAAAGCCGTGGCGTCCGCGTCGACACCAATCGTCTCAATGCGATCAAGCACGCCGAGAAGCTTTTTAAAGTGGCTGTCAGGCTCTTCGTCCAAGTCAGCGTCGGCGGCGATCTCATCGATCCTCTCTTCGAGCGACGGCAGCACAGTTGTCCGCAGCGCCAAGCCCACACCGATAAGCCTTAGCGGCGGTATGACCGCTAGCATCTGTGGCTCGTCGAAGAAGGAGGCGTCGAGACCGTTGAGCACGGCAGATTCCAGCCTGTCTGCTACCTCAGAGCGCAGATCGTTAGGCAAGACGCTGAGGTGATGAGCACGTGCATAGGTGGCGATCCGGGGATCGTTGCTAGCTAGATCAGATTGCCAGCAGGACCGTCGAAGTAGATTGGGAAATTGCTCGACGGCTTTGACGAACACGGCCTCGCTCGAACGATAGGAGAGGAAGTGGAACAGCATCCAATTGCGGTGCAATTCGTCGGGCGTGCGGCCAAGTCGTGCGACCAGAGCGTCGTCGAGGGTTGTCTGGATGACAAGCGCATCTCGAATGAGCGGCGAGCCCTCGCACGTGAAGCTGCTGAGAATGGTGTCGATAGTTGCGCCTCGTATGAGCGCCGCCATCATATGGGGTTTCTGGCGCAGAATCTCCGTTAGGGCGTCGGAGATCGTCGGATGGGCGAAGGTCCATTTTGATCCGGAAAGCTTCAGGAACGAGCCCTTCAGCTCAGCGAAACAATCCTGAATCTTAGTGAGAGTGTACCCAGTCAGCTCGGCGACCGCCTGTGCGGCCGAAGCGTCATGATCGCTAGGATCGAATCCGGCCTGATGGACATACACGAGGATGAGCGCGGCCTGCAGCTGATCATCTAAGGCGTTGACGGTATCAATCAGATGCTCTGTCGGCTCCTCCATAAAGCGTACGAGTGAGCTTTCGCGAGGTGCTAGGCCCTTGGTGAAGTTGGGGTCCCCGAGACGTTCGGCGATCCCTGGGAGAAAATCGCGAACCGCAGCGACAGCGGTTAGATGCGGTTTGATGCTCGATCGCCAGCTCTGGCTCTGCTCACCGAAATTCACATGATTATAGAGAATCTGCGTCTTCTCTTCGAACGTCAACTCGCCTACATCCACCACCGCGCTGCCATCTGCGAATTGGGCAAGGTTCCGCTGCCCGAGCCGGCGCCGCGCCGCTTCATAGATATGTTTTCGGGAAGTTAGAAGAAATCGATTGCCATGTTTGATTGCGGCCCGCAGCTTGGAGAAGGCAGACGTCCAATCCTGCACATAGTCGTCGCGTAGCACATTGGAGCCGAAGGCATCGTCGATCCAGAAGAAGCGTCCCGGATCATTAGGATTCCAACCTGCCTCAAAGTCGCGCGGGCTGGTCAAAGCAAGTACGGTGTTGTCTGGATTTTCCGACGCTATGGTAGACACGATGGCGCCAATCGCCGATTTACCGCTAGAGGGATTACCGAGTAGCAACACTACGCCGTGCTCAGAGATCGCGTTGACCGCATCGCGATGAGCCTGGGTAGGCACATAGGTGCGAAGCTTTGGAATCCAGCTGTCAAGCAACGCCCGGCTCTGCTCGCTGAGCCGTTCATCTACGATCGAGGTGAGGTCGCCTAGGCCGTAGACCTGCGGAACGAGGGCCCGGAGGCGCGCGCTGCTCCTGATAACACGGACGATATACTGGCGACCAAGAATGTGCGGCTTACGCACGCCAAGCGCGCGGAGTTTGGCACGCATTGCGGCTGCGATGGGCGCATCTACGCTCATGTTCGTCATGAAGACGTAGGTTTCTGCTTGGCCGGCTTTGACCAGTTCCTCGACATGAGCGATCTCGGCGGTGAGATCACTGAGCTTCAACGCCTTTGCGGCATCGGACGTATGCTTGCATTGCACGGTTCCGATCAACAGGGCGTCGTTTTCTGCAGAAATGAGGAAGACCGCGTCCTGACCGCCGTCTTGAGCTTCGCGGAAGATTTCCACGGGCCGGCCGAGCACGACCTCGCATACCTGCGAGCATAGATCCTGAAACGCGCGCCAGCCGATGGTATGAAGCGCTAGATCGCTCCAAGGGCCGTTTGCTCTACGTTCGGGCAGCACAGAAGCCTCGATTAGCACACCTTAGTCCTTCGTGCAGTGGCAACAACACGTAGAACGCCGACCGGCGTAGGATGGATTTCCGCGTCTGAGACGTCCCAATTTGCATCCAAATCAAGACGGTATTTGTCGAAGCAGCGCTTTGCCACCTCTCTAGCTGACGGCAGACTATTAGGAGGATCCATGGAAAGCCCAGCGCCGCAGACCACTAAAAGGCTGCCGGCGTTCATAGAGGCTAGTAGTCGAGTGATTGTCTCAGGCGTCAAGCAACCCCCCACAGAGAAATATCTCGCCTACCTGATTCAGCTGCGATTTTGTCGATCCTGTTGATCGCATTAGTAGCACTCACCGTTGTTCCTCACTTTGGCTTTCTCAAAGCTCTTCTTGACCTGATCAATGATCGAAGGAGTCATGCCGCAGCGCTTCATTCCTTGGTCTCCTCAAATCTATCCTGTCCGACCTTGATCGCATAGCCTGACTTCAGACTGCCAATCAGCAGATACCCGCTGCGCGCTCAGAAAATCCGTTGAAGGTCGCCCGATTTGCGGCATGTAAATGTGTACTTAAAAACCGTGACTGGAGATAGATTCCAGTGGAATCCAGAAAACGAAAAAAGCGGCTAAAGACCGCTATTCCGTGGCTTCCAGGCGTTCAGAGGGCCTTAGTGGAAGCAAATATGGCGCAGCGGACGAGACTCGAACACAAATACGCCTCTCAGATGGCAGCGCTACCAAGATCCATGATATCCGTGGGAGTAAATGTGGGAGTAATTTTGTAGGCATGAAAAAGCCCAACCTTTTCAGATTGGGCTAAGTCATTGAATAATATGGTCGGGACGGAGTGATTCGAACACTCGACCCCTAGCACCCCATGCTAGTGCGCTACCGGACTGCGCTACGCCCCGACTAGGCGTGTTACTGGGGTCGCTTCGCAACGAAGCGATCAGGAATATACCGCAAGCTTTTGAAATGTGGAAGTATTTTAAAAGCCGGAATTATTTCTTTAAAACCACCAGCACATCTTCCAGTTCGGAGATCATCTGGCGGATCATTTGCTTGTATTGGGTGGTGTCGTCTTTGGCTTCATCACCGGACATACGCTGGCGCGCACCACTGATGGTAAACCCCTGGTCGTACAGCAACGCGCGGATCTGTCGGATCATCAGCACATCCTGGCGCTGATAATACCGACGGTTCCCAGTGCGTTTGACGGGGTTGAGTTGAGGAAACTCCTGCTCCCAATAGCGCAGCACGTGCGGCTTTACCGCACAAAGCTCGCTGACTTCACCAATGGTGAAGTAGCGTTTGCCAGGGATGACGGGCAGTTCGTCGTTATGACTTGGTTCCAGCATAAGCCTCAACTCGGGCCTTCAACTTCTGCCCTGGACGAAAGGTGACCACACGGCGAGCCGTGATCGGGATTTCTTCTCCCGTTTTTGGATTGCGGCCAGGCCGCTGGCGTTTGTCCCGCAGGTCAAAATTGCCGAAACCGGACAATTTGACCTGTTCGTTGTCTTCAAGAGCGTGCCTGATTTCTTCAAAGAAGAGCTCGACCAATTCCTTGGCCTCGCGCTTGTTCAGGCCCAGCTCTTCATACAGACGTTCCGCCATCTCAGCTTTCGTCAAAGCCCCCATACGTCACTTCCTTAACGTGGCGTTCAACCTTTGTTCGAGCGAGGTGAGGATATTTTGCGTCGTGGTATTCACCTCATCGTCATTAAGAGTGCGCGATGGATGCTGCCAGGTCAAGCCAACTGCAAGGCTTTTTCTATGCGGATCAATGCCTTTACCCTGATAAACGTCAAATAGCCTGAGGTCTGTCAGCCATTCCCCTGCATTTTCACGGATTACGTCCAAAACAGCACTGGCCGCAATACCTTGATCGGCGATCAGCGCCAAGTCACGTCGTACTTCAGGGAAACGCGACAACTCGCTGAATTTAGGCATTTTGCCTGAGGCGACTTCAGCCAAGACTAGCTCAAAAACGAAGACTGGACGGTCCAGCCCCAGGGTTTTCGACAGTTCTGGGTGAATTGCACCCACGAAGCCCACCAGGCGACCTTCACGTTCGATACGGGCTGTCTGGCCCGGGTGCAACGCCGGGTGGCTGCCCGGGGTGAACGTGAAGGCATCCAGTGCACCGGCAAAACCCAGAACCGCTTCCACATCAGCCTTGACGTCGAAGAAGTCGACGGTGTCGCGACCTTGCGCCCAGCCTTCCGGCAGACGGCTGCCACAGACTACGCCAGCCAGCATCGGCTCTTGCTTCAGGCCATCGAGTTGGCCAACAAAACGCAGGCCGCTTTCGAACATGCGCACGCGGTCTTGCTGGCGGTTCAGGTTGTGGGACAGCGCTTTAACCAGGCCCGGCCACAGCGACGAGCGCATGGCGGCCATGTCGTTGGAAATCGGGTTGGCCAACAACAGCGGTTCGACACCCGGGTTGAACAGTTCGAATTGCTTTGGATCGATGAAGCTGTAGGTCACCGCTTCCTGATAACCACGAGCTACCAGCAGCCGGCGCAGTTCCGGGAGGTGCGCACGGGCTTCGGCCTTCGGTTGGGGCGCCAGGCGCGCTTGCGGGTAACGAACCGGCAGGCGGTTGTAGCCGTACAGGCGGGCCAGTTCTTCGATCAGGTCGACTTCCAGGCTGATATCGAAACGATGGCTTGGCACTTCGACGTGCCACTGCCCTGCTTCACCCGCGCAGATACCGAGGCCGAGTGCCGACAGCAGGCGCTCGATTTCTACCGGGTCAATCACCAAGCCGAGCATTTGCTCAACGGCCCTGGCGCGCAGGATGATCGGTGAAACCGACGGCAGGTGCTGCTCGCTGACGGTTTCGATGATCGGGCCGGCTTCGCCGCCAGTGATTTCCAGCAGCAGGCCAGTGGCGCGCTCCATGGCTTCACGGGCCAGTTGCCAGTCCACGCCACGCTCGTAGCGGTGCGAGGCATCGGTGTGCAGGCCGTAGGAACGGGCCTTGCCGGCGATGGCGATCTGATCGAAGAACGCGCTTTCGAGGAATATGTCACGAGTGGTTGCGGACACGCCGCTGTGCTCGCCCCCCATCACGCCGGCAATCGCCAGGGCGCGGGAATGGTCAGCGATCACCAGGGTGTCGGCACGCAGGCTGACTTCCTGGCCGTCGAGCAGCACCAACTTCTCGCCTTCCTCGGCCATGCGAACGCGGATGCCGCCGTTGATTTCGGCGAGATCGAATGCGTGCAGCGGCTGGCCCAGCTCCAGCATCACGTAGTTGGTGATGTCGACGGCAGCATCGATGCTGCGCACTTCGGAACGGCGCAGACGCTCAACCATCCACAGTGGGGTTGGCTTGGACAGGTCGACGTTACGGATCACGCGCCCCAGGTAACGTGGGCAGGCGTTGGGTGCCAGCACTTCGATGGAACGCACTTCGTCGTGCACCGCAGGAACGGCAGCAACCACTGGGCGGGTGACGGGCGCGGCGTACAGCGCGCCGACTTCACGCGCCAGGCCAGCGAGGGACAGGCAGTCGCCGCGGTTAGGGGTCAGGTCGACCTCGATGCTGGCGTCTTCCAGTTCCAGGTAAACACGGATGTCCTGGCCCACTGGCGCGTCGGCCGGTAGTTCCATCAGGCCATCGTTGCCTTCACCCACTTGCAGCTCTGCCTGGGAGCACAGCATGCCGTTGGACTCGACACCGCGCAGCTTGGCCTTCTTGATCTTGAAGTCGCCCGGCAGTTCGGCACCAATCATGGCGAACGGGATTTTCAGGCCCGGGCGCACGTTTGGCGCGCCGCACACGACCTGGAAGGTTTGCGCGCCATTACTGACCTGGCACACACGCAATTTGTCGGCGTCCGGGTGTTGCTCGGTGCTCAACACCTCGCCCACTACCACGCCGCTGAAAACACCGGCGGCCGGCGTAACGCTATCGACCTCAAGGCCGGCCATCGACAGACGGGCAACCAGCTCGTCGCGACTTACCTGCGGGCTTACCCAGCCACGCAGCCATTGTTCACTGAATTTCATCCTGCTCTCCTAAAGATCCGTTACGACTAGCGAAATTGCGCGAGGAACCGCAAGTCGTTGTCGAAGAACAGACGCAAGTCGTTCACGCCGTAACGCAGCATGGCCAGACGCTCAACGCCCATGCCGAAGGCAAAGCCCGAGAATTCTTCCGGGTCGATCCCGGACATACGCAGCACGTTGGGGTGAACCATGCCGCAACCCATCACTTCCAGCCAGCCGGTCTGTTTGCAGACGCGGCAGCCTTTACCGCTGCACATCACGCATTCCATGTCGACTTCAGCGGACGGCTCGGTGAACGGGAAGAACGAGGGACGAAAACGCACCGCCAGCTCTTTCTCGAAGAACACCCGCAGGAACTCTTCGATGGTGCCTTTGAGGTCGGCGAAGTTGATGTCGCGATCAACCAGCAGGCCTTCGACCTGGTGGAACATCGGCGAGTGGGTGATATCGGAGTCGCTGCGGTACACACGGCCTGGGCAGACGATGCGGATAGGCGGCTTCTGCGATTCCATGGTGCGGACCTGTACCGGAGAGGTATGGGTGCGCAGCAGCATGTTCGCATTGAAATAGAAGGTGTCATGCATCGACCGGGCCGGGTGATGGCCTGGGATGTTGAGCGCCTCGAAGTTGTGATAGTCGTCTTCGACCTCAGGGCCTTCGGCAATGCCGTAGCCAATGTGGGTGAAGAACTGCTCGATACGTTCCAGAGTCCGGGTAATCGGATGCAGGCCGCCCGAGGTCTGGCCACGGCCAGGCAGGGTCACGTCAATGGACTCGGCGGCGAGCTTGGCCGCAAGATCGGCCTCCTCGAGCGACGCCTTGCGCGCATTGAGAACCTCTGTAACACGCTCCTTGGCCACGTTGATCAGCGCACCGACTTGCGGACGCTCTTCAGCCGGCAAATTCCCCAGGGTCTTCATCACCTGAGTCAATTCACCCTTTTTGCCAAGGTAGTGAACCCGGATTTGCTCCAGGGCATTGATATCTTCTGCGCTTTGCACAGCCTCTAGTGCTTGAGAGACCAGCGCATCCAGGTTTTCCATGTACAGACTCCAGATACAAAATAGGGGAAGAGCTTGAAGGCTCTTCCCCTATTTAAGACGTTTAACACCGTGGGCCGCGGAAGCGACCCACGGTGACTGTCGGGGGTACTTAAGCCAAGGTGGCTTTAGCTTTCTCGACAATCGCAGCAAACGCCGCTTTTTCGTTCACTGCCAGATCAGCCAGAACCTTACGGTCGATCTCGATGGACGCTTTTTTCAGGCCAGCGATGAAACGGCTGTAGGACAGACCGTTAACACGTGCACCAGCGTTGATACGAGCGATCCACAGAGCGCGGAACTGACGTTTTTTCTGACGACGGTCACGGTAGGCGTATTGGCCAGCCTTGATAACCGCTTGCTTGGCAACACGGAATACGCGTGAACGCGCGCCGTAGTAGCCTTTAGCAAGTTTCAGAATTTTCTTGTGGCGCTTACGCGCCATGACGCCACGCTTTACACGAGCCATGAGTTACTTCCTCTATTCTTGACTAAAATTAACGAAGGCGCAGCATGCGCTCGACTTTTGCAACGTCAGACGGATGCAGCAAGCTGCTACCGCGCAGTTGACGCTTACGCTTGGTCGACATTTTAGTCAGGATGTGGCTCTTGAAAGCGTGCTTGTGCTTGATACCGTTAGCAGTTTTCAGAAACCGCTTAGCAGCACCACTTTTAGTTTTCATCTTTGGCATGTTCGGTACTCCGCATTCAGTTGATAAACATAATCAGAAGGCCTGCCGTGCCCTATTGATTACTTCTTCTTTTTCGGGGCGATGACCATAATAAGCTGGCGTCCTTCCATCTTAGGATGCTGTTCGACCGAACCGTACTCGAGCAGGTCACCTTCAACCCGCTTGAGGAGTTCCATCCCCAGCTCCTGGTGGG
The DNA here is from genome assembly GCF_034314165.1 of Pseudomonas sp. Bout1. Lineage (GTDB taxonomy): Bacteria > Pseudomonadota > Gammaproteobacteria > Pseudomonadales > Pseudomonadaceae > Aquipseudomonas. Next base: position 2,421,836 of record NZ_JAVIWK010000001.1, on the reverse strand, counting down.
CCATCTCACGGCCGCGGAATCGCAAGGATACCTTGGCCCTGTCCCCATCACTCAGGAAACGTACCAGGTTGCGCAGTTTTACCTGGTAATCCCCTTCCTCCGTCCCTGGACGAAACTTGATTTCTTTTACTTGAATCTGCTTCTGGTTCTTCTTCGCCGCGGCAATCTGCTTCTTCTTTTCGAAGATCGACTTGCCGTAGTCCATCACCCGGCAAACGGGCGGGATTGCATCGGCGGAGATTTCCACCAGGTCCAATTTGGACTCTTCAGCAATACGAAGCGCTTCATCAATCGAGACGATGCCAATCTGCTCGCCGTCAGCGCCAATTAACCGAACCTCGCGTGCCGAGATATTCTCGTTGATCGGGGCTTTCGGTGCAGCTCGTTTATCTTGTCTCATTTCACGCTTAATAATAATTACTCCGAATCTGGGCGACCACGCCGGGAAACCGCTTGCGCGAGGAACTCAGCGAACTGGGCGACGGGCATCGAGCCCAGGTCAGCACCTTCACGAGTACGCACAGCGACAGTCTGCATCTCGACTTCCCGATCTCCGATAACCAAAAGATAGGGAACCTTGAGCAAAGTATGCTCGCGGATTTTAAAGCCGATCTTTTCATTTCTCAAGTCGGACTTGGCACGAAATCCGCTTTCATTGAGAGTTTTTTCAACTTCAGCGGCAAAATCTGCCTGTTTATCAGTGATATTCATGATCACTGCCTGGGTCGGAGCCAGCCACGCAGGGAACGCACCCTCGTAGTGCTCGATCAGGATCCCGACGAACCGCTCGAACGAACCAAGAATCGCCCGGTGCAGCATAACCGGGTGTTTACGGCTGTTATCTTCGGAGACGTATTCGGCTCCAAGACGGATCGGCAGGTTAAAATCGAGCTGCAGGGTACCACACTGCCAGACGCGACCAAGGCAATCTTTCAGCGAGAATTCGATCTTCGGACCGTAGAACGCGCCCTCGCCCGGCTGCAGGTCGTACGCAAGCCCCGCACTGTCCAGTGCTGCGGCCAGTGCAGCTTCTGCGCGATCCCACAGCTCGTCGGAGCCAACGCGTTTTTCCGGACGAGTGGACAGCTTCATCTCGACTTCGGTGAAGCCGAAATCGCGGTACACGTCCATGGTCAGCTTGATGAACGCAGCGGATTCGGCCTGCATCTGCTCTTCGGTGCAGAAGATGTGGGCGTCATCCTGAGTGAAGCCACGCACACGCATGATGCCGTGCAGTGCACCCGATGGCTCGTTACGGTGACAGGCACCGAACTCGGCCAGGCGCATCGGCAACTCGCGGTAGCTTTTCAGGCCCTGGTTGAACACCTGTACATGGCACGGGCAGTTCATCGGCTTGATGGCGTAGTCGCGGTTTTCCGACTGAGTGGTGAACATGTTGTCGGCGTAGTTGGCCCAGTGCCCGGATTTCTCCCACAGGCTGCGGTCAACGACTTGCGGCGTCTTGATCTCCAGGTAGCCGTTGTCGCGCTGAACTTTGCGCATGTACTGCTCAAGCACCTGGTACAGGGTCCAGCCGTTCGGGTGCCAGAACACCATGCCCGGCGCTTCTTCCTGGAGGTGGAACAGGTTCAGGCGCTTGCCGATCTTGCGATGGTCGCGTTTTTCGGCTTCTTCGATGCGCTGGATATAGGCCGCCAGTTGTTTCTTGTCAGCCCAGGCAGTGCCGTAGATCCGCTGCAGTTGTTCATTCTTGGCGTCACCGCGCCAGTAGGCACCGGACAGCTTCGTCAACTTGAACGACTTGAGGAAGCGCGTGTTCGGCACGTGCGGGCCACGGCACATGTCGACGTATTCTTCGTGGTAATACAGGCCCATGGCCTGCTCGTCCGGCATGTCTTCCACCAGGCGCAGCTTGTAGTCTTCGCCGCGAGCGGTAAACACGTCGATCACTTCGGCGCGCGGAGTGACTTTCTTGATGACGTCGTAATCTTTCTCGATCAGCGCGTGCATGCGCTGCTCGATGGCCGCCAGGTCGTCGGGCGTAAAAGGACGCTCGTAGGCGATGTCGTAATAGAAGCCTTCATCGATGACCGGGCCGATCACCATTTTCGCCGTCGGGTACAGCTGCTTGACCGCATGGCCAATCAGGTGCGCGCAAGAGTGGCGAATGATCTCCAGCCCCTCTTGATCCTTGGGCGTGATGATTTGCAGGCTGGCATCGGCGGTGATCAGGTCGCTGGCATCAACCAGCTTGCCGTCGACCTTGCCGGCAACGGTGGCCTTGGCCAGGCCTGCACCAATGGATGCGGCGACCTCGGCTACGGAAACCGAATGATCGAATGAACGTTGACTGCCGTCGGGAAGAGTAATAGTTGGCATGGCGCCTCCTCTCCTAGTGGTGACCCCTACCAAAGGTCACGTGGGTTGGGATGAGCCAGTACAAGATCCAACACCAGGCCGTTCAATGATGAACGCCTGCCTTACAGCGGCAGGAGCCTTTCGGCCAACCGATAATCGAACCAGAGTGACTGGAGTTAAACAAAAAGAACCTGGCAAGGCGGCAAAGGGCACACCGGAAAATAGCCAGGCGAAAGATGCTAGCACAGATGAACGGTCATGACGCCCGCTCGGCCTCAGGAAACGCAAATTCCCGGCTTTATATGGGCAAAAGTGAACTTGAACTGTACGGCGGGCCTCAAACACACCGAGAATCACCGTTCGTCCACGACTCCAGGAGCATTTAATCATGCGTTTTACCTCGACTTTCGCCCTTGCCGCATCCCTGACCCTCATTTCCCTGGGCACACACGCCGCTGCGCCTTCGAACTGGCCTGCCGGTGCGCGGGAAAGCTTCGTCAAGGATTGCAGCGCAGCTGCCAGTCAGAACGTTGATGCCAAGACAGCCAAAGACCACTGCGAATGCGGTGCCGACAAAATCAATGCCGAATTGAGTACTGCCGAGATCAAGGAACTGATGACCAATCAGAACGCGTCGCCGGAACTGAAAAACAAGGCCGTTGGCGCCATTTCGTCGTGCAAGGTCGTCAAGAAAAAGTAAGCCTGGCGCCCCGGCAGCCCCCGTAAAACACCAAAAAACGCCCCAAAAACTGCCATTTCTCACAAATTACGCAGCTTTTACGGCTTTTTTTAACAGCTGGTATTTCATGCGAAAGCCCCGTAGTTCGGGGCTTTCAGCCAACCAAGGCATGAAACACAACGCGATTGACTAGCAAACAATGCCTTGGGGGGGCTCCCAAGCCGAACATTTCGACTATGATAGCTCGGTGTGCCCAGTTGGCCTGAGCAGCACAGCACTACTGAAAATATATGTTTCTTGGAGATACACCATGTCTAATCGCCAAACCGGCACCGTTAAATGGTTCAACGATGAAAAAGGCTTCGGCTTCATCACTCCTCAAGGTGGCGGTGACGACCTGTTCGTACACTTCAAAGCTATCGAAAGCGACGGTTTCAAAAGCCTGAAAGAAGGCCAAACCGTTTCCTTCGTGGCTGAGAAAGGCCAAAAGGGTATGCAAGCTGCACAGGTTCGCGGCGAGTAATTCTCTGCTGAGCCAAAAAAACCCCGTCCATGTGACGGGGTTTTTTATGGGCGCTATAAAAGCCTTGGGCTAATCAGCCGCAATTGACCCGATTGATCACCAGGTTGTCGTCGGTGTTGAGGTTCAGGCGATCAGAACGGTATTCCAGAGTGACCATGTCATCGGGCTTGAGAATGCGTGCATTCTGCGCACCGGCGCGGCTGCGGGCCTGCTCCAGCAGTTGTGGCGAAGCCTTCTGGCCAACCGCGAATTCGGCAGCCTTTGCCTCACAGCGGCTGTGACCAGCATCGGCCGCGGCCGTGTCTTTGGCTGGCTCAGAGGTACCCGGGGTGCTGCAACCCGACAACACAAGCGCAGCCAACAAAGTACCGAATGATGCGAGCTTCCAAGGCATGAAGCCTCCTTTGAGAAAAAATGGACAGAGATCGTGCGACCGTGGTTTGGCCGATTGGTTTCAGAATTGTCACAATGGGCCATGGGCCAGTCTGCCTGACTCGACACGCGCCACAGGCGAATCAATCGTCACCAGATATGAATGCAGTCAGTAGATGTCGATGTAGTCAAACGGCGGCTTCGGCCAGTTTTGCTTGAGCGCGTTGAAAATCTGCATCACCCACACCTCATCGCTGGCTGCCACGTTGCCGACATAACCGGAACCCGCAGCCCAGGTTTCGAGGCGGAACAGCAGGCCGTCGATATCAACACCGCCCACCACGCCCGAAGAGATGTAGGCAATGCCCGCCCTGGTGACACGCAATTGGGTGTGAACGTTGTCGCTGGCAGACGCAAGCATCTGGCGAACAGCCCCCAGCGTGAGGTTATCGGGGTTGGTCAAATCAATCTGCACGCGGTTTGCCCTGGCAATTAAACAGGCGGGCAGTGTCGCACAGCCCTGCCCTCATGCCTAAGTAGCAGTGCCAAACGTCGCGCAAAATGGTTAACTCCGCACGCCAGATAACGCACCAACAGCCTTTCAGCCTCGCGAGACATCCATGACCACCGTGACGATCCATGCCGACATCAAAGCCAAGTGGCCCCATGGGCAGGGCTCCTACAGCCCCGGAAGCCCGGAAGAGTTGGCAATCATCGGTATTGATCTGCTGGTGAAGGCATTGGGCACCCAGGCCGCACAGGCATTTATCGGCCAGGTATTCGAGAAATACCCAGCCGATCACCTGGGGGCGCAAGACCCCGAACGCGAGTAAGAACCAGCCGGCGAACGCCGACCGGCAAACCGCTTTACTTCAGGCGGCCGAGGCGCTCGGTCAACAGGTCGAAGAAGCCTTGGGCATCGCCGTTTTCAACCCAGAACGCATTCTTGGGCTGTTTCAAACCGTCATACCAATCAACGATGGTCTGGCCAAAGGTTGGGCCTTCACGGCTGTCCACCACCACATTGACCTCACGGCCGCTGAACAGCGAAGGCTTGAGCAGATAGGCAATGACGGTAGCGTCATGCACCGGGCCACCCGGGATGCCGTAGTGCTCCATGTCGCCCTTGACGTATTCATTGAGAATATCGCCCACCACTTTGCTCGCGTTGTTGTTCAGTGCAGCGATTTGCTTCAGGCGCGCTTCGCTGGTCAGCACCTTGTGGGTCACGTCCAGCGGCAGGTAAGTCAGCTTGACGCCACTTTTAAGCACGATTTCGGCCGCGATTGGGTCTGCGAACAGGTTGAACTCGGCCACTGGCGTGATATTGCCACCGTTGAAGTGCGCGCCGCCCATCACCACCACTTCCTTGATGCCTTGAGTAATCTCCGGCGCCTGGGTCAATGCCAGCGCCAGGTTGGTCTGCGGGCCGAGCATGGCGAGGGTAATGCTGTGGGGCTTGGCGGTGCTGAGAGTCTTGATCAGGTAATCAACGGCGTTGCCTTCGGCCAGGCCTTTTTTCGGCTCATGCACGGTGACACCGGAGATACCTTCCTTGCCGTGGATGTTTTCGGCATAGATCGGCGTGCGCAGCATGGGTTTCGGGGCACCGGCGTATACCGGAATATCCTCGCGCCCCGCCCACTCCCGGGCCAGCCGTGCATTGCGCGAGGTCTTGTCCAGGCGCACGTTGCCAGCCACGGTGGTCAGCGCGCGGATCTGCAGCTCATCGGGCGAGGCCATGGCAAACAGCAAGGCAACTACGTCATCGGCACCCGGGTCGGTGTCGATGATCAGGTCGATTTTTTCCGCCGCGTGGGCGCTTGCAGCGGTCAGCACGGACAAAAGCAGCACACTCCGGAACAGGTGTCGCAGGGTTTGGGTACCACGTTGCATGACGCACTCCTTGTCGTTGAGAAATTCTAGAACGTTACGCCGGAGACCAGCGCAATATTGCAATAAGGCTGGCACTCGCCGGTGCGCACCACCGCCCTCGCCTTGCGGCTGAGATGTTTGAACTCTTCATGGCTGACCAGGCGGCGCTCGCCGAGGGCGGCCTGCTCGGTCAGGGTGTTGAGGTCCGTCAGGGCCGGCGGTTGCTTGAGCAGGATTTCTTCCGCGAGCACGTGGCTTTCCACCTGCATTTCGCTGAGCACGATGCGCAAGGTGCTGACGAAATCCGGGATGCCTTTGGTCAGTGCCAAGTCGATCAGTTCGACGCCCGGCGGCACCGGCAGGCCGGCATCACCGATCACCAGAATGTCGCCATGGCCGAGGGACGCGATCAGCCGCGACAGCGCAATATTGAGCAGAGGAGTCTTTTTCATGAGAGCACAAAACCTTGGACGTCGTGCGATGTGGGAATAGAGGGTTGTGCACCGGCGCGGGTCACCGACAATGCGGCCGCCACCTGGCCAAAACGAATGGCTTCAGCCTCGCTCTTGCCGTTGGCCAGCGCCGCCGCAAAACCACCTACGAAGGTGTCGCCGGCAGCCGTGGTATCGATCGCCTTGACCTTGGGCGCCACCAGGTGCTCAAAGCCTTTGCCATCGGCAAACAACGCGCCCTCGGAACCCAGGGTAATGATTACTTTGCCGGCGCCGGCCTTGATCAACCGCGTTGCGGCGACCTTGGCGCTGTCCAGGGAGTCGACCACCACGCCGCTCAAGGCCGAGGCCTCGCTTTCGTTGGGGATCAGGTAATCGATGGCGGCGTACCAATCTGCAGGCAGCGGGCCACTGGCCGGTGCCGGATTCAGGATCACTGTCTTGCCCAGTTCGCGACCGCGCTTGAGGGCATGCCCCACTGTGTCCATCGGTGTTTCAAGCTGGCAGACGATGACGTCGGCGGCCTGCAGCACACTGTCAAATGTCTGCAGCTTGGCTGGCGTGAGCTCGCCATTGCCGCCGGCGACGATCACGATCGCATTCTGGCTGCTGTCATCCACCACAATCAGCGCCACGCCACTGGAACCGTCGACGCTGCTGACGGCCTGGCAGTCAATCCCCTCCACCAACAGCGCATCGCGCAATTGCGCGCCATAGGCATCCGTGCCCACGCAGCCGACCATTGCCACCTGCGCACCCAGCCGCGCCGAAGCGACCGCCTGGTTCGCGCCCTTGCCGCCCGGGACGGTGGAAAACGATTGGCCGATCAGGGTTTCACCGGCGCGGGGCAGCCGGCTGGCCCGGGTGACCAGGTCCATGTTCAGGCTGCCTATTACCACTACTTTTGCTGGCATACATCAGTACTCATCAATTCGGTTCAGCGGTATTGGGCAAACACGCCGGCCAACGGCGCCGTCGACTCGCGCAAGACAATACTCGGCGTCACGATGCGTTGATCGATCGGCAATTGGGGTGTCGCAATTCGTCGCAATAAAAGCTCGGCCGCCATCTCTCCCAACTGCAGGATCGACTGGCCCACCGTGGTCAGCGCCGGGTACACGTACTGGCTCATCTGGATATCATCAAACCCGATCACCGACAGCTCGCCGGGCACCCGGATATTGCGCTCGGCAGCCGCGCGCAATACACCGAAACCGATCATGTCGTTGCCGGCAAAAATCGCGCTGGGCGGGTTATCCGCCAGCAATTGGGCGGCAGCAGCGTAACCACCGGTGCTGGTGAAATCACTTTCCAGCACACGGCCCGCAAGGGCTTCAAGGCCCGCCTCGGCCAGGGCGCGGTAATAACCCGCCATACGCATCTGCGCGACTCGGGTATGGCCCGGACCACCAATGCAGGCTATGTCGCGGTGCCCCAGGTCCAGCAAGTGTCGGGTCGCCAGGTAGGCGCCCTGTTCGTGGTCGATACGCACCAGGTCCACATCGATCCCGTCCAGCGCACGGTCGACGATGACCATGGGCGTGCGCACCGCTTTGAGGCCCGTCGCCAGGCCGCTGTCGTCGCCGCCTACCGAGGTCACGATCAACCCGTCTATACGTTTTTCCAGCAGCACCCTCAGGTAGCTGCGCTGCTTTTCGGCATTATCGTCGGAGTTGCAGAGGATCACGCAATAGCCGTTCCGTTCGCAGTAATCCTCGATGCCCCGGGCCAATTCCGCAAAATACGGGTTGAGGCTGTTGGGCACCAGCAGGCCGATGGTCGCCGTGGTCTTGGCCTTCAGCGATCGCGCGACCGCACTGGGCACGTAGTCGAGCTGCTTGATGGCAGCCTCGACCTTGATCCGTACGTGCTCACTGACCGGGCGCGTCTTGTTTACCACATGGGACACGGTGGTGTAGGAAATCCCTGCAAGCGCGGCCACATCCTTGATCGTTGCCATGGCTCAGGCTCGCCGACTGGCGCGCTGGCTGCGGTAAGTATCCAGCACCACCGCGATCACGATCACGGCACCGGTGATGATACGTTTGGTCGGTTCGGTGGCGCCAATTTGCGCCAGCCCTGCCGCCAGTACCGAGATAATCAGCACGCCGAAGAAGGTACTGATCACCGAGCCACGCCCGCCCATCAGGCTGGTGCCGCCGATTACCACCGCAGCGATGACTTGCAGCTCAAGGCCGGAACCGGCGTTTGGATCCGCCGCTTCAAGGCGCGAAATCTGAAACAGTGCCGCCACGCCGGCCAACAGGCCCATCAGGCTGAACACCAGGATTTTGTACGGCTTGGGATTGATCCCAGCGAGGCGCACGGCCTCCTCGTTGGTGCCGATGCCGATCAGGTAGCGACCAAACACAGTACGCGTCAACACCAGTTGCGCGGCGATGATCACCAGCAACGCAATGATGAACGAAGGTGAGATGCCGAAGGCCACCGGGTTGGACAACCAGGCAAATGAATCACCGATGTAGGCGGTGCGCGAGCCGGTCATCTGGTACGCCACGCCGCGGGCCATTTCCAGCACGCCGAGTGACACGATGAACGACGGGATGCGCCACGCCACCGTAATAGAGCCGGTAATGGTCCCGGCCAACGCCGCGCAGCCCATGCCCAGTATGGCGGCCGGTAACACACTCCAGCCCCAGCCGAGAATCGCCACGCTGACGGCCGAAGCGGCCAGCGCCAACACGGAACCTACCGACAAGTCGATGCCACCGATGATCAGCACGAAGGTCATGCCAACCGCCAACACCATCAGGTCGGGAATCTGGTTGGCCAGGGTGCTGAAGGTGTCGTACGAGAGGAAGTGGTCGCTCAGGAACGAGAACAACGCAATCATCGCCAGCAAGGCACCGGCCAGGCCCAGGTAGGTGCCCAGGCCATAGAAGTTGCCGCCACGTTTTGCGGGAGAGGAAGTGGTTTTCATGGGGTATTCCTAGGCGCTGCGTCGTTGAGCAGCGCATCACGTTTCTGATAGCCGGCAAATGCGGCCGCAAGCAATTCGTCCTGGGTCCAGCTGTCGCGCTCGAAGGTCTCGATCAGGCGCCCGGCGGAGAGCACGCCGATACGGTCGCAGATCAGCATCAGCTCACGCAGGTCGCTGGACACCACCACCAGCGCTTTACCCTGGCGGGTCAAGTCGCCGAGCAAGGCGTAAATATCGAATTTGGCGCCGACGTCGATTCCCCGGGTGGGCTCATCGAACAGCATCACCGCGCAATCGCGCTCCAGCCAGCGGCCGATCACCACCTTCTGCTGGTTGCCGCCCGACAACTCCGACACCAACTGCGCCGTGCTGGAACTGCGGATGCGCATGGCGTCGACCTGGCGCTTGGCCAAGGCCGTTTCGTCACGACTATTGACCAGCCCACCGCTGGAGACCTTAGGCATGTTACCCAATGCGATATTGGCGCCGATCGATTGGGTCAGCAGCAGGCCTTCGCCCTTGCGGTCCTCGGTGATCAGGGCGATGCCGTGACCTACCGCGTCGACGGGCGAACGAATGCTGACAACTTGCGCGGGTGTGCCCAGGGCCACCGTGCCGCTGTCGGCGATATCGGCGCCGAAGATCAGGCGCAACAACTCCGTACGGCCAGCCCCGATCAGGCCGGAGATGCCGTAGATTTCACCGGCACGCACTTCAAAGGACACATCGCGGACCTTGTCCGAGCGGGTCAGGCCTTTTACCGTCAACAGCGGCGCGCCAATGGTGCGCGGGCCCAGGTCGATTTTCTCGCCCAGTTCGCGGCCCACCATCAGCGTGACCAGTTGCTCACTGTTGTAATTGGCCATCGGCTCGACACACACCAGCTTGCCGTCACGCAATACCGCAATGCGCTGGGCGACACGGGCCAGTTCTTCGAGCCGGTGGGAAATATAGATGATCGACACGCCCCGGGCTTGCAGGCGGGTAATTTGTTCAAACAGCATCTCGACTTCACGGGCAGTCAACATCGCCGTGGGTTCGTCAAGGATCAGTACGTGGCAATCGCCAATCAGGTTGCGGGCGATCTCGACCATTTGTTGGTGGCCGATACCGAGGCTGCCGACCAGGGTGTCCGGGTCGATGGCGTCCAGGCCAACCTGGGCCATGGCTTCGATGGCGGCCTTGCGCAGTTGCTTGCGGCTGATCCAGCCACCGTGGCTGGGCAGGTTGTCGAGGAACAGGTTTTCGGCGACGGTCAGGGTCGGCAGCAGGTTGAGTTCCTGCATGACCATGCGGATGCCCTGCTCTTCAGCCTGGGTCCGGCTGCCCGGCGTGTAGGCCTGGCCATTGAACTGCATCTGGCCGTCGGTCGGTGTAACCAGCCCGCCGATAATCTTCGACAGGGTACTTTTACCTGCGCCATTCTCACCGGTAAGCGCCAACACTTCCCCACGATTGAGCGTCAGGGTGATGTCGGATAGAACCGGTTGGGCATAGGTCTTGCCGATACCGCTGACCGAGAGGACAGCGTTCGGTGCGGAAGATGACATAGGAACGTCTCCAGGCGTCCGCTCGGGGTGAGCGGACGCTGTTTGGTGCTGCCGGGAATTACTTCTTGAGGATGAGTTCGACCGGGGTTTCGATCATGCCATCCACGGCATCGACTTTTTCACCCTTGACCAGCTTCAGGGCGTTCTGGATACCGAAAACGGCTTGCTGGGCAGCCGCCTGGTCGGCGGTGGCCAGGACACGGCCGTCCTGCAGCATCGGCTTGATGGCCTCGATGTTGTCGTAGCCCACCACGAGCACTTTGCCGGCCTTGCCAGCGCCACGCACGGCGGAGACTGCGCCCAGGGCCATGTTGTCGTTACCGGCCAACAGTGCCTTGATGTTCGGGTTTGCCTGGAGCATTGCAGCGGCAATCGCGTTGCCCTTGTCGATTTCCCACTCACCGGACTGGGTGGAGACGATCTTCATGCCGGCGGCATCCATCGCGTCCTTGAAGCCCGCGGTACGCTGCTGGGCGTTGGTGGTGGTGGACACGCCTTCGATGATGCCAACCTGGTCACCTTTGGTGAGGTGCTTGGCCAGTTCTTCACCGACCAGACGCGCGCCCTTGCGGTTGTCGGGGCCTACGAATGGGATATCGAGTTTTTTGCTTTTCAGCACGTCCACGTCAAGACGGTTGTCGATGTTGACGATCTTGATGCCCTTATCCGAGGCTTTTTTCAGCACGGTAACCAAGGCTTTCGAGTCGGCGGGAGCAATGACAATCGCGTCAACCTTGGACAGGATCATCTGATTGACGATATCAATCTGCGCGGAGGTATCGGTTTCGTTCTTGATCCCGTTGGTGATCATGTCGAAATCAGCGGAGTGAGCCTTCTGGTATTCCTTGGCACCGTCTTGCATGGTGACGAAGAATTCGTTGGCGAGGGACTTCATGACCAGGCCGACCTTGGGTTTGGCGGCGGTCTCGGCAGCAAATACAGAGGAAAGAGGCAGGGCGGCGGATGCGGCAGCAAGCACAGCGACAGCAAGAAGACGTCCAGCAAATGGCAGCTTCATGGGTTCACTCCGATCTTATGATTATTGTGAGCAACGCTTGCACCGAAGAACGCTTCGGCAGCCATCCCACCCGGGCGACTGATACGAGCTTTCACGACACTCAAGGTGTATCCCGTGAAACATCTCGCAAACGTTTGCGTTAGGTCAAACTATGAGAAGCTTGTGGGGATTTGTCAACGGAAGAAAACAGCCTTTTGATGAATTCGCTCTACGCCCTGCCCTCGCGGCCATTGGCTGTCCTGCGTTAAACATTGGTACGGGTTGATCGTTCTCTGAAACGACAGGTCCCGGTGTGCCTGCTACGTATTACCCCATCACTTTTCCGTCATCCTTTTCGGACAACCGAACAGTACCCTTGGATTTATTCGGAAAGCCGGACGCAAAACCCAAAACCTCGGCTGAAACTCAAACAAAAACCCATATAAATCAATACGTTAAATTCTATCAAATAACAAAATACCGCTGGTACAAATCCTGCTCTTACTCAGCACCTCGTGGCGTTCAGAACTGCCCGGGTGTTTATAGATGAACCTGCATCGGCACTCATCAAAAACTAGAGAGAAGAATAATGAAATCTGCTTTGAAAACTTTCGTACCGGGCGCATTAGCCCTCCTGCTGCTGTTCCCTGTTGCCGCTCAGGCAAAAGAAGCTGAAACCAAGCAAAAACTGGCCAACGTGGTGATCCTCGCTACCGGCGGCACTATCGCCGGCGCTGGTGCCAGCGCTGCCAACAGTGCCACCTACCAGGCCGCCAAAGTCGGCATCGAACAATTGATCGCCGGTGTTCCTGAGCTTAGCCAGATCGCCAACGTTCGCGGCGAGCAAGTATTGCAAATTGCCTCTGAAAGCATCACCAACGAAAACCTGTTGCAACTGGGTCGTCGCGTCGCCGAACTGGCCGACAGCAAGGACGTCGATGGCATCGTGATCACCCACGGCACCGACACCCTGGAGGAGACCGCCTACTTCCTCAACCTGGTGGAGAAGACCGACAAGCCCATCGTCGTGGTCGGCTCGATGCGCCCGGGCACCGCGATGTCGGCTGACGGCATGCTCAACCTGTACAACGCCGTTGCCGTAGCCGGCAGCCAGGACGCCCGCGGCAAAGGCGTACTGGTGACCATGAACGACGAGATCCAGTCGGGTCGCGACGTGAGCAAGATGGTCAACATCAAGACCGAAGCGTTCAAGAGCCCCTGGGGCCCGTTGGGCATGGTCGTAGAAGGCAAATCCTACTGGTTCCGCCTGCCGGCCAAGCGCCACACCATGAACTCGGAATTCGACATCAAGACCATCAAGAGTCTGCCAGACGTCGAGATCGCCTATTCCTACGGCAACGTAAGCGACACGGCCTACAAAGCCCTGGCCCAGGCCGGCGCCAAAGCCATCATCCACGCCGGTACCGGCAATGGCTCGGTGTCTTCCAAGGTCGTGCCAGCCCTGCAGGAACTGCGCAAGCAAGGCGTACAGATCATTCGCTCTTCCCACGTGAATGCCGGCGGCTTCGTTCTGCGTAATGCGGAACAGCCTGACGACAAATACGACTGGGTGGTTGCACACGACCTGAACCCGCAGAAAGCCCGCATCCTGGCCATGGTCGCCCTGACCAAGACCCAGGACAGCAAGGAACTGCAACGGATGTTCTGGGAATATTGATCGCTCCCAGGCCCGGCCGGCAACGGTTGGGCCATCCCGCTCGTGGTACGCCACGAGCGGGTTCAACTGACTGCGCTTTAACTGCGCACAAAAAATCCTTTATAAACAAAGCCCTCCTACATCAATTCGACAAAAATATTGTCTGAAGAACTTCTTGGATTTTAAGCAGTTGCGAAATTGCCTACAGTTAAATACTGTATGCACGTACAGCCCAATAAGGAATCTTCCGTGGCAAAGCCCTCTTCCGCAGCACCGACACCTCCTGACGCGTACCAACGCCTGGCTGTTCGCGTGCAAAAAATCATCAACTCCACCAATGCCCAGAAAAACAAGGCCGCGTTGATTTTCCGTTTGCCGCAGGAACCGGAAGACGAGTGGGCACGACTACTGGAGGAAATTGCAGAGAACGATAACGTCACCCTCGCTTATCGCGATGATGGCGGCGTGCAGATTTTCTGGGTTGTGCCGAAGGAAGATTGAGTCAATGAGTGTCCGTTTTATCAGTGTGTTGTTTGTATTTTTTGCTGTCACCGCCCAGGCGCAAGCCCCCAAGACATTCAGCGAAGCCAAGAAAATCGCCTGGAAGCTGTATGAGCCGCAATCCACCGAGTTTTATTGCGGCTGCAAATACAACGGTAACCGGGTAGACCTGAAAGCCTGCGGCTACATCCCGCGCAAAAACGCCAACCGAGCGGCGCGCATTGAATGGGAACACATTGTTCCGGCCTGGCAGATCGGCCATCAGCGCCAGTGCTGGCAGGACGGCGGGCGCAAGAACTGCACCCGCAAGGATGCGGTATACAAGCGCGCCGAAGCAGACCTGCACAACCTGGTGCCGAGCATCGGCGAGGTCAATGGTGACCGCAATAACTTCAGCTTTGGCTGGTTGCCGGTACAAAGCGGGCAATATGGCTCGTGCCTGACCCAGGTGGATTTCAAGGCCAAGAAGGTCATGCCCCGCCCTTCCATTCGCGGGATGATCGCCCGTACGTACTTTTATATGAGCAAGCAGTATGGGCTGCGCCTGTCGAAACAGGACCGTCAGCTCTACGAAGCCTGGAACAAGACCTACCCGGTACAACCCTGGGAACGCCAGCGCAATCAAACCGTGGCCTGCGTGATGGGGCGCGGCAATGAATTTGTCGGCCCGGTGAACTTGAAAGCCTGCGGCTGAAGGTAAAAAAAGCGGGGGCGCCATGGCCTCCCGCTTACCGGTTGGTTACTGCGCAACCTTGTGTTCGATGACCTCGGACACGGTGTCATTTTTCTTCGCAGTCGCCAGTTTTTCAGTCAACTGCACCTGCTTCGCCTCGGCCTCGGCCTTGGTGCTGAACGGGCCCATCAGTACCTGGTCCTTACCGTCTTCCTTCGCCAGATAGAAACTGAAACCGTGTTCGAGCAGCCACGCCGTCAGGTCAGTGATCGCCTGCAGCTTGTGATCCGGCGGTCCCACCCATACATCCCATTCCTGGGACGCGATCGCACCGACCGCAGGTTGGGCCTGGGCAGGCGCCTCGACAACGGCAGGACTGGCCTTGGGGGTATCGACGCTTTTACCTTCACCGCAACCGGCCAGTGCCAACACCGCAATTGCCATCGCTACTTTACGCACTACCCTGCTCCTTAGAGGATCAAAGAGGCGACTTTATCATTCACTGGCTATTCTGGCCGTCATAAACGTTGGCTTAAACAATGCGAATGATGTATCGCAGACCTGTATGATGGCGCCATGGGAATTAATGCCGCCTCTATGCGTCCTAAAAGAGGCAGCCACAGGGAAGCGCTTCGCAGTAAGCTACACACATCCGACATCTGCCCTGTCTGAAACATGTGTCCTTCAAAGCAATCAAGGAGAAGTCCATGCTGATACTCACCCGCAAAGTCGGTGAAAGCATAAACATCGGTGATGACATTACGATCACCATTCTGGGCGTTAGCGGCCAGCAAGTAAGAATCGGCATCAATGCTCCAAAGGACGTTGCCGTGCATCGCGAGGAGATCTACCAACGTATCCAGGCGGGTCTGACAGCTCCGGACAAAAACCAGACACCTTGAAGCGCCTCCAGTAGCCAGCCCTTTCGTTCACTGTAACGGCTGGCGAAAACCTCTTTTGGCCTGTTCGCGGCTTACCGTGACCAGCGCGTCATATGCCCTGCTCCCCGTGCCAGGCTATCGTCAGCCCAGGCCGACGCCGCGCGCCATGCCGCTCGCCGCAACCATCATCAACACAATCATCAGTGCCTGGATATGGCTGATGCGCGCAAATAACCCCGCCCGGTTTAAATCAAGCGGTGTGCCACGCGCCAACCTGACTCGCCAATGGACCAACCGGATCATCGGCGCAACTTCCAGCAGCAAAATAATCAGCAGCAACGCCATCTTCACGTGAAACAACGGCTGGTGCAGGTAATATTCAGTGCCCTTCTCGTAACCGCCAAAGGCTCGAAGGCCGCCGGTTACCAATAACGCCAGGGCGCTGACTCCCCAAATATTGTCTGAGATCAACACGCGGCGTACGGTAGAAGGCTGATTATCCGCCAGGCATCGCAAAGCTTTGCCCCGGGCCAGCACTGCCGACAATGCCATGGCGAATGCCAGCAAATGGATGGCTGCCAAAAACCACTTAACGAACATAGGGCGTACTCCTCTTGTGTAATAGGCAGGAACACTTCTCAGTAATAGCCGCAAGCAGCCTTCTACGCAGGCAAGCACTCACCAGCACGCGGAACTTGTCGGGGATTGGAGAGCCAAATTGCGTAATCAATACCCTTCGGTCTGCGGTGCACTCAGGAGCACGCTGATGAGACGAGTGGGCAAACAGCCTTATATATCCAAGTCCTGGCTGATCGTCGTGCTGATCAGCCTGGCGTTTATCGGGGTCGAGTATGGCCTGAGGTTTGAGTTCGAAGACAACCGCCACGCCCACTCCTGGCTGGACCTGGTGCTGTTTTTGGGTGCTTACCTGTTTATTTTCTGCGTCAAGCCGATTCATGCCGTCATTCATCGAAAGCTGGACCGACGTGCCCCGCAAGATCGCCACAATGCCTCGCCTTGATGTTTGCGCCAGCGGCAAAGGCCGGCCCGGGTAACCGGGCCGGTCTTTTTCACATCAGGCGCCCAGGCGCTGTAAATGCAGAAGGCCGGTTTCGTCTCGCCAGGCCTGCAGGTGCTCATACCCGGCAATCGAGGCATGGTCTGTGGCCATGGGTGTGAGGTGCGTCGAGGTCACCACCATCACATCCGCCCCCGCCGCTTCGCCGGCACGAATCCCGACGCTGGCATCTTCAAATACCAGGCAGTCCTGCACCGGTACTCCCAGCCGCTGCGCACCCAGCACATAACAGGCCGGGTCAGGCTTGCCGCTGGCGACATCTTCGGCCGTTACCATCACCGCCGGCGGCTCAATACCGGCCGCCTGCATACGCCGTAGAGCCAAGGCCTTGGGCGCAGAGGTGACCAGCGCCCATTGATCGCCGGGCAGCGCGTTGAGAAATTTCACCGCACCGGCAATCGCCACCACGCCTTCCACATCCTCGAGTTCGGCCTCGGTGATCCACTGTGCCTCCGCCTGAGGGTCGACCCCGGGCAACGCCTGGCGGGTGATGGTATCGATGGCCCGGGCGCCATGGATGGTCTTAAGGAAGGCTGCGACGTCCAGCCCATGGCGTTCAGCCCATGTGGCCCATACACGCTCGGCGGCGGCAATGGAGTTCAGGAGTGTGCCATCCATATCGAACAGGAAGGCGCGGTAACGGTTGGCGAATACAGCTGAATCGCGGGTGGACACTGCTCGGCTTCCTCTTGCTTTCGTCACCCGGTGTTGGGTGCTGACGAACCACTTGCCTGGTGCAATCTACGGATCGGTCCAAACGCTGTAAACCTTCCCGTGGTTTTGTATCGGACTGTATGGAAACCCTGCCCGGATACGCGAACCTGCAGTTCACCACGCCCAGGCACACATGGCGGATACACCCCGGGGATTAACTACGACCACCAGCCAGCCCGGCTGACTTACTCGCAGGAGCACCCCCATGTTTAAACTCTCGAAAGCATCTTCCCTGATATTCGGCCTGGCTGTAATCGCAGGCCTGGGGCTCTCGTCCATGGCGTCGGCCAGCAGCCATGCCGCCGTAGCCAAGGCCCAGCCATCCCACTTGCTCGCCGAGGGCGGCGCCGACCGCCTGCATGAGCGTGGCCTGGCAGAAGGTGGCGCCGAGCGCCTGCGGGAAGCCCGCATGGCCTGATGCGTCACCGACCACCCTTGAACCGGGGCGGCCTTGCAACTGCCCCTTGCATTACAAACTTGTCATTAAGCTGTAAGTGTTGCCAGCACTCTCACTTCATACAGTGAAGTCGTCAGTCACCCACACCGGGTGGCCCAACTTCCCACTGATAGAAGCGAGCCCGCCCCATGAAACCTGCAAGCAAACTCTGCCTGATCGCCGCCAGCCTGTTGATGCTGGGTGCCGGCGCCGCCGTGGCTGGCCCGATTGCACCGGTAAAAGCCAACAACGTGGTGCTGGTACACGGCTCCTGGGCTGACGGCTCAAGCTGGTCCGAGGTGATCACCCGCCTGCAGGCCGCCGGCTTGCACGTGACCGCCGTGCAAAACCCGCTGACCTCGGTGGCAGATGACGTCGCCGCGACCAACCGCGTACTTGATCAACAGGACGGTCCTACCGTGCTGGTCGGCCATTCCTACGCCGGCACCGTGGTCAGCGACGCCGGAGTCAACCCTAAGGTCAGCTCCCTGGTGTACGTCGCCGCCCGCGCCCCCGACGCCAATGAAGACTTCGTCGCCCTGTCCGCCAAATACCCGAGCACACCCGTACGTGCGGGTGTGGTGGAGCACGACGGTTACCTGACGCTGAATCAGGACGCCTTCCTCAAATACTTCGCCGCCGACGTGCCCCGCGCCAAGGCCATGGAGCTCTTCGCCGTCCAGCAACCCATCGCCAAGACCCTGTTCAGCGGTCGCACCGTCAACGCCGCGTGGCACACCAAGCCGTCCTGGTATGCCGTGTCCAGCAACGACCAGACCATCAACCCGGACCTGGAGCGCTTCCTCGCCAAGCGCATGAACGCCACCACCATCGAAGTGCCGTCGAGCCACTTGTCGCTGGTGTCCCACGCCAAGGAGATCAGCGACCTGATCCTTGAAGCGTCTGGCCGCCAGCCTTAAGCCCTTCATTACGAACTTGTCATCATCCTGTTGGCTGGCTGTTTGTGTCGCCTGGTTACTGTGAACTCACTGCCGGATACCGGCAGCCAACCCTTAAAGAGAGATACCGCCATGAAACTGTTTATCCTCGGCTTTGCTGCCCTTGTCGCCACCGGTTCGGCCTTCGCCGGTACCACTGCCGCCACCTCGATCATCCATGACAAAGCCGGCTTCTTCATGCACATGGACGTGGCCAAGGTGCTCTCCAGCACCGACACCTACGGCCAGTGCGGCATTGTCCCGGCCCGCCTCGACTACCTCGACAGCCAGGGCCGCGAACACGTGCTGGACTACCAGGTACAGGGCATCGGTTGCCCCAATGACAATTGATCGGGCTACACTTGCGCCACGCACAACCGGCACATCACCAGGGCAACTCCCATGAATATCCTCGTAGTCGAAGACGAGCCCAAGGCGGGCAACTACCTGCTAAATGGCCTTCAGGAACTGGGTTACTCCGTGAGCCTCGCCCGCGACGGTGTGGACGGTTTGCACCTGGCCCTGCAAACCCCGTTCGACGTAATCGTGCTGGACGTAATGATGCCGAAGATGGACGGTTGGGAAGTGCTGCGCCGCCTGCGCAAGGAAGCCGACACCCCGGTGCTGTTCCTGACCGCCCGGGACGACATTGCCGACCGCATCAAGGGCCTGGAACTGGGCGCTGACGATTACCTGATCAAGCCATTTTCCTTCGCCGAACTGGTGGCGCGCCTGCGCACCCTGACCCGGCGCGGGCCTAGCCGTGAAGAAGAACAACTGCAGATCGCCGACCTGCAGATCGATGTACTCAAGCGCCGCGTCACTCGCGGCGGCGTGCGCATCACCCTGACCAACAAGGAATTCGCCTTGTTGCACTTATTCGCTACCCACCAGGACCAGGTGCTGTCGCGCTCACTGATCGCATCAAGAGTGTGGGACATGAATTTCGACAGCGACACCAACGTGGTCGACGTGGCCGTGCGCCGCCTGCGCCTGAAAATCGACGACCCGTTCCAGCTCAAGCTGATCCACAGCGTGCGCGGCATCGGCTACCGCTTCGACACGCAACCATGAGCAAGCCCCGGCATTACTCCCTGACGCTGCGCCTGGCGCTGATCTTCGCCTTGCTGGCGTTTGCCCTGCTGGCGACCCTCGGCGTGGCGCTGTACCGCGAGCTTGAGCGCGAGCTGATCCACCGTGACGACGCCGCGCTGATTTACCGGGTCGACCAACTGCGCAACCTGCTGAACGACAGCAACACCCTGGACCTGATCAAGACCAAGCCGGAGCTGTTCCAGAACATGCTGGGCAACCGCGAGTCGGTACTGAGCATCGCCTCACCAGGTCAGAAGCCGTTGCTGGAAGTGAACCCCGGCAACATTGACATGCCCGACGTTGCCCCGGTACCCAAGGACCACACCCTGGAGTTCGCCGACGTGCAACACTTGCCCGGCATCAACGGCGTGCCTTTCTCCACGCTGGCCGCCACCATCGACTCCGGCGACCTGGGCAGCCTGCAAGTCACCACCGGGCGGCTGATGACCGAGCGCACTGCCGTGCTCGCCAGCTATAGGCTGAGTGTCTACATCCTCGCCAGCCTCGCCGCGATGGTGCTCGCGGTGATCGGCTACTTGCTGGTGCATCGCGGCCTGCTGCCGCTGCGGCGCCTGGCGGTGCATGCCCAAGGCATCGGCGTCGGCAACCTCGCCGCACGCCTCGACAGCCACGGCGCACCCAAAGAGCTGCTGCCGATGATTGACTCCTTCAACACCATGCTTGAGCGGCTGGCCAAGGGTTTTGTGCAATTGGGCCAGGTGTCCACCGACATGGCCCACGAACTGCGCACGCCCATCAACAATTTGCTCGGCGAAACCCAGGTGGCGTTGCAGCAACACCGCAGCGTCGAGGCCTACCAGCAACTGCTGGCCTCCAACGTGGAAGAACTCGAACGCCTGGCGCGCATGCTCGACAACATGTTGTTCCTGGCCCGCACCGACCCCGCCAGCGCGCTGCGCCAACGCCAGGAACTGGATGCGGCCGACGAAGTGGAACGCATGGCCGACTACTTCGAAGGCCTGGCGGGCGACGTCGACATCAGCATCCTCGCCAAGGGCGACGGCGTGATCTGGGCCGAACCGATGCTGCTGCGCCGCGCCTTGGCCAACCTGTGCGCCAACGCCATTAAATATGGTGCGCCGAGTTCCGAACTGTTGATCCAGGCCACGCCCAATGCACAAGGCATCAACCTGAAAGTCAGCAACCTGGGCACGACCATCCCGGCGGAGCATTTGCCGAGGTTGTTCGAGCGGTTTTATCGCGTGGATGAATCCCGGGAGCGCTCGGCGCACTCCAATGGGTTGGGGCTGTCCATCGTCGCGACCATCATGCAGTTGCACAACGGGCGCTACAGCGTCAGCAGCGAGGACGGCGTGACGTGCTTCGAGTTGTTTTTTCCAAGGCGCGAAACTGACAACCTCAGCTGACTTGCCCACCCGTTTCAGTAATATCCACCGGGGTATTCCAGGCCGCCAGCACTGCAATCCGCAACCCTTCAACCTGAGCCGCCAACGCCATCGAGGGCGGCTCCGGCAGGCGTCCCGCCACCTGTTCGGGCAGCCACGGCACATGGATGAAACCGCTGCGCACCGCCGACCCGGCAAGCGCATGCTGCAACAGGTAGAACACCTGATTGCACACGAAGGTACCGGCGGTTTGCGAGACACAAGCCCCAATGCCGGCCTCACGCACAGCCTTCACCATGGCCTTGGCGGGCAAAGTGCTGAAGTAGGCTGCGGGGCCACCGGGCACCACATCTGTGTCGATAGGCTGCTCGCCCCGGTTGTCCGGGATCCGTGCGTCGTTGAGATTGATCGCGACCCGTTCGATGGAAATATCACTGCGCCCGGGGCCCAACCCGGTCGCAATCACCATCTGCGGGCGATGCTCGGCCAGCAGTTCAGCCAGGCACTCGCCCGCAGTGGCAAAGGCGCAGGGCAACTGCCCCGCGACAATCCGCACATCGGTGTCCAACTGCACACCGTCCAACAGGCGGACTGCCTCCCAGGACGGGTTGATCAGGTCATGGTCAAACGGTTCGAAACCCGTCAGCAATACAGTACGCATCACAGCCTCACATCAGCAGGTAGAGCAGGACAATATTGACCACCAGCATCATCAATGCGGTCGGCATCTGCGCCTTGATAACCGCGTTTTTATCCGGCAGCTCAAGCAACGCCGCCGGGACAATGTTGAAGTTCGCCGCCATCGGTGTCAGCAGCGTACCGCAGTAGCCGGAGAACATCCCGATCGCAGCCATCACCGCCGGGTTGCCGCCGTAGATACCCACCAGCACCGGCACGCCGACGCCGCCGGTCATCACCGGGAAGGCGGCAAAGCCATTGCCCATGATCACGGTAAACAGCGCCATGCCGAGCACATAGACCATCACCGCTACCAGCTTGTAATCCAGGTTGATGTAGGTGGTGGTGACGTGCGCCACGGCCGTACCAACCCCTGCTTCGTTGAACAACAGCCCGAGCATCGCGAGCATCTGCGGCAGCACCATCGCCCAACCCAGCGCTTCGGTCAGGCGGCGGGACTCGCGAAGGGCTTGTACCGGGGTGTCACGTGTCAGCCAGCACGCCAGCGCCAGCGCAATCAGGCAGCCAATGCCCAGGGACACAAAGGTGGTGTTTTTCGGGTCCAGCAGCGGTACACCGCCAATCTCGGTGTGTTTGAGCAGCACCGAGCCGATCACCGTAGTCAACGGGATGGCCAATGCCGGAATAAATAATTTATGCCCCAAGCGGCCAGCGCTGGCCCGCGCAGCCTTGTCATGCAACTGGGCGTGTGCACCGCGGCCTACGCCGCCCAGGCCCGCGATGAGCGCCATCACCACTACACCCACGCCGACCACCACCGAGGGCAGACGCTCCCCGACTAAAAACGGTATGGCAAAC
Organism: Pseudomonas sp. Bout1; assembly: GCF_034314165.1. Lineage (GTDB taxonomy): Bacteria > Pseudomonadota > Gammaproteobacteria > Pseudomonadales > Pseudomonadaceae > Aquipseudomonas. The sequence continues at coordinate 2,399,291 of NZ_JAVIWK010000001.1, read as the reverse complement.
AGCAGCCAGAACAACGAACTCGACCAGCGCTTGGGGTGGGTTCGGTCCATCAGGATCATCCCGGCGGTGATCACCAGCAGAACGCCGGCCAGCCAGTACAGGTATTCAATGGAGATAATCATTGCACCACCTCCGCCGGCCTGGCCGAGGGCAGCGCTCGGGTCAGCATTCGGTCGAAACGGTGCAAGCGGATGGCGTGGATAATGAACGCGCAGATGGCCGTCGGGATGCCCCAGACCGCAATGTGCAAAGGCTCGACGTCAACCCCCGAACCCAGCAGGAAGGTGTGCATCAGCGCAATCGCACCAAAGGCCACGAAGATGTCCTCGCCAAAAAACAGCCCTACGTTGTCGGTCGCCGCGCACATGGCCAGGACCTTGTGGCGAAGCTTGTCGGGAAGTTTGCCGTAGCGTTTTTCTGCCGCGCCTTCCGCCATCGGCGCCAGCAACGGCCGCACCATCTGTGGGTGACCGCCCAGGCTGGTCAGGCCCATGGCCGCTGTGGTTTCACGCACAAACAGGTAGATGATCAACAAGCGCCCGACGGTGGCCCGTTCAAAACGCGCGATCCAGTTTTGTGCATGCAGCCGTAATCCATGGCGCTCCAGCAAGCCAATCACGGCCAGGGGCAATAACAGGATCAGTTGCAAGGCCCGGGTCTGGAGGAAACCGTCACCCATGGTGGCGAGGATCTTTTCCAGCGGGAAGTGGGCGGCAAACCCGGTGGCAATCGCCGCTGCCGTAACGACCAACAGCGGGTTGATGCGCAACACAAAGCCAACCACGATGACGAGTACGCCAATCAGCGGCCATAGGTTCACAATAGTTTGCATGGCGGTGAGGTCCTTAAGTGCGCGCTGCGGCGCCAGTAAAGCAGGGAGTGAACAAAGGGGTTCACTGCAAGAAAACGGCGCGCAGCCCGGCTCGGTTTTTTATTGTTGACCTGGAAGGTCGAGCGTCAGTGGCGGCATCTTTGCTGCTCGGGGCGGGAGGTGTCCAACAAGAAAAACTGTTGCTGCAAACCAATAAAGTTTGTGGGTGTTAGAGGGCATTTGGCAGTCATCGCTTGCCAGACGGCAAGCGGTTCAAGCATCGTAGCCGCCCCACCCGATGGGGTGGCCCGCCCTTTCTCAATTGTTGTGGATACGCAAATTCAATGAAAACCTCCAAGGCGCTCTACGCCCTGTCGTTCGCTGTTGCCCTCTCGATGCTGGGTGGCTGCGCAGCCAAGGTAAAAAGCGGCGGTACAGACGCGCTGGCCATTGCGGAACCGGCCAAACAAAACCTGGTAGTAAGCTTCAAAGGCAATGCAACCGTCGAGCAAAACCAGGACTGGCCACTGCTCAAGCAACAATGGGGCGCGGCCCTGCAAACCGAAGCGCAGCAGGCCGGTTATAGCCTCAAGGAAACGCCAACCATCAACACCGGCAGCGCCGATGGCGTGGGCATCACCATCAACGTCAGCAAGTTTCGCTACCTGACTGCTGGCAGCCGCTACGCGGCAGGTGCCTTGGTGGGTAACGCGTGGGTCTTCTCGAAGGCTGACTTTTGCGACTTGAAGTCCGGCGCACCCCTGGGCGCACGAACCTATGAAACCGAATCTTCGGCCTGGGAAGGCGTGGCGTCGGCCATGACCCAGAAGCAGGTCCAGGCGATTGCCAAACAGGTCATCAGTGATATCAAGAACGCCAAGGCGCAGTAATCGCCTGGCGGGCATCCATATGTTTTGTGTACCTGTGACGGCGCCGGGCTGAAAACGCCCGGCGTTGGCATTGCTCTCTGAAGAGGCTCAGGTACTTGAAGTCTGACCAGGGCTGGACGGCCTGGTCACCCTATAACGCTCAGAGGCGCGTTCAAGAGTTTTTCGCAATGGGCCAGACTTGCGATAGCTCTTTTTATTCCGGCTTGAGCAACGCCTCATAGTCCGGGCTGATCTCCGCCAGAATCATCAATGCTGCAGCGCCCAGCGCCACGGCGTCGTGCCCGGCGGTGCCCATTTGAATGCGGGGGTGCAGGCGATCGGAGCGGCTGCTGATGGAGCGGCTCAAAGGCTCGAGGCGGGCGATCAGCCGGACCAGGATCGGTTGCGGCAGGAAACCACTGATGAGGATGGTTTGCGGGTCGAGTACCGATTCAAGGATGTTGATGGCCTGCTTCAACGCGGGTGCCGCTTCGTCGAGCCAGGCATCGACGCCCTCATTGAATTCCTGGTCATTCATGTCCCACGCCGCCAGGTCCTGCTCGGCCGGGTGCCCCAAATGCTCCAGCAGCGCAGCAATGGAAATATAGCGCTCCAGGCAGCCGTGATTACCGCAATAACAGGCCTTGCCGTCAGGCACCACGGTCATGTGGCCGATCTCGCCGGCGTTGTGCCAATGCCCGGAATACAGGCGGTTATCCAGGTACAGGCCAGCCCCCAGGCCGCTGCCGATGAACAGATGCACGAAGTTATGCAGGCCGCTGGCGATTCCATACAGACGCTCGCCCATGGTCGCCGCGGTGGCATCGTTTTCAATCAGCACCGGCAAGCCGATGTCGCGCTGCAACCGCAGCGGGATACCCGGGTCGTCCCAGCCGGACATTGCCGTGGGGCCCACGCAGGTCATGCCTTCAACGCTGAAAGGCCCTGGCAAGGCAATGCCAACACCGAGGAAACGTCCGCCCGGGCGTTGCCGGCAGAAGTCTTCTACGCAACCCACGATCAGCGGCAAGGCCTGTTCGAACGTCGGGTAGCTGACCGTCAACGTCACTTGCGCCACCGTTTCGCCGAGCAGGTCGAGCAGCACGGCAATAATGCGATGCTGCTCAACGTGAAACCCGATCGAATAACCGCCCTCGGGGTTCAGCGACAGCGGCACGGGTGGCTGGCCACGTCCGCCCTTCTCTGCCGCGTGCGCCAGCAAAACACCTTCTTCCTGCAACTCGGTGACGATGTTCGACACCGTCTGCGCCGTCAGCGAGGTCAACCGTGTGAGGTCGGCACGGGTCAGGCGGCCGCTCTGTCGAATGGCTTCCAGAATCACCCGGCGGTTGTGCTGCCGGGCATGTTCGGCGTTGGTGCCGGTGGTCACCGCACGTTTGAGCTTGGGATTTTTCATGGGGTGATAATCCGCTGCCCCGATTAATTAAATCAAGTTGAATTAATACTCGAGCCGTGCTTTTCTTAGCACCTCGCACGATTGCACCTACAGCAATCTGCGATTACGCCCCATAAAAACAATGACGGGTCGATAGAAGCCCTTGATGGCACGCAACCTCTTTGCAACTGCCCCCAACCCCTTCTGTCATCCGATTAAGAGGTCGTTCCCCCATGAGCACGTTGACACCCGTCGATCCGGACTTGCCCAACGGCAAACGCAAAATCGGTCTGTTCCCCGCCATCACCCTGAACATGAGCCAGATGTGCGGCGTGGGTCCGTTTATCACCATCCCCACCATGATCGTGATCATGGGCGGCCCCCAGGCTTACCTCGGCTGGATCCTCGGCGCCTTGCTGGCCCTGTGTGACGGCCTGGTGTGGGCCGAACTCGGCGCCTCCCTGCCCGGCGCGGGCGGTACCTATAACTACTTGCGGGAAGCCTTCGGCAAGCGCACAGGTAAGCTGCTGCCGTTCCTGTTCGTGTGGACGGCCATGTTGTTTATCCCGCTGATCATGTCCACCGGCATCATCGGCTTCGTGCAGTACCTGACGTGGTTCTGGCCGAACATGAGCCAGACCGCCGGCAACCTGATTGGCCTGGCGGTGATCTGGCTGGTGATCGTGATGCTGTGGCGCAAGATCGAGTCCATCGCCAAATTGAGCATCGTGCTGTGGGTGATCATGCTGATCAGCATCGGTGCATTGATCGCCGCGGCCTTCACCAACTTCCATGCAGACCTGGCCTTCAGCTTCCCCGAGGGCGCATTCAACCTCGGCGACAGCAGCTTCTGGCTGGGCATGGCCGGCGGCTTGACCATCGGTATTTATGACTACCTGGGCTACAACACTTCGGCGTACCTGGCCGGTGAAGTCGAGCAACCAGGCCGGGTGATTCCCAAGTCGATCGTGTTTTCGATCCTCGGCATCCTCGCGGTCTACCTGTTGATGCAAGTGGGCGTCCTGGGCGTGGTGGACTGGCACCGCATGCTCGACCCCGAATCCCCCGCCTATAAATCGGTGGCCTCGGTGGTGCTCAGTGAAACCTGGGGCAGCACCGCCGCCGGGATCGTCACCGTATTGATCCTGATCACCGCCGTGGCCTCGGTGTTTGCCGGGCTGCTGGGCGGCTCCCGGGTGCCGTTCGAAGCGGCGAAAGACAAGGTGTTCTTCAACGCCTTCAGCAAGGTCCACCCCAAGCACGAATTCCCGACCTACGGCATCCTGAGCATGGGCCTGCTGACTTCCGTAGGGTTCATGATTGGACGCCTGACCGACCTGAACACGCTGATTCAGCTGCTGACCACGGTGATGATCCTGGTGCAGTCAGTGGCGCAGATCATCTCGCTGCTGGTGCTGCGCAAGACCAAGCCGCACCTGGCCCGGCCGTACAAAATGTGGCTATACCCGGTACCGGCGATTATCGCGCTGCTGGGTTGGGTTTATATCTATATGGCGTCCAACCATAACGCCCCCGGCGCCTACCCTATCCAGTGGTCGCTGGTGTGGGTAGCGGCCGGCAGCGTGGCCTATCTGCTGTGGGCGCGCGTGCAAAAACTGTGGCCTTTCGATAAGTGATGAGCGTTATGCACGAACCATTGGAAACAACGGGCGCTGCGGCGCCCCCGCAAGGGCTGCTGCTGGCGATTGATGTCGGCGGTACCAAGACTCAAGTGGCTTGCTACGACATTGCAAGCCGGCGCATGAACACGCGGATCCTCGCCACCCACGCCGAGGGTTTGTCCGGCGCGCCGGCACTGCAACGCATCCTGGATGCTGCGCAGGCCTGCGTGGCCGAGTTCGACAGCCTGCCGGTGTTGAGCGTGGCGGCGGTGTTCCCCGGCGTGGTGCGCGGGCCCACCTTACTGATGGCGCCCAACACACCGGGCTTCGAGCACCTCGACCTGCAAGGCTTGATCGCCCGGGCGTTTGGCAATGCCCCCGTGGCACTCGACAACGATGTAAAGGCCGGCGCCCTGGCCGAAGTCCGCTGGGGTTCGTTGGCCGGTGTCGACAACGCAATCTACCTGAACCTGGGCACCGGCCTTTCGGCGGCGGCGATTGCCAACGGCAAACTGATTCGCGGCCACAACGGCGCCGCCATGGAAATCGCCTACCTGCTGTCACCGTTTCTCGACCCGGCGCTGCCTGATCAGTGGCGCACCTACGAGCACGGCGGCGCACCGCTCGAAGAACTGTTTTCCGGTAATGCCTTAAGCGAGTTGGCGGTGCAGATGCTCGGGCACGGGCATCAGGCGCTGGACCTGTTTTCCAGCGTTGACCCCCAGGTGCGTCAGGCGCTGGAGCTGCGCATCGCCGCGTGCGCCGTGCAAGTGGCCAACCTGGCGGTGGCGCTGGATGTGGAGCGCATCGCGATTGGGGGCGGCCTGTACCGCCAGGCCTCGACACTGGCGCCGATTCTCGAACAACTGATCCGCCGCGTAGTGCCCTTCCCGCCCACCATTGCCGCCGCGCATTTCACCCACGACGCACCGCTGTGGGGAGCCCTGAGCATGGCCATGGAGGCCGTCGGCCTGAACGCCATCGCGCAGCAGGTACTCAATGCCGGCAACACCCTTTATCAGGAGATGAGTCATGTCATTGATGCAGAGTGAAACCGCGTCGATCCCGGCGATCCTGCAACGCATGCTCGATGATGACCGCGCTGTGCGCACACTGGCCGCGCAGTTGGCCAGCGACTTGCCCGAACTGATCATCACCGTCGCGCGCGGCAGTTCGGACCACGCCGCCGCCTATTTCAGCTACGCGATGATGAGCGTGGTGGGTATTCCCAGCCTGTCGATCCCGCTGTCGTTGGTGAGCCTGCAACACCCGCCGCTGCGCCTGAAAAAATCCTGGGTGGCCGCCTTTTCCCAGTCCGGCAAAAGCCCGGACTTGATCGACAGCGTGAAGTATCTGCAACAACGGGGTGCGGCCTCGGTCGCACTGGTCAACACCGCAGACTCGCCACTGGCGGCCATCACCGGGCATGAAATCCTCTTGCCCGCCGGCCTGGAGCAAAGCGTGGCGGCGACCAAAAGCTATGTAGCGATGTTAATGGCAAGCGCTCAAATCATGGCCCGCCTGGCCGCCGATAACACCTTGGGCCAAGCGCTACTCTCGCTGCCACAGCAGATGAATGAAGCCGCGAGCGAGGACTGGTCACCGGTGCTCAACGTATTGCAAAGCGCCGACAAGATGATCGTGATCGGTCGCGGTGCTGCCCTGCCGATTGCCCAGGAAGCCGCGCTCAAACTCAAGGAAACCTCAGGTATTCAGGCCGAAGCGTTTTCCAGCGCCGAGGTCCGGCACGGGCCGATGGAAATCATTGAAGAAGGTTATCCCGTGCTGGTGTTCGCCCCTTCGGGGCCCGAACAAGCAGGCACCCTGGCGTTCGCCGACGACATGCGCGCACGCGGCGCCAAGGTGATGGTCGTGGCGCCACGGGGCACCGCTTGTGCGGGGTTGCTGCCCAGCGTTCCAACCGCGCATCAATTGCTGGAGCCGTTCACCATGATCCAGGGGTTTTACTTGATCGCGGCGCAACTGGCCGTGGCGCGCGGGCGTAATCCGGATCAGCCGAGGTTTTTGCAGAAGGTCACGCAGACGCATTGAGCCAAGGCGGGTATTCACCCGGCATCCATGGAAATAGCCCGGCCATTAGAGGCCGGGCAATCCATCGTCCATCAGAGTTTCTTGAGGGTTGCCTGGGAGACTTCCTGAAGCCCTGCCTCGGTGATTTTCTTCCAGTCGCTTTCAGTCACCGCCTGCATGCTTTCCTTCTTGCGAGTGATCACCTCCAGCGTGTTGGGCGCTGAGGTTTCGATTCGCAGATGAGATTTGTTGTTCACGTCCACCGAAAAGAAGCCTGGCGTGAACCACGACCAGAACTCTACGATATGTACCTTCACGGGCTCTGCACCGCTGCCATTGGCTTCAGTTACCACTTCATAGCCGGCCTGCTTGTAAGCCAGGGCTACGGACTCACTGACCAGTTGCGACACCGTACGACCTGACGGCAACAATACATCGCCAAGGCCTTTTCCATAGCTGTTGCGCTTGCGGGCGATGGCGCGCTCGGTGATGGATTTATCCGTGACTTCGTCGTTTTTCAGCGAAGGAATGTCGGCTTCGGGAGGGTCAATCTGGAACACGCGCTCGTCCACAGCGCTGATCAGCACCTTTTTGCCATTGCTGGCTGCCGCGACATGACCGGCGCTCAACGGCGCAACAGTCACATCGACTTCCGAACGGCTTGTGGCGCAGCCCGCCAACACCATCAGTGCCACCATCCCCAACGCTACCCGAACACTCATCTGAATCACCTATTCCATATCGCCGTCATTGGCTAGGCCGGGATCGGCCGCTGGGGATTGTATCCGAGTAATGGCAATTCAGCATCACCGTGCATATTGGTATTAACTGCTGGTTGCCTGCCGATACTGGCGCGGCGTAAACCCGGTCAACGCCTTGAACTGCCGGGTGAACGCGCTGTGGTCGGTATACCCACATTGCAGCGCCACTTCGGTGATCGGCATCTCGGTATGCAGCAGCCGGTGCGCATGTTCCAGGCGCACCTTCTGGATCATCTGGCGGGGCGTCAGGTGGAACACGCGCTTGCAGTAGCGCTCCAGCTGCGCCACTGAAATCCCGGCGATCCGCGTCAGTTCACCCAGCGTGACCCGCCGATTGAAATTCGCCCGAATGTACTCATCCACCGCCGCCAGCCGTTGATACGCCGGGTGGGTTTCACTGGCGGTTTGCAGGTCGACCGAGATGCCCGCCAAGCCGATGATTGCGCCGTCGCGGCGATACAGCGGCCATTTGTGCGTCAGGCACCAACCCGGCTCGCGGGTCCCGTACAGGTGCAATTCCAGTTGGTCTTCCAACACAAATCCCTGCTCCAGAACCCGGCGATCCTGTTCGGTATAGCCGGGCCCCGGTCAAGGCCGGCGAATTCGACCGTCCCCGCCAACCGCAGGCCTTCGGTCACGCCCGCCCAACATGCAGCGCGCGTGGCAGTTGCATCGGTTGAGCCAGGGGTTGTTCCGACGTGACTTGAATGCTGAAGACGCGACACCGTGGATGGGGTTTCGGCCCTCCCTGCCGGATTCGCTGCCGATTATCGACAAGGTGTGCAAGGGCAAAGTGTTGCTTGCGTTTGGGCATCAGCACCTAGGGCTGACACAGGCGGCGGTGACGGCGGAGTTGATTGCACGGCTGGTGTCGCCTGTGGCGGCAATGTCCAATGGGCTGCCGGCACTCGAACCCTACCGGCTGGACCGTTTTTGAGGTCATAAGAAACGTCTTGCTACTGTTTGGCACTATCGGCCATACCTGGCAGGTAACTATCGTGCATGACCTTACGGTGATGCCCCGCTGAGAACCTGCCTTGAACAACACACCTTTTATGCAGCCCCGCCAATTGATGCGCAAAACGCTCTGGAGCGTCACTTACGCCATCCTTGCCCTTTTGCTTGGCAACGCCGCGTTCGCTGACCAGGGCATGCCGCTGGGCCAGAAGTCATTCGAAGCGTACCGCCTCGATACCCTGCAATGGCTGCGCGAGCATCGTGATTTCCAGGGCTGCGACAAGGAAGCCGAACTCAACTGGAATGCGCCCCAGGAGTGGCGGCCGGCTGGCGCGCCCAAGCGCGGTATCATTCTTGTGCATGGCCTGGGCGATTCCCCTTGGTCCTTCCACGATATCGGCAGCGCACTGGCCGCACGCGGCTTTCTGGTAAGGACCGTGCTGCTGCCCGGACACGGCACACAACCGGCCGACATGCTGCAAGTGCGCATGGAAGACTGGCGCCGGGTGGTAGACGAACAGGCGGCGATACTGCGCGCAGAAGTCGGCGAGATTTACCTCGGTGGCTTCTCCACTGGCGCCAACCTGGTGCTCGACTACGCCTACAAACACGACGACGTCGCCGGGCTGCTGCTGTTCTCCCCTGCTTTCCAGTCCAGCATGACCTACGATTGGCTGACACCGTTTATCAGTTGGGCACGCCCCTGGCTGCTGGCGCCCGACGCGAGCCGGCCACAACAGAGCCTGGTGCGCTACATGACCGTGCCCACCAATGGCTTCGCCCAGTTCTACCGCAGCAGCCGAGTGGCTCGCCAGGACCTGGCGCATCGTACCTACGACAAGCCGGTGTTCATTGCCGTCGCCGCCCACGACTCAGTGCTGGACACCCACTATGTGCTGGAAACCTTTCAGCAGCGCTTCAGTAACCCTCACAGCCGCCTCGCCTGGTACGGCACCCTGCCCGCGGATGCCTGGGACACCTCGCGCGTAAAAGCGCGCACCGACTACCTGCCGGAGCTGCGGATCAGCCAGTTCTCCCACATGGGGTTGCTGTTCTCACCCGACAACGCGCTTTACGGCGAACACGGCAGCCTGCGTTTTTGCTGGAACGGCCAGGCGCAAGAAGCCACCCGGGCGTGCGAACAGGGGGCGGATGTGTGGTACTCGGACTGGGGTTACCGTGAGCCGGGCAAGATGCATGCACGGTTGACGTTCAATCCGTACTTCAACTGGCAGCTTGGGTTGATTGATGAGGTGTTGGGCAATCTTGCGCTGGCGGGGGAGAAAACCGTGCGTTGAAACCCTTTCACATCCCTTTCACAATTAAACGCCTATGGTTTATCTGCTCCTGGTGAAACCCTAAAGCCCGCGCTCCCCATCGCGGGCTTTTCTTTGCCTGTGATTTACCCAGCGTCAGCCCGCAACACCCAGAAACGGTAGCGCCAGATACAACTTGATCACGATCGCGTTAGTGATATCGATGAAAAACGCCCCCACCATCGGCACCACCAAAAATGCAATCTGCGACGGTCCGAAGCGTTGGGTAACTGCCTGCATGTTCGCAATCGCCGTTGGCGTAGCGCCGAGCCCGAAACCGCAGTGCCCCGCAGCCAGCACCGCCGCATCGTAGTTGCTCCCCATGACCCGGAACGTCACGAAAATCGCAAACAGAGCCATCATCAACGCCTGGGCAGCCAACAGGATGAAAATCGGCAGAGCCAGCGCGGCCAGGTCCCAGAGCTTGAGCGACATCAACGCAATCGCCAGGAACAACGACAGGCTGACGTTCCCCAGCACCGACACTTCGCGCTCAAACACTTGGTGCCAGCCCAGTGCCGACAGGCCATTACGCAGCACCACACCGACAAACAAGACACACACGAACGTCGGCAGCTCAAATGCCGTGCCCTGGATAAACCCACTCAGGAATGTGCCCACTTGCAGGCTGATCGCGAGCAGCGCCAGGGTCTCGATAAACGAGAACGAGGTGATCATGCGTTCTTGATTCGGTTGCTCAAAACCCTTTGGCCCAATCGGTTGTACCGGCCCCACGCCCGGCACCTGGACCCGCTTGATCAGTAAACGAGCGACGGGGCCACCAATCAGGCCGCCGAGCACCAGGCCAAAGGTCGCGGAAGCAATCGCCAGCTCGGACGCCGAGGCCACCCCATACTTGTCGCTGAACACCGCGCCCCAGGCCGCACCCGTGCCGTGCCCGCCCGACAGCGTAATGGAGCCCGCCAACAACCCCATCAGCGGGTCGAGCCCCAGCGCCGTGGCCAACGCGATCCCCATCGCGTTCTGGACCACCAGCAGCATCGTTACCACCAGCAGGAAAATCCCCAACACCCGCCCGCCCTTCTTCAGGCTGGCGAAATCCGCGTTCAAGCCAATGGTGGCAAAGAACGCCAGCATTAGTGGTGTCTGCAGTGAAGCGTCAAACCGGACCTCGATGTCAGCGAGCATACGCAAAGCCAGGAGCAGCACCGCCACCACCAAACCACCGGCCACCGGCTCTGGAATATTGTAAGTGCGCAGGAAACCAATTCGAGCGACCAACCCGCGCCCGAGTAAAAGCACCAGGGAGGCGGCGACCAGCGTGGAATAAAAGTCGAGTTGAAGCATGGGGCAGCTCTCTGTAGTTATTTAGGGGAATCAGGCCCGGACTATCGATCCTTCGGGACAACGCGGTAAGAGTAGTAGTACGACGCCGTATCTAACCTCGGAAAGGTCTTAATTTGGCGGAACAAAATCCGTGGTGTGCTTCTGAAGGGGCACGACGCAGAAATCGAGTGCATGAGGATGGCGCCGAACTGGCGTTTGAATGGGCACGTCACAAATTCCGGGCAACAAAAAAGGGCCCACCTTTCGGTGAGCCCTTCTAGACCGCCCAGCAGAGCGGATTTTGTTTGGTAGGCGCGATTGGACTCGAACCAACGACCCCCACCATGTCAAGGTGGTGCTCTAACCAACTGAGCTACGTGCCTGCTGTGAGGCGGCATTCTACGGAATTCCCAAGGGGTGTCAACACCTTTTTTGCACCTAAGCCTATGAATATGCGAATTTTTTATTTTCGGCCGGTACAACCGGATTTTTCCGGCAGCTGGCAGCGGATTTTCAACTCAGGTAGGATCGGCGCACTCGTAAAAAATATAAAACAGAGGTTCCAGGATGGCGAACACCCCCTACCCCCAGTCGTATTACGCCGCGTCTGCGAATGCGGTACCTCCCCGCCCTGAGCTGCAAGGTGAAGTCGAAACTGATGTGTGCGTGATTGGTGCGGGCTATACCGGGCTTTCCAGCGCACTGTTTCTGCTCGAGAACGGTTTTCGCGTGACGGTATTGGAAGCTGCCAAGGTGGGTTTTGGCGCCTCGGGCCGCAACGGTGGGCAGATTGTTAACAGCTATAGCCGTGATATCGATGTGATCGAGCGCAGTGTCGGCCCCAAGCAGGCGCAATTGCTGGGTGAGATGGCGTTTGAAGGCGGCAGGATTATTCGCGATCGCGTAGCCAGGTATCAGATCCAGTGCGACCTGAAAAACGGCGGTGTATTCGCCGCCCTGAACAGCAAGCACATGGGCCATCTGGAATCGCAGAAGCGCCTGTGGGAGCGCTACGGCCACACTCAGCTGGAGCTGCTGGACGAGCGCCGTATTCGTGAAGTGGTCGCCTGTGACAACTACGTGGGCGGCCTGCTGGACATGAGCGGAGGGCACATTCACCCGCTGAACCTGGCACTGGGTGAAGCGGCGGCAGTGGAAGCCCTTGGCGGCACCCTCTACGAACAGTCGGCGGCGATTCGCATCGAGCGCGGCGCCAATCCGGTGGTGCATACCGCACACGGCAAGGTCAGGGCCAAGTTCATTATTGTCGCGGGCAATGCTTACCTCGGTAACCTGGTGCCGGAGCTGGCTGCCAAGTCGATGCCGTGCGGCACGCAGGTCATTACGACCGCGCCGCTGGGCGATGAGCTGGCAAAGACACTGCTGCCGCAGGATTACTGCGTCGAAGACTGTAACTACTTGCTGGATTACTACCGGCTGACCAGCGACAAGCGCCTGATCTTCGGCGGTGGCGTGGTGTATGGCGCGCGGGACCCGGCGAACATCGAGGCAATCATCCGCCCGAAGATGCTCAAGGCCTTCCCACAGCTCAAGGATGTGAAGATCGACTACGCCTGGACCGGTAATTTCCTGCTGACCCTGTCGCGCCTGCCGCAAGTCGGTCGCCTGGGCGACAACATCTATTACTCCCAGGGCTGTAGCGGCCACGGCGTGACGTACACCCACTTGGCGGGCAAGGTACTGGCGGAAGCATTAAGAGGCCAGGCAGAGCGTTTTGATGCGTTTGCCGACCTGCCGCACTACCCGTTCCCGGGCGGCCAACTGTTGCGCACGCCGTTTGCGGCGCTGGGAGCCTGGTATTACGGGCTGCGGGACAAGCTGGGGTTCTAATCCCGGATCGCGGGGCTGGCTTGCCGGCCCCTGCGCATCCAGCAGCGAGCTAAATCGCAGACACAAAAAACCCCGGTCTTTCGACCAGGGTGTTTGCTATCGATCCAACCAAGCCAAGGGCTTGCTTTGGCGTCTCAGGGCGTTCAGTGGGCCCTGGAACAGATATGGCGCAGCGGACGGGACTCGAACCCGCGACCCCCGGCGTGACAGGCCGGTATTCTAACCGACTGAACTACCGCTGCGTATCGCTCAGACTGCCGAAGTGTCACCTTCAACCGCCTTCAAACATCTGACTGATCAGCCTTGGCTGTTCAATCTCAAATCTGAACCATCAGACCTGGAAAATATGGCGCAGCGGACGGGACTCGAACCCGCGACCCCCGGCGTGACAGGCCGGTATTCTAACCGACTGAACTACCGCTGCGCGTCGGTGCAACCTTTAACGTTGCGTCTTGCCCGAAGGCAAAACTCTCAAGAAGTGGTGGGTGATGACGGGATCGAACCGCCGACCCTCTGCTTGTAAGGCAGATGCTCTCCCAGCTGAGCTAATCACCCTTTGCTTCGTTGAGGCCGCGAAATTTACGCAGGTAGCGGACCTAAGTCAATAGCCTGCTTGAAGTTTTTCTGAAAAAGACAAAATCACTTCAGGACTGCGACCCGCCCTACTCGCTGTAAATCATCTTCTTGCTCATGCCACCGTCGACCACGAACTCCTGCCCGGTGACAAACCCGGCATTGCGCGACAGCAACCACGCCACCATCGCCGCCACGTCCTCCACAGTGCCTACCCTGCCCGCCGGGTGCTGCGCGTGATCAGCGTCCGTCAGCGGCTCGGCACGGCGTGCAGCCGGGTCTCGCGCATCGATCCAGCCCGGGCTCACGGCATTGACCCGCACTTCCGGCCCAAGACTGATGGCCAGCGCGTGGGTCAGGGCCAGCAAACCACCCTTGCTCGCCGCGTAGGCTTCGGTGTCCGGCTCCGACTGGCGGGCCCGGGTCGACGCCAGGTTGACGATGGCGCCACCATGAGCCCGCAGGTACGGCGCGCAGTGCTTGGCAAGCAACATCGGCCCACTGAGGTTCACCGCCATTACCCGGTTCCAGTAAGCCAGGTCGAGGCTTTCCAGGGTGATATTGCGCGGGTCGGCCACGGCGGCGTTACACACCAATGCATCCAGGCGTCCGAACTGGCCAAGTACTTCGGCCACGCCAAGGGCGACCTGCCGCTCATCGGCCACATCCATGGTGATAAACCAGGCGTTGTCGCCCAGCACCTTGGACACCTTCGAACCGCGCTCGCGGTCCAGGTCCGTGAGCACCACCTGCCAGCCTTCGCTGATCAACCAGGCGGCAATCCCCAGGCCAATGCCACGCGCCGCGCCGGTGACCAGCGCGACGCGCCCATTACTGGCGCCCGCGGCCTCCATGGACCACTCGATCACAGGGCCGCCAACCCACGGGCCAGATCGGCCTGCAAGTCAGCAACGTCTTCCAGGCCCACCGCGACGCGGATCAGGCTGTCACGAATACCCGCCGCTTCACGCTCTTGCGGCGCCAGGCGACCGTGGGAGGTGGTGCTTGGGTGAGTGATGGTGGTTTTGCTGTCACCCAGGTTGGCGGTAATGGAAATCAGGCGGGTTGCATCGATAAAGCGCCAGGCGCCCTCTTTGCCGCCCTTGACCTCAAAACTCACCACGGCGCCAAAACCACGCTGCTGGCGCTGGGCCAACGCGTGCTGGGGGTGGCTCTTGAGGCCGGCGTAGTGGACTTTCTCGATACCGTCCTGCTGTTCCAGCCACTCGGCTAACGCCTGGGCGTTGGCACAATGGGCCTTCATCCGCAGGCTCAGGGTTTCGAGGCCCTTGAGGAAGATCCAGGCATTGAACGGGCTCAGGGTCGGGCCGGCGGTGCGCAAGAAGCCCACCACTTCCTTCATCTGCTCGCTGCGCCCTGCAACCACGCCCCCCATGCAACGGCCCTGGCCGTCGATGAACTTGGTGGCCGAGTGCACGACGATGTCGGCGCCCAGCTTCAGCGGCTGTTGCAGCGCCGGGGTGCAGAAGCAGTTGTCGACGATCAGCATCGCGCCCTTGGCGTGCGCCACTTCGGACAATGCAGCGATGTCCACCAACTCAGCCAAAGGATTGGACGGCGACTCGACAAACAGCAATTTGGTGTTGGCCTTGATGGCCGCGTCCCAGCCGGACAGGTCCGCCAGTGGCACGTAGTCGACTTCAATGCCAAAGCGCTTGAAGTACTTTTCGAACAGGCTGATGGTCGAACCAAACACGCTGCGCGACACCAGCACGTGATCGCCGGCGCTGCACAGGCTCATGACCACCGCTAGAATCGCGGCCATGCCCGTGGCAGTCGCGACAGCTTGCTCGGCGCCTTCCAGCGCAGCGATACGCTCTTCGAACGCACGCACGGTCGGGTTGGTGTAGCGCGAATACACGTTGCCCGGCACTTCACCGGCAAAGCGCGCGGCGGCGTCGGCGGCGGTGCGGAACACGTAGCTGGAGGTAAAGAACATCGGGTCACCGTGCTCACCTTCCGGGGTGCGGTGCTGGCCGGCGCGCACAGCCAGGGTATCGAAAGCTACGCCATCGAGGTCGCTGTCCAAGCGACCGGCATCCCATTCCTGACTCATGCTCTACTCCTCAACTCGAATGCTTTATCAAAGATACAAAACCGGCCCCTCAGGGCCGGTGTCTACTCAGTTGTTGTACAGGTCGATGATCGCGCTGACCGCCTGGGTCTTGATCTTCGAGGAATCGTTACGGGCCTGCTCGATCTTGTTCAGGTAGGCCTCGTCGACATCGCCGGTGACGTACTTGCCGTCAAATACCGCGCAATCGAACTCCTCGATCTTGATCTTGCCACCACCGACGGCTTCGATCAGGTCCGGCAGGTCCTGGTAGATCAGCCAATCGGCGCCGATCAGGTCCGCAACGTCCTGGGTCGAACGGTTGTGGGCGATCAGTTCGTGGGCGCTTGGCATGTCGATGCCGTACACGTTCGGGTAACGCACGGCTGGCGCGGCGGAACAGAAGTAAACGTTCTTTGCCCCGGCTTCGCGGGCCATCTGGATGATCTGCTTGCAGGTAGTACCACGCACGATGGAATCGTCCACCAGCATCACGTTCTTGCCGCGAAATTCCAGCTCGATCGCGTTGAGCTTCTGGCGTACCGACTTCTTGCGTGCGGCCTGGCCGGGCATGATGAAGGTACGGCCGATGTAACGGTTCTTGACGAAGCCTTCGCGGAACTTCACGCCCAGGTGGTTCGCCAGCTCCAGCGCTGCGGTGCGGCTGGTGTCCGGGATCGGGATGACCACGTCGATGTCGTGGTCCGGGCGCTCGCGCAGGATCTTGTCCGCCAGCTTCTCGCCCATGCGCAGACGCGCCTTGTACACCGAGACACCGTCGATGATCGAATCCGGACGCGCCAGGTAGACGTGTTCGAAGATGCACGGGGTGAGTTTCGGGTTCAACGCGCACTGACGGGTGTGCAGCTTGCCGTCTTCCGTGATGTAGACAGCTTCGCCCGGCGCCAGGTCGCGGATCAGGGTGAAGCCCAGCACGTCCAGGGACACGCTTTCGGAAGCGATCATGTACTCGACGCCTTCGTCGGTATGACGCTGGCCGAACACGATCGGACGGATACCGTGGGGGTCGCGGAAACCGACGATGCCGTAGCCGGTCACCATCGCCACGACGGCGTAACCACCCACGCAACGGTTGTGCACGTCAGTCACGGCGGCGAACACGTCTTCTTCGGTCGGCTGCAGCTTGCCGCGCTGGGCCAGCTCGTGAGCGAACACGTTCAGCAGGACTTCGGAGTCCGAATTGGTGTTGACGTGGCGCAGGTCAGATTCGTAAATCTCCTTGGCCAGTTGTTCAACGTTGGTCAAGTTGCCGTTGTGCGCCAGGGTGATGCCATACGGCGAGTTGACGTAAAACGGCTGGGCTTCGGCCGAGGTCGAGCTGCCCGCAGTGGGGTAGCGCACGTGGCCAATGCCCATGTGCCCGACCAGGCGCTGCATGTGGCGCTGATGGAACACGTCACGCACCAGGCCATTGTCCTTGCGCAGGAATAACCGGCCGTCGTGGCTGGTCACAATACCGGCAGCATCCTGGCCGCGGTGCTGGAGGACGGTTAGCGCGTCATACAGCGCCTGATTCACGTTCGACTTACCGACGATACCGACGATGCCACACATGCGACGCAACCCCTACTTAATGAATCTTGACTGAACACAACTTACTGAGGCGTTTTGGCCGGTAAGAGGTGTTCCTTGAACGGAAGATCAGCGGGTATGCTGATCCCGCTGGCCAGCCACTGACTGCTCCACCCCAAAATGAGGTTTTTGGACCAATCTGCAACCAATAGAAATTTTGGCACGAGTACAGACTCTTGCCACCACGAATCCTGCTGTACCGGCCCCAGGCTCAACAGCCCGACCGCCACAACCACCAGCAAGCCGCCACGCGCGGCGCCGAAGGCCATGCCGAGAAATCGATCGGTCCCGGAGAGGCCGGTGACGCGTATCAATTCGCCGATAAGATAATTGACCATTGCCCCCACCAACAACGTGGCGATGAACATGATGGCGCAGCCCGCGATGACGCGAGCCGAAGGTGTCTCGATGTATCCGGCCAGGTAGACAGACAATGAACCGCCGAACATCCAGGCTACAACTCCTGCGATGATCCATGTCAGCAGCGACAGTGCTTCTTTAACGAAGCCGCGGCTCAGACTGATCAACGCGGAGATGGCGACGATTGCAACGATCGCCCAATCAACCCAGGTAAATGGCACAGTTCAGCCTACAGACGGATAAGGCGGCGCATTTTAGCAGAGCGCCGGGCTATCGGTAAGCTGTGATTAGCAGTGCATTTGAAATCAATGAGTTGCGCCAGATAAATGCAGGAGCCGGCTTGCCGGCGATAGCGTCCTCGAGGCCGCCATCGCCGGCAAGCCGGCTCCTACAGCTTTAACCGCGCTCTGGCTGGAAGCGAACCACAAAACCCTTGAGGTTCTGCTGGCGGTCCAGCAGGTCCCGCAGGCGATCGGCTTCGGCACGCTCGATCAACGGCCCGATAAAGACCCGGTTCTTGCCATCGGCACTGCGGATATAAGCGTTGTACCCCTGAGTGCGCAGCTTTTTCTGCAAGGCGTCAGCGCTTTCGCGGTTAGCCAGGCTGGCCAGCTGGATCGACCAACTGATCGGCAGGCCATTGGGGTCAATGCGGCTCTGACCCACGTCCGGCTTGCCCGGTGCAGCGGGTTGCGGTGCTACCGGCTTGGGTGCAGGCGCTGGCGCCGCTGGCTTGGCCGCGGCCGCAGGAGCCGCAGGCGCTGGCTTCACCACCGGGACGCTCGCCTGAACCGGCATCGAAGGTGCCTGCTGCGCAGCCACCTCGTCATCGCTGGGCACTGGCTCTTCCTGCGGTAGCGCTTGCGGCTCGGGCACCACCACCGGTTCAACCTGAACCTGAGGCACCGCAGGCGCCTGGGGCGCAGCCGGCGCTTCGACAGTCACCTGGCGCTGTTCGTCCTGACGGGAAAACAGCATTGGCAGAAAAATCACCGCCAACGCCACCAGAACCAGGGCCCCAACCATTCGCTGCTTGTATGCGCTATCCAGTAATGCCATGTGCAGCTTCCTCCGTGGAGCGCCGGGCCAACCATTCGAGCGCCTCGGCAACACAATAAAATGATCCGAACAACAGAATCTCATCCTCAGGCGTCGCAATCGCGCACTGGGCTTCCAGGGCGGCTGTCACGCTTGCATGGGACGTCACCGACGCCCCAAGGCTCTGCAGTGCAACCTGCAACTCGGTAGCAGGACGACTGCGCGGCGTATCCAGCGGCGCAACGGCCCAGGCCTGGACGTTGCCCAGCAAGGGTGCAACCACACCGTCCAGGTCCTTGTCGGACAACAGCCCGAACACCGCCAGGCGGCGACCGGCAGGCGCAGTGCGCGCCAGGCGCTTGGCCAGGTATTCGGCTGCGTGAGGGTTATGCCCTACATCCAGCAGCAGGTTCAGACGCTTGCCATTCCAGCCGAAGCTGCGCCGATCAAGGCGCCCCACCACACGAGTAGCCTGCAACGTAGCGGCAATCTGCTCGGCATGCCAGGGCAAATCCAGCAACAGGTAGGCTTGCAGCGCGAGCGCGGCGTTTTCCATCGGCAGGTTCAGCAGCGGCAGGTCGCGCAACTCAACGGTTTGACCGCGCGCATCAAGCCCGCGCCATTGCCAGGACCGGTCGCCAATCTCGAGATTGAAATCACGCCCACGCAGGAAGAACGGGCAATCCAGCTCGCGCACCTTGTCCAGCAAGGTATGCGGCGGGTCCAGGTCACCACACAGTGCAGGCTTGCCCTGGCGGAAGATCCCGGCCTTTTCATAGGCCACGGATTCCCGGGTATTACCAAGGTAGTCGGCATGATCGACACCAATGCTGGTGATCAGCGCCAGGTCGGCATCCACCACGTTGACCGTGTCCAGGCGCCCGCCCAGGCCGACTTCCAACACCACCACATCCAGTTGCGCACGCTCGAACAGCCAGAACGCCGCCAGGGTGCCCATCTCGAAATACGTCAGGGAAGTCTCGCCACGCCCGGCATCGAGTGCGGCGAAGGCTTCGCACAGCTGCTCGTCAGTGGCTTCAACGCCATTGAGTTGCACCCGCTCGTTGTAGCGCAGCAGGTGCGGTGAGTTGTACACGCCGACCTTCAGGCCCTGGGCTTGCAGCAAGGCTGCAACAAAGGCGCAGGTAGAACCCTTGCCATTGGTGCCGGTCACCGTGATCACACGCGGCGCCGGCCGGCCCAACCCGAGGCGGGCCGCTACCTGTTGCGAGCGCTCCAGGCCCATGTCGATGGCTGACGGATGCAACTGCTCAAGGTAGGCGAGCCATTCGCCCAGGGTACGTTGGGTCATATGTTTGCAGGCACCGGCGGCACGATGATTGGTTCTACTTTAGGCGCGACGTACACCGGTGTCGGCAGGCCCATCATTTGCGCCAGCAGGCTACCCAGGCGCGGGCGCAGTTCGCCACGCGCAATGATCAGGTCGATCGCGCCGTGCTCCAGCAGAAACTCGCTGCGCTGGAAACCTTCCGGCAGTTTTTCGCGAACCGTCTGCTCGATAACCCGTGGCCCGGCGAAGCCGATCAGGGCTTTGGGCTCACCGACGATCACATCACCCAGCATGGCCAGGCTGGCGGAAACGCCACCGTAGACCGGGTCGGTCAGCACGGAGATGAACGGGATACCTTCTTCACGCAGACGCGCCAGTACCGCAGAGGTCTTGGCCATTTGCATCAGGGAAATCAGCGCTTCCTGCATCCGCGCACCGCCAGAGGCTGCGAAGCAGATCATCGGGCAGCGGTTTTCCAGGGCGTAGTTGGCGGCACGTACAAAACGCTCGCCGACGATGGCGCCCATGGAGCCACCCATGAAGGAAAACTCGAACGCGCAAACCACTACCGGCATGCCCAGCAGCTTGCCGCTGACGGAAATCAGCGCGTCTTTTTCACCGGTCTGCTTCTGGGCTGCGGTGAGGCGGTCTTTGTATTTCTTGCCGTCGCGGAATTTCAGACGGTCAACCGGCTCCAGGTCAGCACCCAGTTCGGAGCGACCATCGGCGTCGAGGAAGATATCAATGCGGGCGCGGGCGCCGATACGCATGTGGTGGTTGCACTTGGGGCAAACATCCAGGGTCTTTTCCAACTCCGGGCGGTACAGCACCGCGTCGCAGGATGGGCACTTGTGCCAAAGACCTTCAGGAACCGAGCTTTTCTTCACCTCGGAACGCATGATCGAGGGGATCAGTTTGTCTACTAACCAGTTGCTCATGCTTTCTTTCTCCAGTACCGGTGGCTAGAACACAGCCCCGCGTATGCCCTTGAGCTAAATTCATATGTGGCGATGACACAAGCTGGACGGGGTCAGACCTTCGACCTGCCATTTCCTGCCTGTGCCCTCAGCCTTCCAGACAACCTGCAGTGCAGGGTTGCCACTTCATTTCCGGGCCTCCCACAGGCGGCGCCGGGCTGTTTTACACAGTGGTAGTTATGGACGGCGGCAGACTGCCAGCCGTCACATCGTCCCACTGCTGTCGCGCACGGCCTGCATGAATGCGCGAATCTTTGCGTGATCCTTGATGCCCTTGGCTTGCTCCACCCCACCGCTGACGTCCACGGCATAGGGCCGAACCTGCTCAATAGCGCGTCCAACGTTGCCCGGGTTCAGACCGCCCGCGAGGATGATCGGCTTGCTCAAGCCTTCAGGGATCAACGACCAGTCAAACGCCTCGCCGGTACCGCCTGGAACGCCTTCGACGTAGGTGTCGAGGAGAATCCCGCGAGCCCCGGTGTAGGCAGCGCACGCCGCAGCGATATCGTCGCCGGCCTTGACCCGCAACGCTTTGATATACGGACGCTGATAGCTTTCGCACTCTTCAGCGCTTTCATCGCCATGGAACTGCAACATGTCGAGTTGTACGGCATCGAGGGTTTCATTGAGTTCGCAACGGCTGGCGTTGACGAACAACCCGACCGTGGTCACGAATGGCGGCAGCGCGGCAATGATCGCCCGCGCCTGCAATACATTCACCGCCCGTGGGCTCTTGGCATAAAACACGAAACCGATGGCATCGGCGCCCGCCTCGACCGCCGCCAACGCGTCTTCTATGCGGGTAATCCCGCAAATCTTGCTGCGAACGGCAGACATGTCGATGAAACCTCAGGGCGTGTCCGGGAAAGTCCCGGATGGTAACAAATGCTTTTGAGGGCGTCAGCCGCCAAGTTCGCTGAAACCTGTGAGGAAGTGTGGCCCGATGAACCGCTGCGGCAGTTCGAACTCATCGCGGTACTCTACATCCACCAGGTAAAGGCCGAACGGGTGCGCAGTGACGCCGCCTGTACGGCGAATCCGGCTTTCCAGCACTTCTTTGGCCCATTCGACCGGGCGCTCGCCGGTACCGATGGTCATCAGCACCCCGGCAATATTGCGCACCATGTGGTGCAGGAAGGCGCCGGCGCGGATATCCAGCACGATCATCTTGCCGTGGCGCGTCACCCGCAGGTGATGGACTTGCTTGATCGGCGACTTGGCCTGGCACTGGCCGGCACGAAACGCGCTGAAATCATGGATACCCACCAAATGCCGGGCGGCCTCGGCCATGCGCTCGGCGTCCAGCGGGCGGTGGTTCCAGGTGATTTCTTCGTTGAGATGGGCCGGGCGGATCTGATCGTTGTAGATCACATAGCGATAACGCCGGGCGATTGCCTTGAAGCGCGCATGAAAGTCCGCCGGCATCACCTTGGCCCAACTGACGCTGACGTCGTGGGGCAAATTGATATTGGCGCCCATGACCCACGCCTTCATCGAGCGCTCGGCCTGGGTATCGAAGTGCACCACTTGCCCGCAGGCATGCACACCGGCGTCGGTGCGCCCCGCGCACATCAGCGACACCGGCGAGTCGGCGACTTTCGACAAGGCCTTCTCAAGGGTTTCCTGCACCGTCGGCACACCCGAGGCCTGGCGTTGCCAGCCGCGATAGCGTGAGCCTTTATATTCCACGCCCAGGGCGATTCTGAAAAAGCCTGCGGCCGCCATTTCGGCGGCCGCGTTATCTATATTTGCCAAGAACTGAGAGCCTGATGAGTTGCGCAAAGGCAGCCATTATAAGGCCGCGCGCCGAGCGTGGGGCTTTTTGTAGGCGCTGGCTTGCCGGCGATGGCGTCAACCGGGTGTACCTGATACACCGAGGTGCCTGCATCGCCGGCAAGCCAGCTCCTACAGAGCAAGGTATCAAGCCAGGCGGCCGAGCATTTCCTTGGCTTCGCCTTGTTGGCCGTCATCGCCCTCCTTGAGCACTTCGGCAAGGATGTCCCGCGCGCCATCGGCGTCGCCCATGTCGATGTAGGCCTGGGCCAGGTCGAGCTTGGTGGCCACTTCGTCGGTACCGGAGAGGAAGTCGAACTCGGGCTCATCACCACTCAGCACCGCGTCTTCGGCGGTAAAGGACGGTTCGATCGGTGGATGCTCCAGGCTTTGCGACAGGCGATCCAGTTCGGCGTTGACGTCATCAAGCTCCGAGGCGAACGCATCCGGCTTGGCCGCTGCAGGCGCCTCGGGCTCGTCAGCCAGGGACAGGTCGAAATCTTCCGGCAGGTCGAGGTCGTCCAGGTCAGCGGGCGTCAGGGTTGGCGGTTCTACCGGCGGCAGGTCCTTCATCTGGCCTTCAAGGCCAAAGAGGAAGTCGTCGTCGGATTGGGTCGACGATGGCGGATCGAGTTGCAGGTCCAGGTCGAAGTCCGAGAGGTCTTCCTCGCCGGCCTTGGCCTCGGTCTGCTGTTGCAGCAGCGATTCAAAGCTCAGGTCCTCCGCCTGCGGGTTGACCACGGCAGGCGAAGCGGCTTCCAGGTCATCCAGGCTCAGGTCGAAGTCGGTATCGAACGCTTCCGGTTCCGCCTCGGGTGCAGGAGCAGGCGGCGCGGGTTCGTCCTTGAGCAAGTCTTTGACGTACTGGGCGTCCAGGGCCGCCGCCGCGACGGCAGCGCTGACGCCCGCCGCCAGCACGGCCATGGCCGGGAAACGGCTTTTCAGCTGTTCAACCTGGGCGTGATTCTCACCCGTGGCGACCAGTTGGCGCTCTTGAGCCACAAACCCTTCTTTGTTGCCCTGCAAGCCGTGGACTTCCATCAGCTTGAGACGCAGGTCGCTGCGCGTTGGCTCTTGCTTGATCGCATCTTCAAGTACTTCAGCGGCCTGGTTCAGGTGACCACGGTCGATGTGCGACTGGGCTTGCGCCAGGACGTCGGCTGGGCGTGGCGCAGCAACAGGGGCGACAAGCGGCGCAATCACCGGAGCTGCTGGAGCTGGAGCTGGAGCTGGGGCCAGCTTGACGTTCGGCGGCGGCACATCAAGGCCTTCGAAACTGTCGGACGGCAGATCATGATCAATGTTCGGTGCAAACTCCGGCTCTTCCGCCAGGGCCCGCGCCATGCGCAGGTGCTTCTCTTCTTCCAGGCGCGCATTGCGATGACGCGCCCACAACAGCAGGAGCAACAGCACCAGCAAACCCGCTGCGCCGCCGATCACGCCGAGCACAATCGGGTTGGTCAGCAGGTCGTTGAATTTACCTTCGGTGGTAGCAGGCGCCGCATCGGCCTTGACCGGCGCTTCGACTGGCGCAGCCACCGGGGTTGCTGCAGGTGCCGCAGCCGGCGCGGCGGGCTGTGCAGCCAGCTCGGCCGGCATCGCGGCGGTTGCAGCAGGCTGCGCCGCGGCGGCGCCCGGGGTCTGCAACTTGGCCAGTTGATTGTTCTTGAGTTCGATCAGCCGCTGCAGCTTGTCCAGCTGACTTTGCAGGTCAGCCATGCGGCTTTTCAGTTCTTCATTCTCGCGACGGGTCGAATCCAGGCTTTCCTGGGTTACCGCCAGCTTGTTGTTCAAGGCCCGGCTGTCGCCAGCGCCACCCTTCACGCCTTTCTTGGCGGCTTCGGCAGAAACCAGACTCAAGTTATCCTGGGTATTGGTCTGCGACGGCGCATTACCCGCCTGGGTACGTTTCGTGGCGTCCAGTTGCGCTTTGCCGGCAAGCGGGTTGCCACCGCGACGGCCCTCGCGCCACGCGGCGTTTTGCGCGCTGACTTCAGCAATCGCCTGGTTCTGCGGCAGGCTGGTGCTTTGGCCCGAATCCGGCAGGCGCAGGACCTGGCCGGTTTTCATGCGGTTGATGTTGCCGTCGATAAAGGCGTCAGGGTTCAGTGCCTGGATGGCCAGCATGGTCTGCTGCACCGAGGCGCCATTGCGGTTCTTCGCGGCGATTTCCCACAGGGTGTCGCGCGAGGTGGTGGTGTGTTCCCGGGCCTTGGTGACTGCCGGAGCCGCGGTCGCAGGCGACGTCAGGCGCGGTGCAGGCGCGGGCGCACCGGCGGCGGGAGTCGACGGGTCGAACTTGGCCGGGTCCAGCAATACGCTGTAGTCGCGCATCAGGCGGCCGTTGGGCCACTGCACTTGCAACAGGAAACGCACATAGGAATCAGGCAGCGGCTTAGTGGAGGTGACACGCACCACACTGCGGCCGTTGGGATTGACCACCGGGGTAAAGGTCAGGTCATTCAGGAACGCCTGGCGATCGACGCCCGCATCCACAAAGGCCTGGGACGAAGCCAGGCTGGGGGTGATCTCGGAGGCGGTCAGGCCACCGACGTCAAGCAACTCGATTTCCACCGACAGCGGCTGGTTCAGCTTCGACTTGAGGGTCATCTCCCCAAGTTGCAGCGCTTGCGCCATACCGGAGGACAGCGCCGAGGCGGCCGCTATTGCTAACACCAGTTTGCGAACTTGAACCATAGCCTCATCCTTTTTGAACACTCCCCGGCCTGCGAGAAGGTGGGTAACCGCTGCCATAAGGCATGGCGAGCCGATAGGTCACCGACGCGCAATTTTTCCAGCTTGGGGCCAAGCATAGCGCTTGGCTAGAATCAATCTACAAATTGCCGCCAAGTATCTTTTACACAAGGCCTTTTATCAACAACTGCGCCAGCTGTACGGCGTTAAGTGCGGCCCCTTTGCGTACGTTATCTGACGCCAACCACACATTTAGTTCCGCAGGGTCATCGACGCCGGCGCGAACCCGGCCCACGTAGACCACGTCTTGACCGACCGCATCGCCAACAGCGGTGGGGTAATCACCCTCTTCCACCAACTCGACTCCGGGCGCGGAATCCAAAGCCTGGTTGACGGCAGCGAGGTCGACCGCTGCACCCAATTGCAAAGACACAGTCAGGCTATCGCCAAAAAACACCGGGGCTTGAACGCACGTGACGGAAATCTTTAGCAAAGGCATTTCCAGCACGGCGCGCAATTCGTGCACCAGGCGCTTTTCCAGGGCGGTGTGGCCTTGGGCGTCAGGCTTGCCGACTTGTGCCAGTAGGTTGAACGCCATCTGGCGATCGAAAAACTTCGGCTCCAGCGGGCGCACGTTCAGCAACTCGGCGGTCTGGCGGGCAAGCTCACTGACGGCCTCGCGGCCTTGGGCGGACACGGCCAGGTTGGCGGTGATGGTGACGCGCTGGATATCCAGCAAGCCGCGCAGTGGCGCCAACACCACGGCCAGGGCGGTGGCTGATGGGCTTGGGCTGCTGACCTGGAATGGCTTTTTCAAGCTATCCAACACGTGGGCGTTGGCTTCCGGAACCACTTGCGGCGCCTGATCCGCCGGCAAGGCGCCAGACAGGTCGATCAGCGTGCAGCCAGCGGCGGTGGCGCGCGGCGCGAAACTCAAGGTGACCGCAGGGCCGGCGGCGAAGAACACCAGCTGGACTTTGCTGAAGTCAAATTCGTCGACTTCCCGCACCCGCACGTTCTTGCCGCGAAACGGCACCGAATGCCCGGCCGACTCACTGCTGGCCAGCAGGTGCAGGTTACCCACCGGGAAGTCCTGCTCTTCGAGGATCTGCACCAGTGTTTCGCCGACGGTGCCGGTGGCGCCGATCACGGCAATATCAAAGGTCTGGGTCATGGAGGCTGCCTCGGGCATGGCGGGGGGAGCGGCACTTTACCGGGTGGTTGGGGGTGAGGCAATTAGCCTGGGCTCGGTGGTGTGGCTGATGGCCCCATCGCGGGCAAGCCCGGCTCCCACATTGAACGGTGTTTGCCTGAACTACTCGGTCAACTGTGGGAGCCGGGCTTGCCCGCGATGAGGCCCAAAAGCGCAATAAAAAACCCGCGCCTGTCACCAGAACGCGGGTTTCTCATTACACGCAGCGATTAACGCTCCAGCAAAATCCGCAACATGCGACGCAACGGTTCAGCCGCGCCCCACAGCAGTTGGTCGCCTACGGTGAACGCGCCCAGGTACTGAGTACCCATGTTCAGCTTGCGCAGACGGCCAACCGGCACATTCAGGGTACCGGTGACCTTGTTCGGGCTCAGTTCCTGGATGCTGATATCACGGCTGTTCGGCACCAGCTTGACCCAAGGGTTGTGCTGGCTGATCAACCCTTCGATATCGGCGATCGGCACGTCTTTGTTCAGCTTGATGGTCAGCGCCTGGCTGTGGCAACGCATGGCGCCGATGCGCACGCAGATACCGTCCACCGGGATCGGGCTCTTGAAGCGACCCAGAATCTTGTTGGTCTCGGCCTGGGCCTTCCACTCTTCACGGCTCTGGCCGTTAGGCAGTTCCTTGTCGATCCAGGGGATCAGGCTACCGGCCAATGGCACACCGAAATTTTCGGTCGGGTAGGCTTCACTGCGCATCGCTTCGGCCACACGGCGGTCGATGTCGAGGATCGCGCTGGCCGGGTCAGCCAGTTGATCGGCCACCGCAGCGTGTGTCGCGCCCATTTGCTTGATCAGTTCACGCATGTTCTGCGCGCCGGCCCCGGAGGCCGCCTGATAGGTCATGGCGCTCATCCATTCCACCAGGCCGGCTTCGAACAAGCCGCCCAGGCCCATCAGCATCAGGCTGACGGTGCAGTTGCCGCCGATGTAGTTCTTGGTGCCCGCGTCCAGTTGCTGGTCGATGACCTTACGGTTCACCGGGTCCAGGACGATCACCGCGTCATCCTGCATGCGCAGGCTGGAAGCGGCGTCGATCCAGTAGCCCTGCCAGCCGGCTTCACGCAGCTTGGGGAAGACTTCGCTGGTGTAGTCGCCGCCCTGGCAGGTCAGAATGACGTCGAGGGTCTTCAGTTCTTCAATGTTGTAGGCGTCCTTGAGCGGAGCAATGTCCTTGCCCACAGACGGCCCTTGACCACCCACATTGGAAGTGGTGAAAAACACCGGCTCAATAAGATCGAAATCCTGCTCTTCCAGCATCCGCTGCATGAGCACGGAACCGACCATACCGCGCCAACCGATCAGACCTACACGTTTCATCGCAACTACACCTTGTTCAAAAGTGGGCCGCCTTGCAGCAACATCTGCAAGCGGGCCCGAGAGATTACAGATTCCGCAGCGCGGCGACTACTGCGTCGCCCATTTCTTGCGTACCGACCTTGGTGCAACCCTGCGACCAGATGTCGCCGGTGCGCAGGCCCTGGTCCAGCACCAGGCTCACAGCCTTCTCGATGGCATCCGCCGCATCGGTCAGGTTGAAGCTGTAGCGCAGCATCATCGACACCGACAAAATGGTCGCCAACGGGTTGGCAATGCCCTGCCCGGCAATGTCCGGCGCCGAACCGTGGCACGGCTCGTACATGCCTTTGTTGTTGGCATCCAGGGACGCCGACGGCAGCATGCCGATGGAGCCGGTGAGCATCGAGGCCTGGTCGGACAGGATGTCGCCGAACAGGTTGTCGGTGACGATCACGTCGAATTGCTTCGGTGCACGCACCAGTTGCATGGCGGCGTTGTCGACGTACATGTGGCTCAGTTCGACGTCCGGGTAGTCCTTGGCGACTTCTTCGACGATTTCACGCCACAGCTGGCTGGACGCCAATACGTTGGCCTTGTCCACCGAGCAGACCTTCTTGCCACGCACGCGAGCCATGTCGAAACCGACGCGGGCGATACGGCGGATTTCGCTCTCGCTGTACGGCAGGGTGTCGTAGGCCTGGCGTTCGCCATTTTCCAACTCACGCACGCCTCGTGGCGAGCCGAAGTAGATACCGCCGGTCAGTTCGCGGACGATCAGGATGTCCAGGCCGGCGACGATTTCAGGCTTGAGGCTCGAAGCATCAGCCAGTTGCGGGTAGAGAATCGCCGGGCGCAGGTTGCCGAACAGGCCCAATTGCGCACGGATTTTCAGCAGGCCGCGCTCTGGGCGGATGTCACGTTCAATCTTGTCCCATTTCGGGCCACCCACGGCGCCCAGCAATACCGCGTCGGCCGCACGGGCACGCTCCAGGGTTTCGTCGGCCAGGGGCACGCCGTGTTTGTCGATGGCCGCGCCGCCGATCACGTCGTGGCTCAATTCGAAGCCCAGGCTGTATTTGGTGTTCGCTACTTCCAGGACCTTGACCGCCTCGGCCATGATTTCCGGACCAATACCGTCGCCAGGGAGAATCAGAATCTGCTTGCTCATGCGTTCCTCATTTCATCAAGCGACCCACCCGTGGGCAGGTCGGGAAAAATTAATCAGCGTTCGGCAAAGACCACCAGCACATCGGTGCTGAAGGTGCCGTCGGCTTGAATCTCGAAATAATCGCGCACTTCCTGGCCCATCGCCGTTTGCAGTTCCAGGATGGCGGCGCGCAATACCTCTGGGGTGCGCATGCGCTCAACCCACGAGGTGTATTCCAGACGCAGGCGCTGGCGGCTGCTGTTGCGCACCTGCAAACCGGCTTCGTTGAGCTGGCGCATCCACTCGCCGGCGGAGTAATCGCGCACGTGGCTGGTGTCGCGCAGCACTTCGACGGTTTGCAGGTAAGTGTCCAACAGCGGGCTACCCGGTGACAATACGTCAACAAACGCCGCCACGCCGCCCGGCTTCAGCACCCGGCGCACTTCGCGCAGGGCCAGGCCGAGGTCGCTCCAGTGGTGGGCCGAGTAGCGGCTGAACACGAAGTCGAACTCGCCATCGGCAAACGGCAGGCGCTCGGCGGCGCCGTGCACGGTGCGGATGTTGCCCAGGCCACGGTCTACGGCAGCAGCGGCGACCACCTCGAGCATCTGCTGGGACAGGTCGTAGGCCACCACTTCGTTAACCAGCGGCGCAACGTTGAAGCTCACATGCCCGGCGCCGCACCCCAGGTCCAGCAGTCGCGCACTGCCCTGCCCGGCCAGTTCGGCTTGCAGCAGCGCAAATTCGGTGCCTTGAGCATGGACAGCGCTGCTCAGGTAGGCCGCGGCCTGTTCGCCGAATTGTTTTTGCACGACTTGGGTGTGGGCGGTGCTGGTCATGGTGGTTTTCCTTGGGTTTTGGGGTGTTTGTACGGGCGCTATCGCAGGCAAGCCAGCTCCCACACTCGACCGTGTTCACAGGTCAACATGTGGGAGCCGGGCTTGCCCGCGATGGGGCTCGCACGGCCTACCTCAAATCAAGCGTCGCGAAACAGCCAAGGCTGGCTCGCCCGGTGCTTGGTTTCAAACGCCGCAATCGCATCACCGTCCTGCAAAGTCAGGCCGATGTCGTCCAGGCCATTGATCAGGCAATGCTTGCGGAAGGCGTCCACTTCAAAGTGATACACCTTGCCGTCGGGACGGGTCACGGTCTGCGCCGCCAGGTCGACGGTCAACTGGTAGCCCACATCGGCGTCCACTTGCTGGAACAACTCATCCACTTCAGCGTCGCTCAAGATGATCGGCAGCAAGCCGTTCTTGAAGCTGTTGTTGAAGAAGATGTCGGCGTAGCTCGGCGCGATGATGCTGCGAAAGCCATATTCTTCCAGGGCCCACGGCGCGTGTTCACGGCTGGAGCCGCAACCGAAGTTTTCCCGGGCCAGCAACACGCTGGCGCCCTGGTAACGCTCGGCGTTGAGCACGAAGTCCTTGTTCAGCGGGCGCTTGGAGTTGTCCTGGTAGGCGTAGCCCACGTCCAGGTAGCGCCACTCGTCGAACAGGTTCGGGCCAAAGCCGGTGCGCTTGATCGATTTCAAGAACTGCTTGGGAATGATCTGGTCGGTGTCCACGTTGGCACGGTCCAACGGCGCGACTAAACCGGTGTGTTGGGTAAAAGCTCTCATCGGGTATTCCTCAGATCAATTCGCGAACGTCGATGAAACGACCGTTGACGGCAGCGGCGGCGGCCATGGCCGGGCTAACGAGGTGCGTACGGCCACCGGCGCCCTGGCGCCCTTCGAAGTTCCGGTTGGAGGTAGACGCGCAATGCTCGCCCGACTCCAAACGGTCCGGGTTCATCGCCAGGCACATGGAGCAGCCCGGCTCGCGCCATTCAAAACCGGCTTCGAGGAAGATCTTGTCCAGGCCTTCCGCCTCGGCTTGCGCTTTAACCAAGCCCGAACCTGGCACCACGATCGCTTGCTTGATGGTCGAGGCGACTTTGCGGCCCTTGGCGATAACCGCCGCAGCGCGCAAGTCTTCGATCCGCGAGTTGGTGCAGGAACCGATAAACACACGGTCCAACTGGATGTCGGTGATCGCCTGGTTGGCTTTCAAGCCCATGTACTTCAAGGCGCGCTCGATGGAGCCGCGCTTGACCAGGTCGGTTTCCTTGGCCGGGTCCGGCACGTTCTGGTCAACGGCCAGCACCATTTCCGGCGAAGTACCCCAGCTGACTTGCGGCTTGATCTGGGTAGCGTCGAGTTCAACCACGGTGTCGAACACCGCGTCGGCATCGGAAACCAGGTCTTTCCAGGCTTCTACAGCGGCGTCCCAATCGGCACCGGCCGGTGCGAATGGACGACCCTTGACGTAGGCAATGGTCTTTTCGTCCGCCGCCACCATGCCCACACGGGCACCAGCCTCGATGGACATGTTGCAGATGGTCATGCGGCCTTCGATGGACAGGTCGCGAATCGCGCTGCCGGCAAATTCGATGGCATGGCCATTACCGCCGGCGGTGCCGATCTTGCCGATGACGGCGAGCACGATGTCTTTGGCGGTGACGCCGAAAGGCAATTCGCCTTCCACCGACACCCGCATGTTCTTCATTTTCTTGGCGACGAGGCACTGGGTGGCGAAGACGTGCTCCACCTCGGACGTACCAATACCGTGAGCCAGGGCGCCAAACGCACCGTGGGTAGAGGTGTGGGAGTCGCCGCAGACCACGGTCATGCCGGGCAACGTGGCGCCCTGCTCCGGGCCGATCACGTGGACGATGCCCTGGCGCACGTCATTCATCTTGAATTCGGTGATGCCATATTCGTCGCAGTAGTCATCGAGGGTCTGCACCTGGAGGCGCGACACGGTGTCGACGATGGCGTCGATCCCGCCTTTACGCTCCGGCGTGGTCGGCACGTTGTGGTCCGGGGTGGCGATGATCGAGTCGACGCGCCAAGGCTTGCGCCCGGCCAGTCGCAGGCCTTCGAACGCTTGGGGCGAGGTCACTTCATGGATGATGTGACGGTCGATGTAGATCAGCGACGACCCATCATCGCGCCGTTTCACTTCATGGGAATCCCAAAGCTTGTCGTAAAGCGTTTTGCCGGCCATCACGCGGTCCTCATCAGGTGTTTCTATGCCCCGGGCCTTGAACGATTCAATAACCCTTTGGCTTGTGAGGCTGATGGTATGGCGCTACATTAAATAACTCAAATTCATATTTTTTATGCTTTGGATTACCAACTGGAATAGCACAATGGATCTGGCCAACCTCAATGCCTTTATCGCCATCGCCGAGACCGGCAGCTTCTCCGGCGCCGGTGAACGCCTGCACCTGACCCAACCGGCCATCAGCAAGCGCATCGCCGGCCTGGAGCAGCAATTAAAGGTGCGACTATTCGACCGCCTGGGGCGCGAAGTCGGCCTCACCGAAGCCGGGCGAGCATTACTGCCGCGGGCTTATCAGATTCTCAACGTGCTGGACGACACCCGTCGCGCCCTGACCAACCTCACCGGCGAGGTCAGCGGGCGCCTCACTCTGGCCACCAGCCATCACATCGGCCTGCATCGCCTGCCGCCGGTGCTGCGCACGTTTACCCGGGAATATCCGAACGTCGCGCTGGACATTCAGTTTCTCGATTCAGAAGTGGCCTACGAAGAAATCCTCCATGGCCGCGCCGAAGTGGCCGTGATCACCCTGGCGCCGGAGCCCCACACGTTGGTGCGCGCTACCCCGGTGTGGGACGACCCGCTGGATTTCGTGGTGGCGCCGGAACACAGCCTGATCAGCAACGTCAGCGTCAGCCTGGCGGACATCGCCCGGCACCCGGCGGTGTTTCCCGGTGGCAATACCTTTACCCACCATATTGTGCGGCGGCTGTTCGAGGCCCAGGGCCTGACGCCGAACATCGCCATGAGCACCAACTACCTGGAAACCATCAAGATGATGGTCTCCATTGGCCTGGCCTGGAGCGTGCTGCCGCGCACCATGCTCGATGAGCAGGTGGCACGCATCGCTTTACCGGGCATACAGCTCAGTCGCCAGCTAGGCTACATCGTGCACACCGAAAGGACGCTGTCGAACGCTGCGCGGGCTTTCATGAGCCTATTGGATGCACAGGTCGATCTGCCAGGGAACCCGGCATGAAACCGTGCGGAACTTAGACTGTGAACCCCGCGCCGAATGCCCATTGAGCCAAGGCCTCTGATTAATGCGCAACCCCGTCGATTCCGTGCCACCCCTGCCCCGCATCTATGCCCTGGACCCACAGGAGGCGGAACAAAGCTGGGACAGCGCGCCGCAACTGCTGGCGGCGCTTAACGCAGCCCGGCTGGGCGCCTGGAGCTGGGAAATCGATACCGGCCGGATAAGCTGGTCCCGGGGCACCCAGGCGCTGTTCGGTTTTGACCCGCGCCAGCCGCTGCCTGCAGACCTTGAGTACCTGGACCTGCTCGCCGCCGAGGACCGCGCCAAGGTGGTGCGGGCCTTTCATGCCGTGCTGGCCGGCGAGCCCTTTGCCCAGGCCATGCACCATCGCATCCAATGGCCCGACGGCAGCCTGCACTGGCTGGAGATCAATGGCAGCCTGCTGCCGGACAAGGCCGGGCGCCGGCGAATGATCGGGGTAATCCGCGAGATCACCCACCAGCGCGAGCGCGAACACGCCCTCGGCCATTCGGAAAAACGCTTCGCCACCTTGTTTCACCTGTGCCCGCTGATGGTCTTGCTGACCCGTCAGGCCGACGGTTTGATCAGCGAAGCCAACCAGTATTTCGAGAGCCTGTTCGGCTGGCCGCTGGTCGATGCCATTGGCCGCAGCACGCTGGACCTGGGCCTCTGGGTGCACCCCGAGCAACGCGCGCTGCTGGTCAAGGCCACCCAGCGCAAAGGCGCGCCCATCAGCATGGACGTGCAGTTTCGCGCCAGCAACGGCCAGGTCCACGACGGTACCCTCAGCGCCCAAAAAGTCGAGCTGGACGGCGAGGACTACCTGATCAGCACCTTCCTCGACACCACCGAGCGCAAAAACGCCGAGCAAGCCCTGAAGGACAGCCAGGAGCGCCTGGACCTGGCCCTGGACTCGGCACAGCTGGGCACCTGGGACTGGCACATTCCCAGCGGCATGCTCTACGGCTCGGCCCGGGCCGCCCAATTGCACGGGCTGGAGCCCCAACCGTTCCACGAATCCTTCGAGGCGTTTTTTGAAGGCATGCCCAATGAAGAGCGCGAGAGCATGCGCAATGCCTACCGCACCCTGCGCGAAGGCCCGGCGGGCAACTATCAACTGACCTATCGCGTGCAACTGGAAGACGGCAGCTCGCGCTACCTGGAAAGCCGCGCCCGCCTGTATCGCGATGACCTGGGCGTGCCATTGCGCATGGCCGGCACGTTGCTTGACATCACCGACCAGGTTGAGCGCGAACAACGCTTGATCGCGTCCGAAGAAAAATTCGCCAGCCTGTTCCTCGCCAGCCCCGACCCGATCTGCGTGACGCGCCTGGAGACTGGCCAGTTTATCGAGATCAACCCGGCCTTCACCCAGACGTTTGGCTGGACAGCCGCCGAGGTGCTCAACAACAACGCCGAGCAAATCGGCTTGTGGGATGAGTCCACAAAGCGCCTGCAACGCATCGAACAGGTGATTCGCGAACAGTCCCTGAGCAATGTGGCAATCATCGTTCATCACAAGAGCGGCCACACCCTGACCTGTGTGATTTCCAGCCGCCTGATCCAGGTCGGCGACCAGCCCTGCATCGTCACCACGTTGCGCGACATCACCCAGCAGCAGCGCTCGGAAGCAGCACTCAAGGCCAGCGAAGAAAAATTCGCCAAGGCTTTTCATTCCAGCCCCGACGCGGTGTCGATCACCGAGCGCGATACCGGGCGCTACGTGGAAGTGAATGACGGTTTCTGCCGTCTGACCGGCTATCGCGCCGAAGAGGCCATTGGCCTGACGCTGTACCAGATCGGCATCTGGGCGGACGAAAACCAGCGCGCAGCGTTATTGGCCGAGTTGCAGATCAAGGGCCGCATTCACCATCTGGAAATGCTCTGGCACAACAAGCGCGGTGAAGTGCTGGCGGTTGAAGTGTCGGTGGAGCCCATTACCCTCAATGAAACCCCGTGCCTGCTGCTGACCGCCCGGGACGTCAGCCTGCTGAAGAACGCCCAGGCGCAGATTCGCCACCTGGCCTATCACGACCCGCTGACCAACCTGCCCAACCGCGCCCTGTTGATGGATCGCCTGAGCCAGCAGATCGCCCTGCTCAAGCGCCACAACTTGCGGGGCGCCCTGCTGTTCCTCGATCTGGACCACTTCAAGCACATCAACGACTCCCTCGGCCACCCGGTGGGCGACACCGTGCTAAAAATCGTCACCGCCCGCCTCGAAGCCAGTGTGCGCATGGAAGACACCGTGGCGCGCCTGGGCGGCGATGAATTTGTCGTGCTACTAAGCGGGCTGGAAGGCTCACGCCCGCAAGTCAGCACCCAGGTCCAGGAGCTGGCCGATACCCTGCGCGAACTATTGTCTGAACCGATGTTTCTCGACGGCCACCGCTTGCAAGTCACGCCCAGCATCGGCGTGGCACTGATTCCTGATCACGGCTCAACCCCGGCAGACTTGCTCAAGCGCGCCGACATCGCCCTGTACCGAGCCAAGGATTCGGGGCGCAACACGATCCAGATGTTCCACAACAGCATGCAAAAAACCGCCAGCGAGCGCCTGCGCATGGAAACCGATTTGCGCCTGGCCCTGTCCCGCGGCGAGTTCAGCGTGCATTACCAACCCCAGGTGGATGCGCGTGGCAACCAGATTGTGGGCGCCGAAGCCTTGGTGCGCTGGCAACATCCGCAACTGGGTGCGCAATCCCCAACGGAGTTCATCAAGGTGCTGGAAGACAGCGGCCTGATCCTTGAAGTCGGCACCTGGATCCTTGACGAAGCGTGCGCCGCCTTCCAACAATTGATCGCAGAGGGCCTGGTGGACCCGTTGAATTTCAGCCTGTGCGTGAACATCAGCCCCCGGCAGTTTCGCCAGAACGACTTTGTAGAACGGGTAGAGCGCAGCCTCAAGCACCATCAACTGCCCTACAGCCTGCTGAAACTGGAAATCACCGAAGGCATCGTGATCCAGAATTTGGACGACACCATCAGCAAAATGCGCCGCCTGAAAAAGCTCGGCGTGAGCTTTGCCATGGATGACTTCGGTACCGGCTATTCGTCACTGACCTACCTCAAGCGCCTGCCGGTGGATGCGCTGAAGATCGACCAGTCGTTTGTGCGCGATGCCACCCATGACCCGAACGATGCGGAGATCATCCGCGCAATCGTGGCCATGGCACGCAGCCTTAACCTGGAGGTGATTGCCGAAGGTGTGGAAACCCCCGAGCAACTGGTGTTTTTGCAAGGGCTTGGGTGCCATCTGTACCAGGGCTACCTGCACAGCCGGCCGTTGCCGGTGGAGGGGTTCAGGCAGATCCTGAAGCGCACCACCCAAGCCAGGTCATCGGAGTAAGGCACACAGCATGACGAGCAACGGGTCACGGTAGTTGATGCCCCACCTGCCATCGAGACCTTCAAAACTCTGTGCTTTTAACCTACACCAACATTAGCGCGTCGCCGTCGTCGCGCATCCAGCTTGAAGCTTTCAGTGGGATTTTAGACCCGTAATAATCAAAAAAACCCTCCTTGACGACAACCGAGTGCCCGAAGTTCGCCAACGTACCGGTTGCACCGTTTGCCAGCGCCTGAACGCTGACGCGTCGGGTAAAGGCGTACAGGCCCAGACGTCGCAATGCATCGCCAGGCACCTCGCCATCGTTAAGCGTGCTCATGGCCACTTCAAAGCTCTCGCCGGCACGAAACTCGTGGTTTTCCATTTGCGCACGCTTGGCGCTGACGGCGTACAGAAAGTTCGCATCCTTGAGCAGGCCGGCGTCAGGGCCTTTGAGATTCGAGCCTTCCCGGGCCTGTTTCAGTTCTGCGTGCGTCAGGTTCACTTTGCTGGAGTCGCGCAGAGTCACGGTATAGCCTTCGCGGGTTTCGGTGATGTTTTTATAGATGCCTCGCGGACTTTGCCCATAGCGCAGCATCGCCGCCTTGATCGCCGAAACCGTGACACAGTTACCCTCTACGCCTTGATAGAACCCACTCCAGATGTTGGCCGGCGGGATGCCGACTGCCACATCGGAAAAGGCAGAGCTTCGCAAGCCTGAATCAATGGGCCGCCCTTCAGGTATAGCTTCGGCAAGCATGTAGCCGTAGGACGTGCCCACCGATCGTTTATTACCCGGGCTGTGCTGTACGCCATCCAGCACTAACGCACTGGAATACCCGGAAGTACTGACCACCGCCACCGCGCCCGGCTCCTGCATCCTGGCGGGTGAGACGATGCGCAAAAAGCCCGTCATGCCCATTCCCTTCAACACGTTGTATTGCGTATCGCCTTTGAGCGTGCTCGATAAAACCTGTTCGAACGAGGTGCCCGGCGTCAGGTCGGCACGCGTCATCTGTTTGCGCTTGGTATAAGCCGCCAGCATAAAGTCAGCTTGCTGCACCATGTCGCGGTTACTACCAGCGAACCGCGATGCGCCAGTCATTTGTTGCAACTCCTGCCCGGAAAGATGAAGTTCGAAACCGTCCTTCATCGTGATGTCAAAGCCGGCGCCTGCGGGAATGACACTTTCGAACATATCGGTAGCGCCTTGGCCAAACCTCATCATCATCAGTTTTATGACCGAGGCATGGCTGCTGACATCAAACACCTCATTGAACCCTCGCTCAACGGCGTTAAACCCGTCGAGAATCTCAGCCCGCTTCTCTCCTCGCCCATTGGAAGGCGTATCTACGAGCGGAATATTGACCGGGGCCACCGGCACATTCTGCCCACGGTGTTTGAGCTGAGGGAGCACGCTGGAGCGTGGTTCAACCGTCTCCAGCACGTAGACATACGGGCGGCTGGGTGTGTATTCACGGCCAAAACGATGCGCCACCCCGTTGCGGATCAATGAGGCGCCGAAGTCATGAACGGCCATGACACCAACCGTCCCCTTGCCTGCGAGCTCGTCCGTGGGGAGCTGCCGTACAAACGGGTTCATTCCCATGCCTTTGAGCAGGTTAAACACGGTTTCACCCTGTAAAGACGTGGACAACGCTGTGTCAAAGTGCGTGTTGATGCGGCTGTCGGTGCTGGATAATTGTTTGCGCTTGATAAAGACCGCCAACGCAAAATTCGCAGTTTCCATTGCACCGGGATTATTACCGACAAACTTCGACGCTACGGCGGTACGGTGCAACTCTTGATCAGAAACATGCAGTTTATAGCCGTCTTTCAATGTAACGTCATGCCCCGAGCCGGCACGCCTTACTTCGCTGAATAGATCGGCCAGCGCCGGGCCGAACGTCATCATCATCATTTGGATAACGGCAACGTGGCTGCTCGTATCGGCGTGCTCACCAAACTGTCGCTCGGTGGCATTGAATGCCTTTACAACATCTAACGGCGCTTTACTCCTGCCCCTTACTTGCAAGAACTGATGGGCCGCCACACCCGTGGCAACCCGCGTATTCATACCCATCATAAACATCCCTTTTTAAAAACAAACACACAACAAAAAAGTGCATAAACACGGCATACAGAGCCTGCTGTACGGACGTGATATGCACCCGTTTTTCCGTGGTTTTTTGAGCGACCTGTTAACGCTTTGAATCAACCAACGCGACAGCCTGTCCAAAGCGTGGCCTGCCGGCTTTGCGACCGTACAACTCTTCACAGCCATCAACCACCGCCACCGAATGCGCGCCCCGGTTGACCATTCCGATCAACGATTTATCAGCAAACGCACTGACCGGTACTCTTTTCATGTGGTCGCGCAGGCCCAGGCGCTTGAAACCTTCCCCGGGGCCGGTTTCATCTTCACCGTTGTTGAGGCTCTTTATTGCGGCTTCGATACTCTTTCCTGCCGTCCCGTCGTTGTTTTCCAACATTGCCCGCTTGGCACTGCAGGCAAACAGGAAGTGCGCATCCTTGAGCATCCCGGAATCGCGCATCGGGACAAACCTGGAACCCCGTTTCGCTTTATCCAACTCGGTCTTTTTCAAATCCAGGGTGTACCCATCACGCATGACGACGTGATAGCCCTCAGCCGTGGGCTGAACAGATTTAAAGATACCGGTCGGGCTTTGACCGAACTTCGCCATCGCCGCCTTGATCGCCGAAATGGTCACGCAATTACCGTCGGGGCCTTGGCGAAAGCCGTTCCATATATTGTCGGGCTTGGCACCACTGCGCTTATCGGAAAGGTCGGGAAGCACCTGTGGGCCGGGCCCCGGAGACGGTGCATCCGGCTTGGGCAGCACCGTAGGCGCAGGCGTTACTGGCGTCGGAACGGTGTTCACCAGCGCCTTGCCTGCCAGCAAGCTTTGCAACTGGGTAAAAAACTGGTTGAACAGTTCTACGAGCTTCGCCAATACCGGGCCGTCGCTGGCTGTATCACCAACGCCACCTGGCGCGTTATTACCGAATGACAAGGGCACCTGCGCCGATACCTGCTCCGTAATCGGCCGCCGCCGTATCGAGCAAGACTGCGAGTGTGGGTGGTAGCTTCCAGTGATGCCCGCGCTACCAATCTCTGTACAAGACATACAGCCATCCTTCATCGCGCGCTTCCCGATGTGTATTAACCGGAAAGCGCCTTGTTGATAAAAAACACAGAAGTTGCTGACTTACCTGTTTACTCGGCGGCCCGGGTTAAAACGCCAGTGGTTGTCATAGGCACGTCGCCTGTCGTGGCTGGAGACCTCAGACCCGTCATCTTCGGCGGGCCCGGGAGCTGTTACGTCTGGCGTCGGCGCATCAGGCTTTGGTGCGTCGGGCGTCGGTGTATCCGGCTTCGGTGCGTCGGACTTCGGTACGACGGGCATCGGTGCGTCCGGCCTCGGTGCATCCGGCTTCGATGCGTCGGACTTCGGTACGACGGGCTTCGGTGCATCCGGCTTCGGTACATCCGGCTTCGGTACGTCGGGCTTCGGTACGACGGGCATCGGTACGACGGGCTTCGGTGCGTCCGGCTTCGGTGCATCCGGTTTCGGTGCGTCGGGCTTCGGTGCGTCCGGCCTTATCACGTCTGCCTTCGGTGTATCAGCGTGAGGGCAATAGCAATTTTTCACCTGAACCGTAACGTTTACATCGGCACTGCTGCGGTTATTCGTCAGCGGGTCTTTGCTCAATAACGTTTGAAACTCAGACGGTACGCTGAACCCTGGACGCGGAACCGCCGGGGTATTCCCGGCCTTGTCTCCGGGCACAGCGTTCGGCGCATCGGTACTCCCACCAAGCTTGTTCTTCACCGCGCAATCGCCACTTTTCTCAGGCCTTGGCAGTGGAGCAGCATCGGGGACCACCGTAGGAAGCGCCTTCGGCCCAGACAGCATGCTGCGCATCGCCCTTAACACATACTCAAACATCTCAACTAACTTTTCGAATGCGTCCTTGTTGAGCGCTACGTTTCCTTGCGCAGGAACAGCAGTGGAATTTTTCAATAGCGTGCGGGCTGAATTCGCTGAAATATCGGCAGCCTTGTGATCGACTGCCTTGGGCAGTTCCGCTCCCTGCTGATTGAAGTCAGTAGTCAAGCGAGGGAAGTTATTGAGCGACACGTTAGACATACATAAATCCTTATTCAGTGATTGCCAAAACACCGTCAGCGGCCTGAAAACAGATCGTCTTGGTTCTGGACTGGAAATAAACCCGAGTGCTGCACACTCCCTACTTTCGTGGGAGTTACGAGGATCAAGTTCCGAAAGTCAGCCTTCACATAAGGACATTAAATAGGAATCCGCACATTATCCTATGGACGCCCGGCGAAAAATCGTGCACTGACTGGTTCTCGCCATGCGCAAAACGGATATATCAGGCAACACTCAGCCCTTGAAGCAAATCAATGAAATCACTTGTTCATACCCGCAACTCAAACCTGTGTTATCGCGCGCACCCTGATATTCCAACGACAAACCTTAAAAGTTCCTGGCTTTAAAACTGCAAGAGCTTGTAGCAAACAAAAAACCAGCTCACATATATAAAGCAACTAAAAACCCGAGATACAACTCAACAAAAGATGGCGTTCCAGCGATCAACACCTTATTTCAAGCAAAAAAAAGGGCGCCCACGGCGCCCTCGACTACTGGATAGAAACGTTTATATATCCAAACTCAATTTTGCAGCGCCACCGAATCGGGCATGCCCAACAATCGCCCTACCTGCTCCAGGTCGGTTTCCCGACGCATCTTGGTAAATAATTCGACCGCTTCAGGATAGTTGCGCGTGAGCATTGCCAGCCATTGCTTCAAACGTCCCGGCGCCTGGCGCTCGGTCAATTGCTCGACGGATTGGCGCCAAAACTCCTGGAGCATTGGCTGCATCTGCGCCCATGTCATCTGCACCACCTCTTCACCCGCCCGTGCAGCTGCGATCTGACGCGCCAGGTCGGGGCGGGCCACCAGGCCACGGCCAAGCATGATGTCCTCCACGCCACTGATTTCCCGACAGCGCCGCCAATCCTCGACGCTCCAGATATCGCCGTTGGCGAACACCGGCACCTTGACCACGTCCTGCACCCTCGGGATCCACTCCCAGTGCGCCGGCGGCTTGTAACCGTCGGCCTTGGTGCGCGCATGCACCACGATATGCGCCGCGCCGCCCTCAGCCAGGGCCGTGGCACATACCAGCGCACCGTCGGGGCTGTCGAAGCCCAGGCGCATCTTGGCGGTGACGGGAATGTGCGCCGGCACCGCACGCCGAACGTGTTCGACGATCTGGTTAAGCAGCTCCGGCTCCTTGAGCAGCACCGCGCCACCGCGCGACTTGTTGACGGTCTTGGCCGGGCAACCAAAGTTGAGGTCAATTACCTGCGAGCCCAGCTCACACGCCAGCGCCGCGTTTTCCGCCAGGCACACCGGGTCGGAACCAAGCAATTGCACGCGCAGCGGCACACCCGCGGCAGTATGGGCACCGTGCAACAGTTCAGGAGCGAGCTTGTGGAAATAGGCCGGGGTTAGCAGGCGGTCATTGACGCGGATGAATTCGGTCACGCACCAGTCGATACCGCCCACACGGGTCAACACGTCCCGCAGGATGTTGTCGACCAACCCCTCCATGGGCGCCAAAGCAATTTGCATGGAAAACACTCAACGAAAAACGTGGCGCAGTTTACGGGTTTCAGGCGCCGGAGGGTAACTCGCCTTGCAGCGCCGGGCCGTAACCCTCAAGAAATTCCGACGGCATGCGCTTGGGCTTGCCGCTGGACAGCTCGATACAGA
This sequence comes from Pseudomonas sp. Bout1, assembly GCF_034314165.1. Taxonomy (GTDB): domain Bacteria; phylum Pseudomonadota; class Gammaproteobacteria; order Pseudomonadales; family Pseudomonadaceae; genus Aquipseudomonas. Next base: position 2,357,099 of record NZ_JAVIWK010000001.1, on the reverse strand, counting down.
CAAAGGTGGTTTGCGCACGCAGCAAGGTGGCGCCGTCACGTGGGCGTACCAGTTGGAAGCGGCGGGTCATTTTCAGGCGCTGGTCCCAATCGACGATCCAGGTCGCCAACTGCAGCTCGTCGCCTTCGTAGCCGGCGGCGAGGTAGTCGATCTCGTGCCGCACCACGGCCATGGCGCGATCGAGCCGGCGGTACTCGGTGAGGTCCAGGCCCAGGCGCTGGGAATGGCGCCAGGCGCAGCGCTCCAGCCAGGACACGTACACGGCGTTATTGGCGTGCCCAAGGCCGTCGATGTCTTCGGTACCGACCTGAAGATCGATGATAAACGGCGTTGCCAAATCCCAGCCCATGCGCTGCTCCCGGTCGATTAATGTCGGCGGCGAGCAGTGTAACCCATGGTTCAGGCGGTTTGGCGCTCGGGCACGTGGCGGCCGGCCAGCAGCGCCAGTACGCCTTCGATCACGCGCGGGTCCGCCAGCACTTTCTGGTGCCCGCCCTGCTCCAGGCGCAGCAGGCGGCTGTCGAACCAGGCGTCATGGATGACCTGGCAGGCTTTGACCGAGACGAAGGTATCGTCTTCGGCATGCACGATCAGGCCCGGGATATTCATTTGATAGTGGGCCACGTCGAGGTGCTTGAGGGGCATGCCCATCGTCAGTTCGACTTCCTGGATAAACGCCGAACGCGCTCGGGCCGGCAGGCCGACCATGCCGGCAAAGCCGCGCAGTACATCGAGAAACCGCGACGGTGCGGCAATGCTGACCAAAGACTCGGTGCGCAACCCCAACTGCACCGCGAGCATCGCACTGGCGCCACCCATCGAGTGACCGACCACCGCGTGCAGCGGCGGCAACTCGGCGGCAGCCTCCAGCATGGCGCGGGCGAACAGCAGCACATGGGCTTCGCGCCCCGGCGAGTGACCGTGAGCCGGGCCATCCAGCGCAATCACCGAATACCCCGCCTCCACCAACGCCGTGATCAGGCTGGCAAACTGCGTAGGGCGCCCTTCCCAGCCGTGCATCAGCAACACCGCAGGGCCTTGGCCCCACTTCAGCGCCGACAGGCCGAAACGCAAGGTGATGCGCTCTGATTGCGCCAGCAACGGCAGCTCCCAGTCACGAGGCGGCAGATCCCGGGGCGTCATGAACACCCGACGCATCTTGCTGGCCACGGTTTGCGGCGCGAGACGGCCCAGGGTGCCATTGACGCCACGAATCCATTTCAATGTACCCATCGCTCATTCCTCAGGCCCGAAGCCGTTCTTAACGTACTGCGGACTTGGCCGCACGCAACACACGGTCCGACAGCTCACCCGGGCCCAGGGCGCGAGCCAGCGACAAGCCGCCGATCATCAGCGCCATGTCAGCCAGGGCTTTGTCGGTGTCTTCAGGGGTGGCGGCCAGCTGGGCAGCCATCAGTTCACAGTGTTCATTCAAGGCCTGACGGAATTCATCCGGCAAGCGGCTCATCTCGCCTACCGTGGCCGGGATCGGGCACGCCTGGGAGGTGGAGTCGCGGTGCTTGCGCGACAGGTAAAACGCGGCAACCAGAGCGCGACGCTCCTCGCCGGTCAGCGTCGAGTCCATGTCTTCAACAGCGGCGCGGCGCCGGGCCAGCAACTCGGTGAAGGCCTCCAGCATCAGTGCATCTTTACTCTCAAAGTGCGCGTAGAAACCACCGACGGTGAGCCCTGCCGCGCCCATCACTTCGCCGACACTCGGCTCGGCCGGGCCACGCTGGATCAAGGCGGCGCCAGCAGCCTGCAAAATGCGTTCGCGGGTTTGTGCTTTTTTATCGTTCATCGTTGCCTCCGAATCTCATGCTTCGAATATTATTACCATAATAATATTTCGCAAGCCACCGGCATGACCATTGGTCAGAAGAACAAGTTGGGGAAGAGGCAGGAGGATTGGCTGAACGCCAGACAAACAAAAGGGCCATTCAATAATTGAATGACCCTTAAAAATCCCGCAGAGCGGGTAATCGTGGCGTCCCCTAGGGGACTCGAACCCCTGTTACCGCCGTGAAAGGGCGGTGTCCTAGGCCACTAGACGAAGGGGACACAAACCTTCTATACACTGATCAGCGCTGAGAACTGATCGATTCAAGGACGGTGTGGCCAGACCTTGAACCTGTAAATTGGTGGAGCTAAACGGGATCGAACCGTTGACCTCCTGCATGCCATGCAGGCGCTCTCCCAGCTGAGCTATAGCCCCGGATTTTTCGCCTCGCGGCGCAGCAGACCTTTCGAGCTGCTTGTTGAAACTGGCGTCCCCTAGGGGACTCGAACCCCTGTTACCGCCGTGAAAGGGCGGTGTCCTAGGCCACTAGACGAAGGGGACACAAACCTTCTATACAACTGATCAGAGCTGAGACCTGATCGATTCAAGGACGGTGTGGCCAGACCTTGAACCTGTAAATTGGTGGAGCTAAACGGGATCGAACCGTTGACCTCTTGCATGCCATGCAAGCGCTCTCCCAGCTGAGCTATAGCCCCTCGTCGGTGAGGACGGGGCGAATCTTAATGGCGTATTGGAAAGCTGTCAAATTTATTTTCAACAATTTCCAAAATTTTTTGCCGAGATAACAATCACTTACCGACTAAACCCCGGAAAACCGGGGTTTGGCCGTTACAACAGCGGGCTTAAGCGATAGCGCCCAGCAGCTTTTCCCATTCCTTGTTTTCTTTCTTCGACACACCACCAAGCAAATCAAGGGCTTGGCGCAGACGGAAACGGGTCAGGTCCGGGCCGAGGATTTCCATCGCGTCGAGTACCGACACCGAACTGGCGTGCCCGGTGATCGCGGCAAACATCAGCGGCATGGCATCACGCAGTTTCAGTTCCAGGGACTCGACCACCGCCTGGATGGTCGCGGTGATCGCATCCTTCTCCCACTGGCGCAGGCTTTCGAGCTTCCACAGGATCAGCTGCATCAACTGGCGAACCTGGTCGCCCGAGAGCTTTTTCGACTCAAACAGCTTGGCATCCGGGTTCACCCCGCCGGCAAAGAAGAAACTCGCCAACGGTGCGACCTGGCTGAACGTCTCCACCCTGCCCTGCACCAACGGCGCGATCTTCATCATGTACTCGGGGTTCAACGCCCACTGCTGCACGCGGCTGGCGAACTCTTCCACCGGCAGGTCGCGCAGCCACTGGCCGTTGAGCCAGGAGAGTTTCTCGATGTCGAAGATCGGCCCGCCAAGGGACACGCGAGACAGGTCGAAGTTATCGACCATTTCCTGCAGCGAGAACTTCTCGCGTTCGTCCGGCATCGACCAACCCATGCGGCCCAGGTAGTTGAGCATCGCTTCCGGCATGAAGCCCATGCGCTCGTAGAAGGTCACCGAGGTCGGGTTCTTGCGCTTGGACAGCTTGCTCTTGTCCGGGTTACGCAGCAGCGGCATGTAGCACAGCTGCGGTTGTTCCCAACCGAAGTATTCGTACAGCAGGATCAGTTTCGGCGCCGAGGGCAGCCATTCTTCGCCACGCAGTACGTGGGTGATGCCCATCAGGTGGTCGTCCACCACGTTGGCCAGGAAGTACGTCGGCAGGCCGTCGGTCTTCATCAGCACCTGCATGTCCATGCGGTCCCACGGGATCTCGACGTCTCCGCGCAGCATGTCCGGCACCACGCACACGCCTTCGCTCGGCACTTTCATGCGGATAACGTGGGGCTCACCGGCGGCCAGGCGCTGGGCCACTTCTTCTTTCGACAGCAGCAATGCACGGCCGTCATAGCGCGGGGTTTCACCCTTGGCCATTTGCTCGGCGCGCATCTGGTCCAGCTCTTGCGCAGTGCAGAAGCACGGGAAGGCGTGGCCCATGTCCACCAGTTGCTGGGTGTATTTTTTGTAGATGTCGCTGCGCTCGCTCTGGCGATACGGGCCGTGGGGGCCGCCGACATCCGGGCCTTCAGCCCAGGTAATGCCCAACCAGCGCAGGGCGTCGAAAATCTGCTGCTCCGACTCTCGGGTGGAACGCACTTGATCGGTGTCTTCGATCCGCAGGATGAATTCACCGCCATGCTGCTTGGCAAAGCAGTAGTTGAACAAGGCGATGTAAGCAGTACCTACGTGGGGATCCCCAGTAGGCGATGGCGCGATGCGCGTGCGGACGGTGGTCATGGCGGGTCTCGAATTGGCGATAAAACTGAAAATGAAACAAGGGGCGAATGGTAACAGCCCCAAGCCCTTGGGCTCCAGCGTGGGGAGGCGAACAAAGGGCATATGAGACAAGCTCCGGTCGCAAGGCTCGTTATGGCTATTTGCCAGACCGTTCGCTGGCTATATTCCATTACCTTTTGTTACCGACATGATCGCCATGCCTGCCCCGCTCAAGCGCCGCCTGTTTATCTTCCTGTTTATCGTGGTCCTGATCGCCGCGGGCTTTTTTGCCCAGTGGTTCTTCAAGGGCCGCTTTTATGAAAGCACCGACAACGCCTACGTCCAGGGCGAGATCACCCGCGTCTCCAGCCAACTGGGTGCGCGCATCGTCGAGGTGCTGGTCGGCGACAACGAACACGTGGAAAAAGGCCAGCTATTGGTCAAGCTCGAAGGCGACGACTTCCACCTCGCCGTCGACCGCGCCAACGCCGCCCTGGCCATGCGCGAAGCCGAGCGCGTGCAGGCCCAGAGCAAACTGACCCAGCAAGCCAGCCTGATCGCCGCCGGTGCAGCCAAGGTTTCGTCCAGCCAGGCCACCCTCGGCCGCTCGCAGATCGACCTGAATCGCGCACAAACCTTGCGCAAACCCGGCTACGTCTCGGAAGAGCGCGTGACCACCCTCGACGCCGACAACCATATCGCCCGCTCCCAGGTGACCATGGCCCAGGCCGACCTGCAGGGCCAGCGCCAGCAGGTCAACGCCCTGAACGCCGAGATCAAGCGCCTCGACGCGATGATCGCCAACGCCAAAACCGACCTGGCCCAGGCCGAACTGAACCTGACCCGCAGCGAAATCCACGCGCCCATCAGCGGCCTGATCGGCCAGCGTGCCGCGCGCAACGGCCAATACGTACAGGCCGGCGCCTACCTGCTGTCGATCGTCCCCGACCAGGATATCTGGGTGCAGGCCAACTTCAAGGAAACCCAGATCGGCCACATGCAGGCCGGGCAAAAGGCCGAGCTGACGTTTGATGCCTACGCAGATACACCGATCGAAGGCCGCGTCGCCAACCTGTTCGGCGCCTCCGGTGCGCAGTTCAGCCTGCTGCCACCGGACAATGCCACGGGCAACTTCACCAAGGTCGTACAACGGATTCCGGTAAAACTGACCTTCGCCGCCGACAACCCGCTGCAGGGCAAAATCCGTCCGGGCATGTCGGTGACCGTCAAAGTGAACATCCAAGACCCGTACGATGGCCGGTGATCAACTGCTGGCCCCGATCGGCGAACCGAGCCGGCGCGACTGGATCGCGGTGATGAGCGTGATGCTCGGCGCCTTTATGGCGGTGCTCGATATCCAGATCACCAACTCTTCCCTCAAGGACATTCAGGGCGCGCTGTCGGCCACCCTGGAAGAAGGCTCGTGGATTTCCACCTCCTACCTTGTGGCCGAAATCATCATGATCCCCCTCACTGCCTGGCTGGTGCAGCTGTTGTCGGCGCGCCGGCTGGCAGTGTGGGTGTCCGGCGGGTTCCTGATCGCCTCGTTGATGTGCTCCATGGCCTGGAGCCTGGAAAGCATGATCGTGTTCCGCGCCTTGCAGGGTTTTACCGGCGGCGCGCTGATCCCGCTGGCGTTCACCCTCACCTTGATCAAACTGCCCGAACACCACCGCGCCAAAGGCATGGCGATGTTCGCGATGACCGCCACCTTCGCGCCGTCCATCGGGCCGACCATTGGCGGTTGGCTGACCGAGAACTGGGGCTGGGAATACATCTTCTACATCAACATCCCGCCGGGCCTGATCATGATCGCCGGGCTGCTGTACGGGCTGGAGAAAAAGGACTCCAACTGGGACCTGCTCAAAAGCACCGACTACCTCGGCATCCTTACCATGGCCGTGGGCCTTGGGTGTTTGCAGGTATTTCTGGAGGAAGGCCATCGCAAGGACTGGCTGGAATCAAGCCTGATCGTCAGCCTGGGCACCGTGGCCCTGTTGAGCCTGATCACCTTTGTGATCGTGCAGATGTCCAAACCCAACCCGCTGATCAACCTGCGCATCCTCGGCAATCGCAATTTCGGGCTGTCGAGCATTTCGAGCCTGGGGATGGGTGTGGGGTTGTATGGCTCGATTTATCTGCTGCCGCTGTACCTGGCGCAGATCCAGAACTACAACTCGCTGCAAATCGGCGAAGTGATCATGTGGATGGGCGTTCCGCAGCTGGTTTTGATTCCGCTGGTGCCCAAGCTGATGAAATACGTGTCGCCCAAGTGGCTGTGCACGCTGGGGTTCGGGCTGTTTGGGTTGGCGAGCTTTTCTTCAGGGGTGCTGAACCCGGACTTTGCCGGCGACCAGTTCAACCGGATCCAGATCATCCGCGCGCTGGGGCAGCCGTTGATCATGGTGACGATTTCGTTGATTGCCACCGCGTACATCATGCCGAAGGACGCGGGGTCGGCGTCGAGCTTGTTCAATATCCTGCGCAACCTGGGTGGGGCGATCGGGATTGCGCTACTGGCGACGCTGCTGGATGCGCGCACCAAGACGTACTTTGATTACTTGCGGGAGGCGATTGTGCCAACCAACCCGCAGGTGGCGGAGCGGATGGCCAGGCTGACGGAGACGTTTGGCAGTGAGACGGCGGCGTTGGGCAAGTTGAGTGAGATTGCGCACCAACAGGCGCAGATCATGGCCTACAACGATGCGTTTCACTTTGTGGGGTTGGCGCTGGGGATCAGCATGCTGGCGATCTTGCTGACCAAGGCGTTGCCGGCGGGGCTTAAGGCTGGGGAATCTCATTAGACCGAGGTGCCGCCATCGCAGGCAAGCCAGCTCCCACAGTAGACCGAGTTGTTCAGGAGAACACCGATCAATGTAGGAGCTGGCTTGACTGCGATGAGGCCAGACCCGTCACCGCAAATCAGACAGCCAACAGACGCTCGCGCAACTTGCCAATCTCATCGCGCATCTGCGCCGCCGCTTCAAACTCCAGGTCCCGCGCCAACTGGTACATCTTCTCTTCCAACTGACGGATACGCTTGGTGATCTCGCTCGGCGAACGCAGTTGCGCTTCGTACTTGGCGTTCTCCTCGGCAGCCTTGGCCATGCCCTTGCGCTTCTTGCTGCGCGAGCCCGGCACGGTCGCGCCTTCCATGATATCGGCCACGTCCTTGAACACGCCCTTGGGCGTGATGCCATGTTCCAGGTTGTAGGCAATCTGCTTGTCGCGACGACGCTCGGTCTCGCCAATCGCGCGCTCCATGGAACCGGTAATGCGGTCTGCATACAGAATCGCCCGGCCATTGAGGTTGCGCGCGGCCCGGCCAATCGTCTGGATCAACGAACGCTCGGAACGCAGGAAGCCTTCCTTGTCGGCATCCAGAATCGCCACCAGCGACACTTCCGGCATATCCAAACCTTCGCGCAGCAGGTTGATCCCCACCAGCACATCGAAAGCGCCCAGGCGCAGGTCGCGGATGATTTCCACGCGCTCCACGGTGTCGATGTCCGAGTGCAAATACCGCACGCGCACGCCGTGGTCGGCCAGGTAGTCGGTCAAGTCTTCGGACATGCGCTTGGTCAGCGTGGTGACCAACACCCGCTCTTCCAGCGCCACGCGTTTGCCGATCTCCGACAGCAGGTCGTCGACCTGGGTCAGCGCCGGGCGGATTTCAATTTGCGGGTCTACCAGGCCGGTCGGGCGCACCAGCTGCTCAACCACACGCCCGGCATGTTCAGCCTCATAGTTACCGGGCGTGGCCGAGACAAAAATCGTCTGTGGGCTGATGCCTTCGAACTCGTCGAAACGCATCGGCCGGTTATCCAGCGCCGACGGCAGGCGGAAGCCATATTCCACCAAGGTTTCTTTACGTGAACGGTCACCTTTGTACATCGCGCCTACTTGCGGCACGCTGACGTGGGACTCGTCGATCACCAGCAAGGCGTCATCCGGCAGGTAGTCAAACAAGGTAGGCGGCGCCTGCCCGGATTCGCGACCAGAGAGGTAGCGCGAGTAGTTTTCGATGCCGTTGCAGTAGCCCAGCTCAAGGATCATCTCCAGGTCGAAGCGGGTGCGCTGCTCCAGGCGCTGGGCTTCCACCAGTTTGTTGTTGGAACGCAGGTATTCCAGGCGCTCTACCAACTCGCCCTTGATGCCCTCGATGGCGCCCATCAGGGTTTCACGCGGGGTCACATAGTGGCTTTTCGGGTAGAAGGTGAAGCGCGGCAGCTTGCGGATCACCTCGCCGGTCAACGGGTCGAAGGCCGACAGGCTCTCGACTTCATCGTCGAACAGTTCGATGCGGATCGCTTCCAGGTCCGATTCCGCCGGGTAGATGTCGATCACATCGCCACGCACGCGGAAACTCGCCCGGGCAAAGTCCATGTCGTTGCGGGTGTATTGCAGGCTGGTCAGGCGGCGCAGCAGTTCGCGCTGGTCGAGTTTGTCGCCGCGGTCGACGTGCAGCACCATCTTCAAATAGGTTTCCGGGCTGCCCAGGCCGTAGATGCACGACACTGTGGTGACGATAATCGCGTCCTTGCGCTCCAGCAGCGCCTTGGTCGCCGACAGTCGCATCTGCTCGATGTGGTCGTTGATCGAGGCGTCTTTCTCGATAAAGGTGTCGGACGACGGTACGTACGCTTCCGGCTGGTAGTAGTCGTAGTAGGAAACGAAATACTCCACCGCGTTGTTCGGGAAGAACGCCTTGAACTCGCCATACAACTGCGCGGCCAGGGTCTTGTTCGGCGCCAGCACCAGGGTTGGGCGGTTCACCTGGGCGATCACGTTGGCAATGCTGAAAGTCTTGCCGGAGCCGGTCACGCCGAGCAAGGTCTGGTGCGCCAGGCCGGCCTCGATGCCTTCGACCATCAGGCGGATGGCTTCCGGTTGATCGCCGGCGGGCTCAAAGCGGGTGACTAGCTGGAAATCCGACATAACGTACCTCTTGAGTCACCCCGGGGCCGGAAAAAGCGACGGGGACGAAAAGACCGCGACCCGCGACGGTTCGGCGCAGGCTGCAGGAAAAAACCATGATAGCTGTAGAAGTGGAGGCGAATGTGATGGGTTTCAAGGCAATCGTCCTACATGCCGTTGGTCACCCATGTTGCAATAAGACTAACGGTCGGTAAATAAACCGAAAAACTTGGCCGAAAAGCCGTTTCGGCTGTCGCAGTGCGCACTGATGGCCTCTATACTAGCTCCCCGTTTGTGCACCGCTCTAGTGCATTCGGCTGGAGCGCGACACGTCCCTCCACTCTCTATAGAGCTGCCGCAAAAATGAGCCTGTTCTCCGCTGTCGAAATGGCACCACGCGATCCAATCCTGGGCCTCAACGAAGCATTCAACGCCGATACCCGAACCACCAAGGTCAACCTTGGCGTGGGCGTTTACTGCAACGAAGAGGGGAAGATTCCACTCTTGCGTGCCGTTGCCGAAGCGGAAGCCATTCGAGTGGCGCAACACGCCGCCCGTGGCTACTTGCCGATCGACGGTATCGTCGCCTACGACCAGGCCGTGCAAAAGCTGTTGTTTGGCGCTGAGTCGCCACTGATCAGCTCCGGCCGCGTGATCACCGCCCAAGCCGTCGGCGGCACCGGCGCCCTGAAAATCGGCGCAGACTTCCTCAAGCAACTGCTGCCCAACGCCGTCGTCGCCATCAGCGACCCGAGCTGGGAAAACCACCAGGCACTGTTTGAAAAAGCCGGTTTCCCGGTACAAACCTATCGTTACTACGACGCGGCCACCCACGACGTCAACCGCGCCGGCCTGCTGGAAGACCTCAACGCCCTGCCGCCACAGTCCATCGTGGTGCTGCACGCGTGCTGCCACAACCCGACCGGCGTCGACCTGAGCCCGGCGGACTGGCAACAAGTGCTGGACGTGGTCAAGGCGAAAAACCTCGTACCGTTCCTCGACATGGCCTACCAGGGCTTTGGCGACGGCATCGACGAAGACGCTGCTGCGGTGCGCCTGTTCGCCGAGTCGGGCCTGACCTTCTTTGTGTCCAGCTCGTTCTCCAAGTCGTTCTCGCTGTACGGCGAGCGTGTTGGCGCCCTGTCCATCGTCACCGACTCCAAGGAAGAAAGCGCGCGCATCCTGTCCCAGGTCAAGCGTGTGATCCGCACCAACTACTCCAACCCGCCAACCCATGGCGCGGCGATTGTGGCAGCGGTGCTGAACAACCCTGAGCTGCGCGCCCAGTGGGAAGCAGAACTCGCCGAAATGCGCCTGCGCATTCGCGGCATGCGCGAGCAGATGGTGGCTGAACTGGCCAAGGCAGCTCCCGGCCACGACTTCAGCTTCGTCGGGCGCCAGCGCGGGATGTTCTCCTACTCCGGCCTCAGCGTTGAGCAAGTGACCCGCCTGCGCAACGAGTTTGGCATCTACGCGCTGGACACTGGCCGCATCTGTGTGGCGGCGTTGAACCAGGCGAACATCGGTGCGGTGACCAAGGCCATCGTTCAGGTGCTGTAAGCCTGTTGTGATGCAAAAAAGGGGAAGCCGGTGGCTTCCCCTTTTTGTTGCTGAAACACTCTTTTGTGAACACCGAACCTGTGGTGAGGGGGCTTGTCCCCCGTTGGGTGCGCAGCGGCCAGAAAAACCTGCCACCGTGAACTTTCTGAATGAATGCGGTGCCTGAATCAGGGCCGCTTCGCAGCCCAACGGGGGACAAGCCCCCTCACCACAGGGTAAGTGGGTTGCCTTAACAAATAGGGCATGGCCCCTAAAAATTCGCTGCTTTCAGTCCGCTACCCCTAGACTGACAGCAAGACAGTCCCTTCCCCTTGAGTAGCCTATGAGAAACGACGACCTGGACCTGCGTGCCGACCGCGACGAGCTGGACCACTTCACCCCGCGCCCACCACCGGCCAAGCGTCAGAAAAGCCTGGTGCTGCAAGTCGCCCTCGGCGTATTCCTCGGCGGTTTGGCCCTGTGGCTGGTGCAACTGGGTGCCGGCGCACTGATCGCCAAACTGGCCATGGGCACCCTGCAATTTGGCGGCTGACCAAGACCACATGTGGGAGCCGTCGAGCTTTAGCGAGGCCGCGATAGCGGTGGGTCAGGCACCCTCACTGTCGCCTGTGCCGACCTCATCGCAGCCTCGCTAAGGCTCGACAGCTCCCACAGAAAACCTGTGCGACTGATACAACTGGGTGCTGGCGCACTGATCGCCAAACTGGCCATGGGCACCCTGCAATTTGGCGGCTGACCAAGACCACATGTGGGAGCCGTCGAGCCTTAGCGAGGCCGCGATAGCGGTGGGTCAGGCACCCTCACTGTCGCCTGTGCCGACGTCATCGCAGCCTCGCTAAGGCTCGACAGCTCCCACAGAAAACCTGTGTGGCTGGTGCAACTGGGTGCCGGCGCACTGATCGCCAAACTGGCCATGGGCACCCTGCAATTTGGCGGCTGACCAAGACCACATGTGGGAGCCGTCGAGCTTTAGCGAGGCCGCGATAGCGGTGGGTCAGGCACCCTCCCTGTCGCCTGTGCCGACCTCATCGCAGCCTCGCTAAAGCTCGACAGCTCCCACAGAAAACCTGTGTGACTGAAACACCTGGGTGCTGGCGCACTGATGGCCAAACTGGCCATGGGCACCCTGCAATTTGGCGGCTGACCAAGACCACATGTGGGAGCCGTCGAGCCTTAGCGAGGCCGCGATAGCGGTGGGTCAGGCACCCTCACTGTCGCCTGTGCCGACGTCATCGCAGCCTCGCTAAAGCTCGACAGCTCCCACAGGGGGCCTATTTCGCCTTCAGTCCGCTCTCTTCCGGCAACTACGGTTTGTGCAACTCGGTGCAAGCAGACACCCTGCAATTTGGCGATTAACTCCCTGAGTTGAACTTCCCGTAGCAGCTGTCGAGCCCCAGCGAGGCTGCGTCAGGCGCGACTCGGTTTGAGTGTATGACTCGATAGCGGCAGCGCGGCCAACGCAGCCTCGCTGGGGCTCGACAGCTGCTACGGCTACGATGCCAGGGCCAGGCCGCGCTCTTCCAGCAATCGCACAAAACTGTTCAAACTCTGCGACACCGTGCCCCGCCGCCAGATCAGCCAGGTGTTCAAAACCCGGAACGTATCCGTCAGCGGCCACACACTCACCGCCGTAAACCCCGGCATGCTCTCCAGCATGCTGCGCGGCATCAGCGCCAACCCGGCACCGGCGCTCACGCACGCCAGCATCCCGTGGTAAGACTCCATCTCGAAGATCTTCCCCGGCACCGCCCCGTCCTGGGAAAACCAACGCTCAAAATGATGCCGGTACGAACAGTTCGAGCGAAAGGTATAGATGCTCTCCCCGCTCACATCCCGCCCCCGGGTGATCGGCGCGTGGTGCAGCGGCGCAATTACCACCATCTCTTCCTCAAACACCGCCACGCCTTCCAGCGTTGCGTGCAACACCGGCCCATCGACAAACGCCGCCGCCAGCCGCCCCGACAACACGCCCTCGATCATCGTCCCGGACGGCCCGGTGGTCAGGTCCAGCTCAACCTTGGCGTGCTTCTGGTTATACGCCGCGAGCAATGCCGGGATCCGCACCGCCGCCGTACTCTCCAGCGAGCCCAACGCAAACGCGCCCTGGGGCTCCTCCCCCGCCACCGTCGCCCGGGCCTCTTGCACCAGGTCGAGGATGCGCCGGGCATAGCCGAGGAAATTCCACCCGGCCGGCGATAACCGCAGCCGGCTCTTCTCGCGAATAAACAAATCCACGCCCAGGTCCTGCTCCAACTGCTTGATCCGCGTGGTCAGGTTCGACGGCACCCGATGGATCAATTGCGCCGCGGCGCTGATGCTGCCTTGCTCGGCAACGGCTTTGAAAATTTCCAGCTGGACCAGATCCAAGTAATTCTCCAAACGTGAATGTATTGCTTAATATTATTCAGTTTCCGAAAAAGATACAGCCCCGTACGCTGGCCTCCATCCCATTCACTGCGCAGGACGGTGCCATGAACTCCATTTCTTCCCAGACCCATGCCTTGTCGATCAACCCCGCCAACGGTGAAACGGTCGCCAGCTACCCGTATGAAACCGAGGCGCAGCTGGATGCCGCCCTCACCCGCTCCATCAACGCCTTCCGCCATGGGCGCAACACACCCGTCGCCCAGCGCGCCGAACTGCTGCTGGCCCTGGCCAGCACCCTGCGCGACCAGGCCGAAGAAATGGCCCAAATGATCACCCTGGAAATGGGCAAACCCATCGCCCAGGCCCGTGGCGAAATCGAAAAATGCGCGCAACTGGCCGAGTGGTACGCCGCCCACGGCCCGGCTATGCTCGCCCCGGAAGCCACCCTGGTGGACAACGGCACCGCGCAAATCGAATACCGCCCATTGGGACCAATCCTCGCCGTGATGCCGTGGAACTTCCCGGTGTGGCAAGTGCTGCGTGGCGCCGTGCCGACCATGCTCAGCGGCAACACCTACGTGCTCAAACACGCACCTAACGTGATGGGCAGCGCGTACCTGATGAAACAAGCCTTCCAACGCGCCGGTTTCGCCGATGGCCTATTCGAAGTGATCAACGTCACCCCGGACGGCGTGTCCAAAGCCATCGCCGACCCACGCATCGCCGCCGTGACCCTCACCGGCAGCGTGCGTGCCGGCATGGCCATCGGCTCACAGGCCGGTGCCGCGCTGAAGAAATGCGTACTGGAACTGGGCGGCTCCGACCCGTTCATCGTGCTCAACGACGCCAACCTCGACGAAGCCGTGCAAGCCGCCCTGATCGGCCGCTTCCAGAACTCCGGCCAGGTGTGCGCCGCCGCCAAGCGCCTGATCATCGAAGAAGGTGTAGTTGAAGCCTTCACCGCCAAATTCCTCGAAGCCAGCCGCAACCTGGTGATGGGCGACCCGACCGCCGCCGAGACCTACATCGGCCCGATGGCCCGTTTCGACCTGCGGGACGAACTCGACGGCCAGGTCCAGGCCACCCTGGCCGAAGGCGCCACCTTGCTGCTGGGCGGCAATAAAGTCGAAGGCGCGGGCAACTACTACGCCCCCACCGTGCTGGCCAACGTCACCGACCAGATGACCTCGTTCAAACAGGAACTGTTCGGGCCGGTCGCCTCCATCATCACCGCCCGCGATGCGGACCACGCCGTGGCACTGGCCAACGACAGTGAATTCGGCCTCACCGCAAGTGTGTTCACCACCGACCCAGAGAAGGCGCGCCACATCGCCAATCACCTGGAAACCGGCGGGATCTTCATCAACGCCTACAGCGTATCCGACCCTCGGGTCTCGTTTGGCGGTGTGAAGAAGAGTGGATTTGGGCGGGAGTTGTCGCACTTTGGTGTGCGGGAATTCTGCAACGCGCAGACCGTGTGGCTGAACCGCCGTTAAGGCAAGCGCTTCAAACGATGGCCCGCCCTGCGGGTCATCGTGCTGTTTGGTTCAGCACTCTCACGTAAGCGCTGAACATATCCGCCATCGCGTCCGCGTAGGCGGTAATTTGCGCCTCGGTGCGCGGGCTTCCCGAGAACTCCTTGCCCACCGAACTGAAGGTGGTGACGATCAAGTCGCACGCCAGGGCGCGAGCGGCGTCAGGCACCTGCGGCACCAATTCGAGCATGAACGTCTGGAAGATCTGTTGCCCTCCCGCCCGCACCTCATGGGCTTCAGGCGCGTCACGGTACAGCGGTGCCGCGTCGCTCAGGGCGACCCGCATCTGCGCCTCCTCACACTCCGAACGAATAAACGCATGCACCAGGGTGCGCAGTCGCTCAAGAGGCGGACGGCTCACGTCCTCCAGGATCCGACTGAGCATTTGCGAGGTTTGCTGCCATTCATCCGTCTGCAGCCGGAACAGGATGGCCGCCTTGTTGGGGAAGTATTGGTACACCGAGCCCACACTCACGCCGGCCCTTTGCGCGACCCGGGCGGTGGTGAAACGGCTGGCGCCTTCCTTGGCCAAAACCTGAATAGCCGCTTCGAGAATGGCCGACACCAACTCGGTGGATCGCGCCTGTTTGGGCTCTTTGCGTGAGGAAATCTGCGAGGTCTGGCGGTCGGTCATGGGGCATGCCTGCTGCGGTTCGAATGCGAATAGCGAATGTGACGAATTGTTCGCATACTTTAAATGCGACGAATCATTCGCATACTAGCCCGGCGCCTCACGGTGCTCAACCTGCAACAGGACATCCCCATGAATACGCTTACCTCGGCCCCGATGGCGGCCCTGATTGAACGGCTGTACGCACAGGCGAATGCCGTCACCAGCCCCATCCTCAATACTGTGACACCTGAAGAACGCGATCGCCTGATGCGCAGCAAAACCGACTACCTGGAACTCTACGGTCTGCTGAAAGACCTGTGGCTGCCAGTCTCCCGCGACACCGGCACCCTGCTGTACATGCTGGCACGCAGCGCAAAAGCCCGGGCCATTGTCGAGTTCGGCACCTCGTTCGGCCTGTCCACCCTGCACCTGGCGGCCGCCCTGCGGGACAACGGCGGCGGCGCGCTGATCACCAGTGAGTTCGAGCCTTCGAAGATCGCCCTGGCGCGCCAACACCTGGAGCAAGGCGGCGTGAGCGACCTCGTCGATATCCGCCATGGCGATGCCCTGGTCACCCTGGCCTGCGGCCTGCCCGACAGCGTCGACCTGCTGCTGCTCGACGGCGCCAAAGCCTTGTATGGCGATGTACTGAACCTGGTGGAAAGCCGCCTCAAGCCCGGCGCGTTGATCGTCGCCGACAACACCGACTACTGCCCCGACTACCTGGCCCGTGTGCGCTCGCCGGCAAACGGCTACCTGTCGGTGCCGATTGGCGACGACGTCGAGTTGTCCGTACGCCTGGGCTGATGCTCTTCATTGGAGGATTCGAGGCGCCAGTGGGAGAGCGCCGGGTTTATACTCGGCGCCTCGCATTTAACCCACACGAACCGAGATACCCGATGAGCCTTTCCCTCTCCACAACCCCTGCGCGCAAGCCGGTCGCGCCACTGCTGGCATTCGCCATCCTGGTGCTGGGCGCCGCCTTCCTGCAAAACAGCGTGGGCTCGCGCCAGGTGCTGTTGCTGGTGGTCGGCGCCGCGCTGGGCCTCACGCTGTACCACGCCGCTTTCGGCTTTACCTCGGCCTGGCGGGTGTTCATCACCGACCGGCGTGGCGCGGGTTTGCGCGCGCAGATGGTGATGCTGGCGATTGCCGTGGTGCTGTTCTTCCCTGCGCTGGGGGCCGGCACGTTGTTCGGCCAACCCGTGGTCGGGCTGGTGGCGCCGGCCGGGGTTTCGGTGGTGTTCGGGGCATTTATCTTCGGCATCGGCATGCAACTGGGCGGCGGTTGTGCGTCTGGCACCCTGTTCACTGTGGGCGGCGGTAACGCGCGCATGCTGGTGACGCTGTTCTTCTTTATCTGTGGTTCGTTGATTGCCACCCACCACGTCGACTGGTGGTTCTCGTTGCCGTCGTTCCCGGCGGTGTCCATCGTCAAAAGCTTCGGCGTAGTACCGGCCTTGCTGTTGAGCCTGGCGGTGTTCGCGATCATCGCGGCAGTCACCGTGCGCCTCGAAAAAGGCCGTCACGGGCAACTCGAAGCCGGCGTGACCAGCGAACACCAGGGCCTGCGCCGTTTCCTACGTGGGCCATGGCCATTGGTGTGGGGCGCGATTGGCTTGGCCCTGCTCAACTACGCCACCCTGGCACTGGCCGGGCGGCCGTGGGGCATTACTTCGGCGTTCGCGCTGTGGGGCGCCAAGGTCGCCAGCGGGTTGGGTGTGGACGTGGGCAGCTGGGTGTTCTGGCAGATGCCGGGCAATGCCAAAGCATTGGCAGCGCCGGTGTGGGAAGACGTCACCAGCGTGATGGACATCGGCATCATCCTGGGTGCGCTGTTGGCGGCGGGCCTCGCAGGACGTTTTGCCCCAAGCCTGAAGATTCCGGCACGCTCGCTGTTCGCCGCGGTGATCGGTGGCTTGCTGTTGGGTTACGGCTCGCGACTGGCGTACGGCTGCAATATCGGCGCGTATTTTAGCGGGATTGCGTCGGGCAGCCTGCATGGCTGGGTATGGTTGGTGGCGGCGTTTATCGGTAACAGCGTGGGTGTGCGGTTGCGGCCGTTTTTCTTTGCGGGCGAGCGTCCGCAGGTGGCGTTGAGCGGGTGCTAAGGCACGACTAACAGGATCACGAAGACATGCCCACCCCATCCTCCAATGCCGACTTCATGCGCCTCGCCCTCGCCCAGGGCCGCCTGGCGCTGCCCAAGTGCCTGCCAAACCCACCAGTGGGTTGCGTGTTGGTGAGGGGTAACGCGGTGATCAGCCAAGGCTATACACAACCGCCGGGGCTGCATCACGCGGAGGCAATGGCGCTGGGCAACGTGTCCGGTGATTGCTCCGGGGTAAGTGCATTCGTGACGTTGGAGCCCTGCTCCTTTCACGGCCGCACGCCGTCCTGTGCGCTGGCCTTGATCAACAGCGGTGTCGAGAAAGTGTTTGTTGCGATGCTGGATCCCGACCCGCGTAACTCGGGAGCGGGCATAAAAATGCTGCAGGACGCGGGGATTACCGTGGAGGTGGGCTTGCTGGCAGAGGACGCGGTCAAGGACCTGGCCGAGTTTCTGGTGCGCAAGTAGGAGCCGGCTCGCCGGCGATGGTCGCCAACGATGACGCTGGTACGCTGGATGAACGCAGCGCTCTCGGATTTTTCGCCGGCAAGCCGGCTCCTACAGGGGAAGGCCCGCCCTCGCGAAAAGCCTTGGAGAGCCCCAACACCTGCCGCGAGACTTTCCTCTCAACATCATCGGCTTTTTGAAATCACTCCACTCATGTACTCGTTCAAATCGCGAAAGTCCTGAACCTTCCAGGTGAACGGTGACAGCTTTACACCGTTCTCCCGCAACGTTCTTGGAATCAGGTCGCCATTTGGACGAAGGATGATGGATGACACAATAACGCCCGGATAATCATTCAGGCGTTTCTTGAAACTGGCCGTTATCAGGTCAGGCGTAGGCGGATTGCTTTTATTCGCCAAGGGTCCCGTCCCTTTGATATCCGCGCCGTGGCACATGGCGCATCGCTGCAGATAAATGTTTTTGCCGTTCACATTTTCCGCAAAAGACAGTGATGTTTGAACGAGCGCCAACATCCCCAACGAAGCGATGAATACTATTTTTGCTTTCACTGTTCCCTGTGACCTTGTTATATAAACCGGATGATTTTCCTTCGGGCCGCACTTGCTTGCAAGGATCGCCCAGAGAAACCAATGAACACTCAGCATGGAGCGAGTCGATTGAAAGCCGTTAGATTCCTGGCCCTTTTAGCCCTGCCACTGTTTTGCGGGTGCTCTACCATGGGCGCCCTCAAATCCTTTACCACCGCGTATCACGAGCCGCAAAACCCGACCACCAGCAGACTTAGGGTGATCACTGATCAGGTCGTGCGGCTGGTACCCGGCAGCACCTGCATCAACTGGGATTTGCCGGGGGCCGGCTCGGTCAACTCAAGGAGCCTAGCCCCGTTGAATGATAAAACCTTCAATGACAAACGCCTGGGCATCCCCGGTGGCGAGGGTGTAAAAAACAGCTCCGAAGTGTATGTGCAACCGAACACGCCGCTGACGGTGGTGTACTCAGGTGCTGACGGAAGACATCAGTGCCTCTACAGCACTTACTTTGTGCCTGAAGCCGGCGCTGACTATGAGGCAGCCTCAGAGTACTGCACGATCGCCATTTATAAGGTCGTCAAGAATGGAGCCACAGGAGAAGTCAGCCGCGGGCTTGTTAAAAGCGCCCCGGCAAAGGTGTGCCCCTCGGTTTCCCCGATCTAAACCTCGACTCGAGCCGTTATCCACTCGCGGCTATAAGCAAGCACGCGGCTGGACATCGCCGTCGGAAAATGAATAAACCCATGGGCGGCCTGCGGGAGCAGAAACACCTCGGACCCAGCCCATCGCTCGGCCATCTGTATCGTGTCGTCGAGCAACGGGTCCAGCTCCCCCACAAACATCAGCGCCGGCGGCAGCCCGGCAAGGTCGCCGTACAGCGGTGACAACGCCGGTTCCCTGCGCTGCTCATCACTCAACCCCGGCGTCAGCAGGCGCAACGCCTCAACCATCCCGGGCCCGTCCAGCAGCAGCGTTTCGCGTCCTGCCGTGCGTACGCTCGGTGTACCGGTCAAATCGTAGACGCCGTAATACAGCACCGCCCCGCTCACCCGCGCCAGCAACTCGGGCCATTGCTTCAGCGCCAGCAATGTGGCCGCCGCCAGGTGCCCACCGGCAGATTCGCCGACGACGATCACCGGCAGGCCGGCAAACTCCTCACACTCCCCGAGCAACCAGCGCGCCGTGGCCAGGCAGTCTTCCAGAATCCCCACAACCGGTGTATTCACCGCCAGCCGGTAATCCACCGACACCACCGCCACGTCGCACGCGTTCACCATGGCAACGTTGAGGTCGTCATTCATCTGCGCATTGCCGATCACCCAGCCGCCGCCATGGATGTCCAACACCACTCCCTTGACCTTGCCCTTCGGCCGAATGATGCGCACCGGCACCGAGCCCACGTGCCGGCTTTCGGCTTGCAGGCCATGCTTGAGCAACTTGTTGCCGGCCACCATCTGGCCTGAGCGCAACAGCGCCTGGATCACCCGGGGCGTCACGCGGTTGCGGATGCGAAAACGCGGCAACCACGCCAGTTTCTGGTTGAAGCGCTGCATTTGCGCCACTTCATGTTCGTTGGCAGGCCACAGCGTATGAGTTCCCAATTCGATATTCCCTCTATCTCTAAAAGAGATGGCACCCTCTGAAATCAGCACTACACGTGTTGACCCCCGTCTGCCTAAGATAAGCACTAACTCCCCAAAATGCCGCCCTCATGCGGCGCACAAAAAAAGGAGACTGCTCGATGACCGTTCCTGCCGCCCCTGCACACCCGCCGCTGCCACAATCGCTGCTGGATGAACTGAGCCAGTTGCTCGGCAACCGGTTTTCCACTTCGGCCAGTGTGCGCGAACACCATGGCAGTGATATTTCCGCCCTCGACCCCATGCCGCCGGATGCCGTGGCCTACGCCAACAGC
Source organism: Pseudomonas sp. Bout1 (assembly GCF_034314165.1). Lineage (GTDB taxonomy): Bacteria > Pseudomonadota > Gammaproteobacteria > Pseudomonadales > Pseudomonadaceae > Aquipseudomonas. The sequence goes on along the minus strand of NZ_JAVIWK010000001.1, from coordinate 2,336,980 downwards.
CTGGACGATATCGTCGCCATCAGCACCGCCTGTTATCGCCACGACGTGCCGATGATTGCCTACGGCAGCGGCACATCCCTGGAAGGCTGGCTGCAAGCGTCCCACGGCGGCATCAGCATTGACGTGTCGGGCATGGACCAGATTGTGCAGATCCGCGTCGACGACATGGACGTCACCGTGCAACCCGGCGTAACCCGCAAACAACTGAATGCCGCCCTGCACGGCACCGGGCTGTTCTTCCCGATAGACCCGGGCGCCGATGCGTCCCTGGGCGGCATGGCGGCCACCCGCGCCTCCGGCACCAACGCCGTGCGCTACGGCACCATGCGCGAAAACGTGATGGGCATGACCGCCGTGCTCGCCGACGGCCGTGTGATCCATACCGGCGGCCGGGCCCGCAAATCTTCCGCCGGCTACGACTTGACTCATTTGCTGGTGGGCTCCGGCGGCACCCTGGCAACCATCGCCGAACTGACCGTAAAGCTGCACCCGATTCCCGAGGCGATTTCGGCGGCGGTGTGCCGCTTCCCCACGGTGGACCACGCCGTACGCGCAGTGATTCAAACCATCCAGCTCGGCGTGCCCATCGCCCGCATCGAACTGCTCGACGCGCTGACCATGCAAGCCCTCAACGCCTACAGCAAAACCCAACTGCGCGAGGCGCCGTCGTTGTTCTTTGAACTGCATGGCTCCGAGGCCAGCGTGAAGGAACAGATCGAAACCGTGCGCCTGGTGGCCGACGAACAACAGGGCCTGGATTTTGAATGGGCCGTGCACCCGGAAGACCGCAGCCGTTTGTGGCAGGCGCGGCACGATGCGTACTTCGCCGCCCTCGCCCTGCGCCCCGGTTGCCGCTCGCTGACCACCGACGCCGTGGTGCCGATTTCGCGCCTGGCCGAATGCATCGAAACCACCGCCGCCGACCTCGCCGAAAATGGCTTTCTGGCACCGATTTTCGGCCATGTGGGCGACGGCAATTTTCACGCACTGATCCTGGTAGACCCGCACAACCCGGACGAAGTCGAACGCGCCGAAGCCGTGGCCCATCGCCTGGCCGAGCGCGCCATTGCCATGGGCGGCAGTTGCACTGGCGAACACGGTATCGGCCTCACCAAGCAGCACTTCATGGCGGTGGAACACGGGGCAAACGCCGTGGACGTGATGCAAGCGATCAAGGCCGCCCTGGACCCGAAACAACTGATGAACCCCGGGAAGATTTTCCCTCGCGGGCACTCGGCCGGTTAGCGCGGTACCCTCATCGGCCCCATCGGTTTGCAGGAAGCGCCCATATGGAAATCCGCCAGATCAAATACTTTGTCGCCGTGATCGATTGCGGCAGCCTGTCCCAGGCCGCGCGCCAGGTGCATGTGGCGCAATCGGCCTTGAGCAAGCAGATGTCGGCGCTGGAGCAGGAGCTGGAGGTGCAACTGTTCCATCGCAGCCACAGCGGCGTGGTGGCCAGCGAGGCCGGCAAGGTCTTCTACGAATACGCCCAAGGCATGCTCAAACACCTGACCGACGCCCGCGCCGCCGTGCGCAGCAGCCCCAACGATGTCAGCGGCTCGATCGTCGTCGCCTTGCCGCAAAGTGTCGCCACCATCCTCGCCATGCCGTTGATGCGCGCCGTGGCCGCGCGTTATCCGCAGGTGGCGTTCCACCTCAACGAAGAACTCACCGGCAACGTCATGGACCAACTGATCCATGGCCGCGTCGACCTCGCCCTGTTCACCTCCCGCGAGCTGCCGCCGCAAGTGGTGTTCGACGCACTGATCGAAGAAGACTTCTACCTGATCCACCGCGCCAACGCCCCCGACGCGCCGCCGGCCGGCGAGGTAACGCTGCAACAGGCCCTCGCCCGCCCGCTGGTATTCCCCAGCCAGGCCCATGGCCACAGCACCCGCACCCTGGTGGAACACGGGGTGAAACAGCGCGGGCTGGCGGCGGGCGAGATCGCCATGGAAGTGAACTCGGTGCACATCCTCAAAAGCGCGGTGGAGGCCGGCATTGGCTACACCATCATGCCGCTGAACCTGGCCATGCGCGAAATCGAAGACGGGCGCCTGGTGGCCCACCGCATTGCCGATGCCGAGCTGACCCGCACCCTGGGCATTTGCAGCTGCGCCTCGATGGCCGCCAGCCACCTTAAAACCCTGATCAGCGAGTTGATCCGCGAAGTCGTCCACGGCATGTGCCAGAGCGGCGACTGGCCGGGAGGCCGCGCCCGCTGACCACGCGCCACAGCGCAAAACAATCGCCCCTACAACAACAAAAAAGAGGCCCACCATGAAGCCATTAACGGCGCCCCCCGGCGACCTGCCCGACCAGGCCCTGCACTCGGCCTACCGCAAGACCGCCTGGCGGATCATCCCGCTGCTGATGGTGTGCTACCTGGTGGCCTACCTCGACCGGGTCAACGTCGGCTTCGCCAAGTTGCAGATGCTCGATGACTTGAAGTTCAGCGACGCGGTATACGGCTTCGGCGCCGGGGTATTTTTTGTCGGCTACCTGATGTTCGAGATCCCCAGCAACATCGCCCTGCACCGCTTCGGCGCCCGGCGCTGGATCGCCCGCATCATGATGACCTGGGGCCTGCTGTCGGCCGCCATGATGTTCATCGAAACCCCCATGAGCTTCTACCTGCTGCGCTTTCTGATCGGCATCGCCGAAGCGGGCTTCTTCCCGGGGATCATTTTCTACCTCACCACCTGGTTCCCCAGCCATCGCCGGGGCGTGATGATCTCCCTGTTCATCGCCGCCCTGCCGATCTCCAGCATGCTCGGCTCGCTGATCTCCGGGTTGATCATGCACACCCTCGACGGCGTGGCGGGCTACGCCGGCTGGCAGTGGCTGTTCGTGATCGAAGGCCTGCCCGCCGTGGCACTCGGTGCCGCCGTGTTCTTCCTGCTGCGCGACCGCATCGCCGATGCCCACTGGCTAAACCCCGACGAAAAGCGCGGCATGCAAGCCGCCCTCGACCGCGAAGCCCGGGAAAAGCCCCGCCATTCGGTACGCGAAGGTTTGTTGAACCCGACCATCTGGCTGCTGGGCGCGGTGTATTTCTGCCTGGTGCTGGGCCAATACGTGATCAGCTTCTGGATGCCCACCATCATCCGCAACAACGGCGTGGCCGAGCCCTGGGCCATCGGCGTGCTCAGCGCGATTCCCTACTCCGTGGCCGCCGTGAGCATGGTGCTGGTGGGCCGCAGTAGCGACCGCCACCGCGAATACCGCTGGCACCTGGCGATCTGCGCCGTGGTCGGCGCCGGGGGCGTGGTGTTCGGCACCTTGTTTGGCGACAGCCTGTGGCTGTCGATGCTCGGCCTCACCCTCGGCACCGCCGCGATGATCAGCGGCCTGCCGGTGTTCTGGGGCATGCCCACCGCCGTAGTCGGCGGTGCCGCAGCGGCGGCGGGCATTGCGCTGATCAACTCGCTGGGCAATGTGGCGGGCTTTTTCAGCACCATCGTGGTGGGCTGGTTGACCCAACTCACCGGCAACACCCAGGCGGCCATGTACTTCATGGCCGGGGCATTGGTGGTCGGCGGGTTGCTGGGCTTGAGCGTGGCACGCAAGCCCGGCGCGGCCTCAGCGGTTATTGCGCAGGATGGAAAAATTCAACGCAGCCGCAACGCTTAGCCACACCAGGTACGGGAACAGAATAAGCCCGGTGATCAAATCCAGCCGCACAGTCAGCAACACCATGGCGGCAACCACCAGCCACAGCAGCGTGATGATCACCATCCCGGCGAAAATCCGGTGGGCACCGAAGAACACGGGCGTCCACAGGGTGTTGAGCGCGATCTGCGCAGCCCATAGCGCCAGCACGATTTCGCTGCCGGGAATCAGGGTCAAGCGGTAGCCGGCCCAAGCCAGCAGCAGGTAGATGATCGTCCAGGCGACCGGGAACAGCCAGTTGGGTGGCGTGAAACCGGGTTTGACCAGGGTGGCGTACCAGTCGCCCGGTTTGAAGATGATGCCGGTGCTCGCCGCAGCACCGCAGGCCAGAAGAAAAATAAACAACGTCACCATAATCGGTCCTTAGCTGAGAGCAGCTGCCTGGAGATGAAAGCCTTGACGGCGGTTTCAAGGTTGGACGCCCCGCGCAGCAAAAAGTGTATTTTTCTTTCCTCCCGTGCCCCGCCACAGATGCGCTAGCTGAACGCAATGTAAACAGGCTCCTGCTCCACCGCCGACTGCTCACAAGCACGCACCAGATCCCGCACGCAATAAAACCGCCAGCCCTTGCCCGCGCCCCACTTGGCAGCCACATCCTGAAGCGAGGCTGCTTCATCCCGCGCGGCCCGCTCCCAATCATCGTGCCCGATCTCGGCGATCAAGCGTGTTTGGTAGTCCTTCAAAAAGGGAAGCAAGCCCTGCGCATGATCAACCTCCAACAGCACAACGTCAGCCGAATCGAGTTGCTGCCTGGCCGCCTCGACCCAGTCCCGCGCCTGCAACGGAAGCGCGTCCAACACCGCCTCAAAGGCCGACCCCGACTTGTCGCTGCCCTGAAACGAACCACACCCAATCTCGCCACCCGCCATGCCCTTCTCCTTAACCGTTATTCATACCCGCCCGGTTACTGACTTAACCCCAGGCGCTTTTTCGCCTTGTAGCAATCATTGATCGCGATTGCCTGCTGGTAATACTCCGTACGCTGCGCACGGTTACTGTCCCCCAGCAGCCGGTACATTTCAGCCTGATAATCCCGACTGCTGCCCCACTGCAACGCCATGCCCTGGGGCATCTCGGCCCGGCACTCAAGCTTCACTGCGGGCTGCGGAAAATACTGCTCATACGCGGGCGTGCTGGTTGCAATGGCCTTCAGCGTTGTCTGGAATTCGGGTGTGTTCGTCAATTCATAGCAAAAGGAGGAAAGCTGCAGGGCTGGTGGTGCAAAGCCTTGCAGGAAGCTGCGTTCCAACAGCGGGCAAGCCTTTTCCTTGATGACGTCGATTGGGTAGAACAACACGTAGATCATCGCCAGGCGATGCTGCGCCACTGGGTGGTCCAGCGCGGCAGCCTGTTCAAGCAACTTGATCGCCGGTTTGAGTGATTCACCCGCCTCCTCCACCAGCGCCTGGGAACGCTTTTTCTCGTCTGCGCTGGCGGTGGGAAAGTTCGCAGGCACCGCTTCCAGTTTGGTGTTGGCTCGCTGGAGATACGGCAACGCCTGCTGATAAAGGCGCTCGGCGTGAGGGTCGATGGGCGGCGTGTTGGCCGTGCACAGTTGCGGTAACAGGCAGCCCAGAAACAGGGGAATAAAGCGGCAAATATTCATAAACAGGCTTCCATGCGTCGGGGGATTCAGGTGCCGCTCATGCGGTAGTGTCCCAATAGAAATGGATGAACTCATCCTCGTATTCCGCGACCAGCGAAACGATAAACTCGGTCTTCATGGAATACATCATCAGCGCACCGACAAAGCCCGTTGGCTCGTGCAGTGGCAGTTTGAGCGGCGCGACCAACTCATTCGCCTGGTCGGCAACCATTTGGTTGAATTCGGCTTCCGATATGTTCTCAAACTTGGCATCGGATACGTATCCGGCGAAGTATTCCTGCCTTCTGCACCAGTCGTGCTGGCGTTCTGCGTAAAGCCAGAAGCGCAAACCGTTGTCATTTTGCGGGTTGGGCGCGCGGGTGACCCTGATGCACGCCTCTGCGTCGGGAGTCCGAAAGGCATCCTGTGGATAGGTGACGTAATAGATACCGGGGTACGGACGGCCCGAACCGTAGTGAAACAATTGCTCACGGTGAATCTGGTCAAAGTCGTTTTTATCGAACACGAAGAGGTCCTTTATTCATGCCGAGCGGACGGGTGATGGGGGTGCTCGTTGTCACGGGCTCATTCCTTTGAAAGCTGCGCAGGTTCTGTCACATTCTACGACAAGCATCTCACGGCGAAGCACGCCCTTTCACCCTATCGATGATCCCTTATGGAAATACAGATTTCGGAAACGTCCGACTGGCAATTGTTCGCGACCATCGCCGAAACGCTGGAGCACGGTTTGAGCGGCGAATGGACCGTAAAGGCCGACGGGCTGGATCAGCGCTATTGGGATTTGCGCGTGGAAGGCCAGACCCTCACCCTGCACCTTGAGCATTATTTGGGGATCAGCCTGCTCATGCCTGGCCAGGGCGAGAGCCTGGAGGGTTTGAGTGATTTGGGGTTGAGGGCGTATCGGTTGGTGGTTCCCTTTGCGGGATAAAGCAGACTTTGCGTAGGTCGTAGCACCTTGCTCCTTTGCCTACGCTTGCGTCAGAATCCGCCGGCTTGTGCACCTGGGTGGTCATCTCTAAGGTTGCTCGGTCGCTGAAAACTCAGTGATCGGGTTTAGTAGCCCTAGGGTCAATTACACTTAGTGCATGAGCTACATCTATCAGACGTTCCTGTCTGTGCTTGATGGTGGCTGTGCGTAGGGCGCCTTCGGGCGCGCCGGCTTTGTGTAATTCCCCGGTCTACTAACCTGCGTACAGCTGCCACCCTTCTTGTGTAGTAGCGAAAGGGTGTCGGCCCCATTCAGGAATTGCACCATGTTCAAAGTAACGCCGAATCCTCCGAAGAAACCGGATCTAAAACTCCACCAGGCTGCCCAGCGCGCCATTGATCACTACCTCAATCCCGGCACTGATGCCGAGACAGTCCCAGAGACAACCGCCCTTTTCAGCGTCACCTCCGGCGTCAGCAGCGAAATCCTGATCGCCAACAGCTACGAAACCGTCTCCTCCGTCAGCGCCCTGCTGCTCGACCTGTCCGACGAACTGACCGGCAAAGACCGCGACGTGGCATTGGCCATACACCAACTGAGCGAATTGAGCGTACTGCTGATCGGCAAACTGATGGACCGCGAAACACCTCGGGCGTAGCGCCCAACGCAGTCGTGCGGGACTAGCCCTTCAACTCACCCAACCGATTACTCGCCGCGTCGTCGTATGCCACATACAGCGACTCGGCGATTTGGCTTTTGATGGCCTTGGCGCTTTCCAGACCCAATACAAAACCTTCAGCCTTGCCGCCTGCGCGGTTCAGGTCTTCTTTGGTGTCAGCACCGGTGATGGCGTCGAGGAGTTTGATGGCCTGCGGGCCTACGCCTTTTGGGAGGCTGATTTGGTCGATGCTCATTGGGAGGCCTCGGATGAGGTGCGGGATGGGGTGGTGCGGGGTGAAGAGGTCATGGGCGATACCTTGAGATTGAGGTCGGTAGCGCGTGGAACCACTGCCGGAGGTGAGCATGGTAGACCGGTATGGGAATTAAAGGGCCGGTTTCGGCCAGAAGCGGTCACTCCGCATCACATCCCCGGCCTGAAAGCCTGGATAGCCGAGTTGACCGTTCACGATGCAGTGCAGCAGCATGTGATCAATCATTAAGTGCTTCCAGGAAACCTATGCATAGCCCTGTAGATCTTCATGAGTTGTTGGCGCACGTCAGAGATGAACCGTCGTTCATACGATTTATCGAAGCCCTCGGTGTAGATTTCGCCAGCGGGCGTTTAATTGAAAAGACATCGCCTTCATCGGTCTATGGGCCAAGTGCTCTTGGCTGGGAAAATGTGTCCGTTGACGCGTTTTTTGATGCGGCAGCTTCGTGGGCAGACGCCAGTTCCCGACTTGCCCAAGAGGATAGGTCGATACCCAATGTTTGGCATCGCTGTGCGGCCATTTTGCTGGCTGGGAAGTATTATGAGTGACACGGGTACGACATCCGCAACGTGGGAGGGAACCGTGGACGGGAGGTTGCCAAAGAACCAACGCAATAAGCTATTGGTTGAAGCCGAAGCCTACGGTTTAACGTTGAATGATCTTGCTGCCACCTGCGAGGAATTCGGCGTGGCCCCCCGCAATCTGCTGAACGAGCTATCCATAGCGGTTGCTGAAGACTACTTGGCAGGGGCTTTGACTTACGAGTTCTGCGATGGCGTCATGAACGGGCTCATCGCTGCCATCGTTGATGTGGGCATGACCAATGACATGCCGCAGCCTGCTTTCTCGCTTTATCAGGCCTTTGATCAGGGGGAGTGGGGGCGCCATGATGATCCGCCGGAGATTGATACCATTGAGATATATGTGAAGCCGCTGGTTGTGCAGATAGTGCGTGAGTTTCAGGGTGGTCGCGGATATCGGCCAGAAGCAGATCTTTAAGCTGGAAAAATAAATCCTTCGAATTTCTTCCCGCTTTGAGAGTTTGTCTACGCACTTTTACGCTCTCTGGGCTGGTAAGCAGAGTTGGGAAATCAACTCGTCCCCTCTTCAAAAGTTGGTGCAAATGATGGCTCCCTTCGTTCTTCAGGACTTCGACGTTGGATGGGTCGCTACCGACGCCCTCGGACAGGTTGCGCTCTTCACTACAGGTGGCCCCGGACCAGTTCCTGATTCCGCGATACCCTCCGTCGAAAACTCCGAAGAATTTGTCCTTTCCTTGCCGAAAGTGTCCGATGTAGATCGGGCCACTGTTGGGGCTGGTGCAAACGCTTTCGTTGAATTTGCTAAACGTGGGTTCTTTGCTTACGACTGGTCGGACGTTCATCGCGATTCACGCCAGGCGTTGAGGGGGTATGAGCTGCAATACCGTCCCCAGAATCCACTGAAACTATTCGATTTGCCTGCCCCATTACGGGCATTGACTGAGGTTACCCGGCTATCTCACGTAATCTTCGGAGCATCCATCATAGTGATAGGTGATCAGGTTTCTTAGCCTTTATTCGGCGATTAGGGACCGCTTTTTTGGAGCGGAAGCGTTCAGTTGCGTACGGTAGCTATCGGCCAAAAGCAGTCATTCAATACTCTAAAGAATCAGGAGTTATTCAACATATTCATCGTTCTTAGTGACTAGTTCATAAACTATTCATGCAGTACTTAAAAGCTAGCCCTAAAGTTTCGCTGGACTCTGCCGATAGCGAGGTGGAGTGTTAACCTGGAGAAAGCGTCATGGATGTTAATGTTTATAAAATTGAAGATGTGGCTAATGATTTTGTCTTAAATAAAATAAAGTCACATGAGAGTTTTGTTCTTGAGTGCGGCGAATTCAACAGGTACTCAAACACTCTGACGTGGCTGGAGAACGCTATTGAATCAGAAGGCATGTCTGTCAGGATTTATATGATGGCTCGCAACCTCTCGATGGGGAGCTTTGCAGGTTTTGCCGGAGCGAGCATTGTCGGTGCACCAGTGGCGCTAGGAGCGCTTGCCGTAGGTCTGGTGGCCGGTGTTGGCATCGCCGCTCACAACCTCGCGACACTGAATCCCGATTACGAGATCGGCAAAAATCCACTCTCAACTACCCTGTACGTAGACTACAAAAAGTGAGAGTTCTGGTATGTGTTCTCTGCCGGACTGAATCGCCCCAAGTTTAGTAGACTTTTTATATTTCTGCTTCTGGCCGATTTCTGCCTGTCGTAGCGAGCAGCAATCGGCCAAAAGCTGACGATCTCTGCCAAGTTAGACATTAAAATGGGCGACTACGTAGGGTCGATTCAATTCGACTTACCCAAGTTGAGTTGAAGGGAAGTCGCATCAGGTAAGCGGCTACCTTGTCAGTGGATGCCGGCTTGAGGAGAGTTTACGAAATATGGATTTTGAGGGTGGCGAATCTGACGGGGTTGAGCCTATTGAACAGGCTTCGGACAACCGATTGAGTGTGGTGGTGACAAGCGGAGATCTTGGCCGCACAGAAGTGCGGCGCCGGCTGGTTGAAAACCGGATGCGCGTCTTATTTGATCAGGTGGAAGTGGAGGATACGTTCAGCTTCTTCAAAAAAATATCCGGGGATGGCCATCGATCCTACTGGGAACAAGTGATCCCGCCGGTAATCGGCAAATTCGATCTGAAGCCTAGTGCTTTTCTCACGAAAGCCAGAGCCATGAGGCCCGAAAAGCCGGACGCAACCGTGTCTGCTTTTGCAAACTGGGTGTATAGCCTATACGGCCGACCTGGTGAGGATGACGATGCTTTGAAACGGGGGCTTGAAGCCGAAAAAGTAATTTTCGAGTTCTGTCAGAACAGTCATGTGGGTCCTAAGGAAGCATGGACAATCGCTTCGCCCTTGATGTTAAGCAGGCGCCCAGACGGCTGGAAGCTGGTGCATCAGGGCATCCATCTGAACGACAAACATGTTCCCTATTTTGCGCTGGAGGAACTGACAGTTAGAGGAGAGCCCTTGAGAGCATCTCCGGACTTGCTTTTTCGCAACTCTCAAACCGGCCATGTGCTTATCGTTGAGATTAAGCTATCCAGGCAGTCTATCCCATCGAATCTATGGCCAAACATTTGGGCTCAGTTGTGGTGTTACTCCCAAATCCCCACGGTTATGCAGGCACCGTCAGTGACCGTCACCGGTGAGGTATGGGCTGAGGGCTCGCTCAAGCCATATCGCCGCTCGCCTTCGATACCTGCGCTCTACCTGCGCGCGATGGCTCGCCGCGACCCGCGCGATGCGGCATACGATCGGTTTTTTCGCGAGCTGTTTGAAATCTACCGTGGTGGTTAGTTTCTAGTGCAGCGCTTACTCGATAGACCGCTTGTGGCCGAAAGCGGTCTTTCGCGAACAGCCGTTCCCGACCATCACGAATTATTCAACTTATCTCCATATTGTCGGGACAAAAGCGATCTATTCCAAATCAATAAATCGATCCCTTTCCGACCTAGTTGCCGAAAACACGCTGGGACGCTTCCGCCAAAAGACTCATACGATCTCCTTCTAACGACCAGCTGAATTAGAGCTATCCGTCCCAGGCCCGGCTCCCCCTACGAACTTCGGTAGAAGCCTCTTCAGTAGGCACTTCTAGCCAACGTAACTAAAACAACCCCTTGCCCCCTCCCACCAAACACGCTACAAATCCCATCACCAAGTTGTACGACAACCTAAAAATAATCCCCCATCCCCGACGATGGCGCCAACTCCCCGAGCCCCCACCATGACTCCCCCTGCCCCCACCCAATTCCCCCGCCACATCGCCGTTCTCATCCTCCTCTGCATGGGCTGCGCCTTCGCCGGCAACCACATCGCCGCCCGCGTGGCCTTCGACGACGGCGCCGGAGTCCTGCTGGCCATCCTGATGCGCTCCGGCGGTACCCTGTTAGTGCTGGCGATACTGGTCCTATACCAACGCCAAAACCTGCGCCTCCCCCCAGGCGCATGGCGCTGGCAAGTGCTCCTGGGCCTGCTCATCGCCACCCAAAGCCTCTGCCTCTACTCCGCCGTCGCCCGTGTGCCGGTAGCGCTGGCCTTGCTGGTCGCCAACGTGTTCCCCATCCTGCTGGCCCTGCTCACCTGGGCACTCGGCGGTCCACGCCCCACCGCGCGCACGGCGTTGCTGATGGGCCTGATTCTGGTGGGCCTGGTGTTCGTGCTGGACGTACCCGGCCGCCTCTCCGCCAACACCACCCTCGGCCCGGAATGGCTGCTCGGCATCTCTCTGGCCTTTTGCGCGGCGTTCGTGTTCGCTTGCGCGCTGTGGATCACCGACCACAAGCTGTCTCAGGTGCGCGGTTCGGTGCGCAGCCTGCTGACGATCTTTATCGTGTTCAGCAGCGTCAACCTCGCGGGCTTGAGCGGTGCGCTTGTCGATGGCCTGAACCTACCGGCCACCAGTACCGGTTGGCTGGCATTGGCCACGTTGGTGGTGCTGTATGGCACGGGGTTTATCGTGCTGTTCATTTCGGTGCCGCGCCTGGATATGCCGCGTAATGCGCCGGTGATGAACATTGAGCCGCTGGCGACGTTGTTGATGGGCTGGATCGTGCTCGACCAGATGCTCAACGCCGGGCAGGTGGTGGGCGGGGTTATTGTGGTGACGGGGATTGTGCTGCTGACTTATCGCAAGTCTGCCCGGCCTTCCGCCAAGGCTCAGGTTGCGTAAGTCGAAAGGTGGAACGAAAAAGGGGCGGATCCATTTTTAAATGAAGCCCTCCCCTGTATTTGCTGGTTTTAGGCTAGCGCTTAGTGGCGCTGATGAGCGGAAATTCCTGTATCCCTTCAACCCACTAACATGCTGGGCCGCTCACCGTAAGATTCTGACGGACATAATAATTGTCGAACTCACTGCTTTCGACGAACTGGAAACCATGGCGGGTGTAAAAACGATTCGAGGCGCTTTCTTTGAGGGCACCTACTTTAATCGGGAGTGCAGCCGCATCCGCCACTTTGAAAATCTGAGTGAGCACAGCGGAGCCGATCCCCGAACCTTGCGCGCTCGGTCTCACGTAGAAGTGGTCGAGCACGAGTTCAGTGGGGTGGTGCTTGACCACTACAAAGCCAACCCTCTCTCCAGATACCTCAATGTAATGGGTGTTGTGGGCTTCAAAACCGCTAACAAAGCGCTCGCGGGCCCGTACCGGATCAAATCGCCCGACGCGCTCCAGACTTTCGCGCATGGCGTCGATTCGGATGGCGACAAGATCGTCCAGGTCGCTTTGTTGAGCGCGAACTAACGTCACTGGGGCGTTTTGATTGGGTTTGATGGGCATAGGTTGCGCTTCGCGTAGTATCCAGGGATGGCCAGTATAGGAAGATCATTTCTATCGTGGTCACGCTCTCCAATGCAGCCCCGTAGGGCTGGTCGGATTTTCCCTCAACACTCTATCCTGCCAAGGCAGGCTCGGAACGAGGCTGGCCGGAGCATGGGTTACGCATGATTACGGTGCGGTTGCCGGCAGCTCCTGGCACCACTTGATAGAACGCAGCGCTTCCTCGGCAGGCACAAGCGCGTAGCGCGAGTAAAACATTGTTCCACCGAAACGACCCTCATCGACTTCGCCCAAGGTCTGTCCGTCCTTGTAGGCAGAAGTGCTGAGTTGGTCTGCGATGTAATACACCTTTCCATTCTCGACGGTGATATCGAAACGTTTGTTAACCATACCGCTGATGATAGGTGGCGAGGTGGAGGCAATGCTGTGCTTGCCGGCGGGAATGCCAGCTTTGAAAAAACTACCGGAGGGCAAGCTGCCGATGGCGCGGCCATCGACCAGAATGGTCGGAGCGACCCCTTTACCGATGCTGGCCGACGTGCGATAGAAGTACACCGTGGCCTGGTCTGGACGGGGTTCTGCCGGTGACGTAAAAAATGGTTGGCCTGTCAGGTCCGGACCGCTGATGCAGCCGGTCAGTGAGGCTAGGGCCGCGAACAGGCTGGCCCAGAGTAGCGTGCAGCGCTTCATGGCATGGAGCTCCTTGAACTTGGATCAATGGGCGGCGGTATTGGTGACTGTCACCGGTACCGGATTCAGAGCGTGCAGAGCCCTTTGCCGAAGTCAGTGGCATCAGAACTCGGCCAAGGTGCAAAACCGCTCTTTGCCGTCAAATTCACGATGTTCCGGTCCTTGAGCATCCAGTACTTGCGCTTCAACTCCTCCACCGTGTTCTCGGCGTTATTCACGTTGGACAGGCAGAAGCGCAGGGCATCGGCGCGCAGATCGCCGATATAGAGGGTTTCCCCGGCCTTCACCGAGAAAACCGCAGGCACAGGGCGCGGCATGGATCTTCCCGCGTAATACACGTAACTCCACTGCGTGTACTCATACTCACCAGGCGGCACTTCATACATGAAGAAATGGCCCAGTATATGGGGTGACGGCTGGTCATCTTCATTGCCCAACGTCGTCAGCCGCAGTACGGTGCCGGGCCCTCCCTTTTGCCTGATCTCAACCACCAGCCCATGCGGCTGCATCAGATAGCTCTCACCAATCGAACCCACGATGATCGCCTTACTCGGGTCCGGTGCGTGCTTGCCGTCGTAACGCGACGTCGCGCACCCGGATAAAAGGGTCGCGCAGAGTGCAACCGCGCCCCAGACGGGATATTTTTTGCTGACTTTCCCTAGCATTGGTCTTTTTCCGATCAGTAATCTTGCAGTTCGTAGATCCCAGCCGAGCGAACCAAAAGTACGCACACTTGGTCCATGGTGGCCGGCTCGTCCGGACCTATTGTCCAGCTAGCAGCACCTTGATAACAACCCGTTCTTGACCAATCAACGCCAGGCTCCTCGACCGCGAAGCGCCCTGCCCTGGCTGATGACTAACCCGGCAACTGACTAGCCCGATGACTCGCCGCATATGGCGTCGAGAAGCTTGGCCCGGACGACTAGCGTGGTGACTGCTTTCGGCCACCAGCGGTCATTCAGATGTGTTACTAATTCACGGGCGATTCACATTTCCTAGTGACAAATCGCGGGCACCAAAAAAGCCCCGAAGGGCTTCTGGTTACGCTAGGTTAACCTCACTGAAGAAGCTTCTTCCTTGCGTCGTTGAATTCTTGCTCAGTGATATGACCATCATCCTTGAGCTTTGCCCATTTGATCAGTTCATCAGCAACAGAGAACGTGCGAAGCCGCTCACCCTTGATGATGTCAACGTCGCTGGAGTCCTCCACTCCCTTCGCTTTGCTGGAGAAAATACCGTTCTTCTCTACCCATTCTGAATGGCGGCGTAGCGGGTTCAAGAAAAGAAAATTCAGAATGACGATGTAAAATATCGCAATACCGCCCAATGAAAGGGATGCGAAGAATCCGTTCGTCTGGCGATCCCATCGTTCTTCTGCTCCCAGCGTGGTTGCGAAGTACAAAGCGAAAAGGGCGCATCCTGTGAGCAAGATATAAACGTAGTATTTGAAATACTGTCCAGACGTTTCGATGTGAGAGAAGTCACTGTTTTTCTTCATCATCACAAGCCCAAAAATCAAGAAAAGGGCTGGAATTATACCTACTAGAAAAAACATAGAAGGGGCTAGCAGGATAGCGAAAATCAGTAACTTGATCTGTTGGTTGCTCGTCATTGGTGTGTTGTTCATGCTTTCAATTCCATGCTTTTCGCTAGAGAAAATATTCAGGCTCAGTGTTTGGTTAGGAACTGCACGATTTGCAGCACGATAATCACAATCGCCCAACCAATGAAAATTCGACGGCGTGTTGAGCTGTTTCGTTTTGATTTGAAAAACGAAGCTATACCTACGTGAATTAACGGAATGAACACGCTTCCACCGAAAGCGCTGGAAAGATAGCTCTGAAACAGGACAGGCTCTTTCACAATGTCCATGACCGGCGATGCGCCGAAGTCGTGTTTGACAGTCGTAATGAAAACTATGACGAAGCTGATCAACGAAAGGACGATTGCGAGGGCTAGCGAGGTGGTTTTTTTCTCGGGAGCTGCAGGCTCATTTTGACCATCCGCTTCTTTGTCAGGTGCTGATACTTCCATGTCTCCTCCTTCGTCAAAAATCGAGAAAACTCGCGGTTAGGGCCACTGTTTCGCGCATGGCATAGTAGCATCACAAGCGACGTAACCAGAAGGATGAGGGAGCTAAGGCATGGACGATTTTCTAGACAGATCAGATGAGCTACACGTTGAGATCTTGGAGCTGCTTGATGGCTTGCCAGCATATCCCGGCGTTCGCCATGAGGTTGCCTTAGTAGCGTTTGGCATGGCTCTGGAACATGCTCTGAGCCTGATTGAATCGCCCCTAGTTTCGTATACATATTCGAATGGCAGCTTATGGCCGAAAGGTGCCGGTAGCGAAGGGCTGCTACCTGCCAAAAGCAGCCCTTCATGGAAAGCTGTGTCCAATAGCAGGCAGCTGTAACCTACACAGCGATAACGAGTATCGCCAGTTCCCAGGGCCTGACGGTCCGATTGCCTCCACTTTAGACATCCGTTTACAAAAAAATAGCAAAATGCCACTATTCGCTCATCTACAACCTTATACAAGGACGTTGCATGAGTCACCAATTCAAATTTATGACACTCCCTTACCATTCCGGAGAGATCGCAAACGTCTTCATCCACGGCTACTCAGCCGGCCACGACATGGAAGACCGGTGCGTGCTGCGCAAGCACATCCCATCTTCCCTCCACGGCTGCATCAACATCTTTGCTTTCTGGCCGTCCGGTCATTGGACCCAGTTCGATAAGTTATCCAGCGTCAGCTTCTCAGCGATCGCCCGGCTTAACATCGTGGCGGGTGCAGCGGCAGTAGCGGTAGATCGCGCCGTGCACTTCAACACTAGCCGCAACCGCGCCACAGCTATGGGAAAAACTCTATTCTCACAACTTGAAATATACCTTCTCAAACATCATCCCTACGTGTCGAAGGTCAATCTGGTCGGACACTCGCTTGGCGGACGGGTGGTCGTAAGTGCACTACGAGATCTACTAGACAAGCCAACTAATCACGACCTCGAAATTGGCGATGTTCTGTTAATGGCTACTGCTGCCGAACTGTCGGGAAACGATGCTCGAGCCATTCGCAAGCGCACAAACTGTAAGCTCTACAATGTTTACTCAAAAGATGATGAAACTCTGCGGTTGAATGTTGGGGAAAGCAGCGCCGGTCGCCGGCCAGTTGCTAACTGCAAAAACGTTCGCATGGAGTCTTTCGGTCATACAGATTATTGGCCGCGTCTGGAGCAGGTACTGCGAGCATCAGGCTTCTACGGCTACAAAAGTGGTCTGCCCGTCTCAAGTCAGCCCCAGCCAATCATCAAGAATCCCGACCCCGTCGTGGCCGACCACTTTATCTACGACCTGCTCGAACTGACCTGCGATCAAATCCGCAATCAAGTCGCAAAGCACCTACGCAGCAGCAGCTGGACAACCCTTGAAATCGACAATTCACCGTATCTGCTGACCCAGGAATTCCAACTACTGGGCGGACATTGCTTGGTCAATCTGGCACGTGGAAGTGGCCTCAAGTACCTACAGATCTTACTCATGCTGGCCGAACACTACGATCTGGAGAGCAAGTTGCACGATTGTGCACGGGTGATTGAGATGGAGGAGCTGCTGATCAGCAAGTGTTTCCATTCTTCTTTCGGTGAGGATCATGTGCTCGGTTCAAAGCAGGGCATTGCTCAACATTTGAATTCCATGTCTGCGAAAGGTTACTTCGAGCAGGTAGATGCGTTGGCGGCGAGCCTGACCGTTACGTCCTACTTCTCGACCCCTGAGGCGCATGCGCCACAGTACCGTGAGACAGCCCAGGTCCTGACGAGTGGGAACATGGGAGTAGTGCTGAAATCTGCATCGGTACTGCCCTCACTTACTAATCTGCTTTCGACCGAGCGTATCAAGGCAGTGGTAACCAATCTAAAAAGCGCAGTCAAACCAGGCTATTCGGCCTTGATTCCGGCTGTCGCAATTCTCTACTACGCACGCTTGAAGCTGAATAACGAAGGGCTGCTCTAACGCTCTGAGAAAACCAGGCAAGTCTTTATGCCAGTCAGTTAAGGAAATACGGCGAGTCGTAAAGCAAGGGAAACATAGGCGTCTGTCAAGCTTTGCAATCGGATTGAGCGAGAAACAGTAGGAGGATTGGGATCCGGTCACACGCCGCTATTTTCTATCGTGGTCTGGCCCCATTTTTTCTGGGGCACAAGGCAAAGCTACTTAAACTTGACTAACGCAGCCGCAATCACGAACCAGGCAGCACAGCTCAACAGCATCACCAATTTGATCTTCAGCAGCCGTTTAAGATAAGCGGGAAAGTTTTCAAGGTCGACAGGGTCCAGTTCACCGATGGCGAGTGATGCCCTCGGCATCATGATCATCTGAGTGAGTTTTATTATTTCCAAGAGGGACCAAATCAAACCCCGCCTCCCCAGACTCGGCCCCCAGAGATACATATAACGGCTGTTTTTCAAGGCATCCTTTATGGCGTCCAAATGACGTCGGCACAGGTACAAGCTGTAGGCAATGCTCAAAATCTCGAGAAGACCCGGGCCACCGGTAACGATGATCACAACCCACAACGGCCAAGTATCGATACTGGTCATGGTTGCCTAGCTTCGTAAATTCTCTCCCCCATGTATTCTCCTCCCACCTCACCAAGAGTTGTACCAACCCATGCGCCAGTCCCTACCAAGGTCGCGACACAGACAATCCCCCCTATACCTGTAGAGAAGCCAAGCGCCAAACAGATAGGCATACCGGCTAATTTGCCTATTCCCCCACCGGCAGCGCCACCAAGAGTTGACAAGCCGAACTTCCCACCTTCGGTAAACTTAATCTTCTCGCAAGCCGCCCCAGAATCCCCGCTACACACTTCCTGAATCGCCAACAACGAAGACACCCCACTAATACCAATCGCGATATACCCCGGAATCTGCCCCGGCCCACCGGCCTTATCCCAATGGTGCACCAGGCTTCGGCTGGATATCCCAAGCGCAGTTTTGAGCTTGGGATGATCGCCCAAGCTCGTTTGGCCCCGCAAACGTGTGGAGTTAAGCAAATGTGTATTCAACTGGGCCATCAGCCGCTTACGATCAGCGAAAAATTGCGGCGATTTAAGATGCCCATGCTGACGATAGCTCTCCTGATGCAGACGCTCCATGCCCTGGAGCGTGTCCCGTAAATTGCTCAGATGCGTTTCCATCACCACCGCGCTGACGCCCAGCCAGGTGGCGGCGGAGGTGGACCCGATATAGCTGGCAATTTCAGCACCGTAGCGAAATCGAAAATCCGCCTCTTCCGGCGTCAAGCCATCCAAAGACGCCTTGACCTGCTGGGCAGCCGCCATCAACTGCGCTTCCTGATAAGTACAGGACGTGTTTTTCGGATCGCTCAACACGATCATCGAGCCAGCTTTAACATCGTTCAGGTCAGGGTTGAGCGCCCAAAACTTGCTCAACACCGTCAAATCGCGCTCGGGGAAAAGTAGGGCCTCCAGTGCTTGGCGGCTCATGATTTGGGGCGCGACATAGAAGCCAGGCTCCTGAAGCTCCACGCTATTGAATACTGGCGGGACTGAATTACCCGTAAACGCCGATTGACGCGGCGCTACGGAAGGGCTGGTTAGCGTTGAATGGGCGGGTTTCGCCATTCGCCTGTCCATTTGCGGTGCAGCGCTTTCGTTCCGGTATTTGGCTGTTAACTCCGTGGGAATCAGACGAGCGTTACAGGGGCAGTCACTGCGGCTGTCCAGCGTGCCCGCCACCAGCCTGCCATGGCTTTCAATATGCGAAATACCACCGACAATCCGATACGTTTTCCCGTCCACCCCACACGTAACCCGGTCACCGGCACAGGCATGAAGCAGGCCCATTATGTTGACTCGGGGATCACCATCCAGAACCTCCCCGCCGCAGGTGGTTTTATTGCCTTTACCAATGAAAAAACCTTCGTTCATTGATGTTTCTCCACGCGCTCGATAGCGGGCAGAAAATCCTCGGCCTGCAGCGCGCCTTCACGGGCGATAAACACCCAGCCACCTTGGGGTGTATTGATAATTTCGTCGCCATTGCTCAGACGACTGCCGACCAGCGCAAAATGGCTATTGCCTTCCCCCGTCCCCGCCACGATTTGGGCCTTGCTGCCATCGGCATATACGGCGTAATCGCCTTTCTGCGCAGCGCGCACTTGCTGACCGTTATCCAACTTGAACTCCATGGGAGTAGTCGCTTGAATCACACCGCCGTTTCGGGTTTGGCTGCCCTCAGCTGCCACGCGGTAAATAGCAATCGGGGGGTGAGCGTTGATGTAAGCCTGCCGTTGATTAACGATCGCCAAGGCGTCTTCATGGAAGTCGGCAAGCTGTTGCTCGGTAAAGTGCGACTTGTCGAGGCTCTGGAGAAATTCTGGGGACACTTCATTGGTATATAAGCGAGGCGTTGCGTGCTCCATCGTGCTGTCCTTTTCTAGCACCCAGCAGGCTCGAACACCGCAACGGTGTTGCCGCATAAGTGTTGGGTCTGCGCCGGAATGGCACGCAAGAGATCCTGCTGGACTGCCCAAAGCCTAACAACTGACCGTTCGGCTAGGCTCCACAAAAAACGAATCGTCAGACAAGCCATCCGGAATTGCCTGTAGGAAAGTCGCCAGGCGCCCCCTCCCCTATCGCAATCCTGTCGAATACTTGCCCAATCCTCCGACCTTCCCCTCTGCGCATAGCAACCCTCTGACCTACGGTCTAGAGTCAATCCAGTATCCCTCTACACTACTCAAACTACGTGCGTTCGAACCAACCGGGCCAACGATGCCAAGCGGCGCAGCCCCACCTCGCCGCCTGAAAAATACTAAAAAAATGCAACACCAACCGATGATCAGCGGGTGAGCCATGGAATTACGAATTAACCAGCAGACCCACCAAGTCGATGCAGAACCCGACACGCCTCTGCTCTGGGTCATCCGCGACAACCTGGGCATGACCGGCACCAAATACGGCTGCGGCCTGGCGCAATGCGGTGCGTGTTCCGTGCTGGTGGACGGCAACGTGGTGCGCTCGTGCGTCACGCCCGTCTCCGGTGTGGTTGGCCGGGAGATCACGACCATCGAGGCGATCGAGTCGGATGATGTCGGCAAGCGGGTCGTTGCCACGTGGGTCGAGTATCAGGTGGCTCAGTGCGGTTACTGCCAGTCCGGCCAGGTGATGGCGGCTACGGCGCTGCTCAAGCAAACGCCCAAGCCGAGCGATGCGCAGATCAAGGCGGCGATGGTCAACCTCTGCCGCTGTGGCACCTATAACGCGATTCATGCGGCGGTGCATGACCTTGCGAAGGGAGAGGCCTGATGAACGTTCGCATTGATCCCGCTGCCCTGCCCTTGGTCGCGGCGTTGAATGACCCGGTGAACCTGTCCCGCCGTCGTTTCCTGGCCAGCACGGCCGTGGGTGCGTTGGTGATTGGTTTTGGTCTGCCGTTGGGTTCTGGCCGGGTGCAGGCGGCCACTGCTGCGGCGGCTGGTGAGCGCGGTACGCAGGTGCCGGCGTTCCTGGAGATTCGCCCGGACAACACGATTCGTTTGCTCAGCCCCTTTATCGAAGGCGGCCAGGGCACGTTCACGGCGATGGCGCAGATTGTCGGCGAGGAGTTGGACGCCGACCCGGCCACGTTCCTGGTTGAGTGCGCCCCGCCCGGCGAAGCCTTTGTGGTGATGGAAAATGGCATGCGTATCACCGGCGGCAGTATGTCGGTGCGCATGAGTTACCCGACGATGCGCCGGCTGGGCGCGCTGGCCCGGGCGATGTTGCTGGAGGCTGGGGCACAGGCGTTGAAGGTGCCGGTGGGTGAGCTGTCGACCGAGCCAGGCAAGGTGGTGCACGCGGCGTCTGGGCGTTCCCTTACGTATGGCGAGCTGGCCGGACGGGCGATGGATTTGCCGGTGCCGGACGTTGCCAGTGTGAAGCTGCGCGACCCAAGCCAATTCCGTTGGATCGGCAAGCCGGTGAAGCGTCTGGATGCGTATGACAAGTCCACCGGCAAGGCGCTGTACAGCATTGATATGAAGGTGGACGGCATGCTCCACGCGGCGGTGCAGCATGCGCCCCGCTTGGGTATGACGGTGGGCAGCCTGCGCAACGAGGACCAGGTCAAGGCCATGCCGGGGGTGCATTCGGTGCATCGCCTGCCGGGTGCGGTGGCGGTGGTGGCTGAACGTTGGTGGCATGCCAAGCGTGCGGTGGAGTCGATTCAGGTGGACTGGCTGGAGCCCACTGCGGATTCGAAGCTGCGCGGGATGGCGAAGGACTTTTCCAGCGACGAGCATTTCAAGCGCCTGGCCGCAGAAACCGGCCCGGCCCGGGATGATGAGAACGAGGGTGATGTGGCCGGCACGCTGGCGAATGCCAAAACCAAGGTCGAGGCCACGTACCACAACCAGTATCTGCACCATGCGCAGCTGGAGCCGCCTTCGGCGCTGGCGAGTTTCAACACTGACGGTTCGCTGGAGATCTGGTTGCCGAATCAGGCGCAGGATATGTTCCTGGCCGATATCGCCAAGCGCACCGGTCTCGACCCGTCGCGGATTACCCTGCACTCGCCGCTGTTGGGTGGGTTTTTCGGCCGGCATTTTCTGTATGACTCGGCCAGCCCGTATCCACAGGCCATTGAGTTGGCCAAGGCGGTCGGGCGCCCGGTGAAGATGATCTGGAGCCGTGAAGAAGAATTCCTGCGGGACGTGCTGCGCCCGGTGGCGGCGGTAAATTTCCGTGGGGCGCTGGACGGTGACGGCTGGCCGGTGGCGATTGAGGCGGTGAGTGCCACCGAGGGGCCGACCGAGGCCCTGGCCGGCAAGCAGGGCGAGAAGCTCGACCCGACGGCGCTGGAGGGGTTGTCTGGGAAGTCGTACGCGATTCCCAACAAGCGCATCGCGCAGATTTATGTAAAGGGCCCGGTGATGCTGGGCTACTGGCGTTCGGTGGGTAACTCGCTGAATGACTTTTTCTACGAGTCGTTTCTGGATGAACTGGCCGACAAGGGCGGCAAAGACCCGTTCGAGTTGCGCCTGCATTTGCTGCGGGATAACCAGCGGCTGACCACGCTGTTGAAGGCGGTGGGTGAGTTGTCGGGGGGCTGGAAACGTGGCCCGTTTGTCGCCGAAGACGGCAGCAAGCGTGCGCGTGGGGTGGCGATGGCGTCGCCGTTCGGCACGCAGACGGCGGTGATTGCCGAGGTGTCGATCGAGAACGGGCAGGTCAAGGTGCATGACATTTGGCAGGCGATCGACCCGGGCAGCATCGTCAACCCGGCGATTGTCGAGGCGCAGGTGAATGGGGCGGTGTCACTGGGCTTGTCCCAGGTGCTGTTGGAAGAGGCGGTGTATGTGGACGGCTTGCCTCGGGCGCGTAACTACGATTTGTACCCGGTGCTGCCGCCTTCGCGGATGGCGCGGGTGCATGTGCGCGTGATCGAGAGCGGGGAAAAAATGGGCGGCATTGGCGAACCGCCGCTGCCCGCCGTGGCGCCTGCCGTGGCCAACGCCGTCGCGGCGTTGACGGGGCAGCGCGTGCGCAGCATGCCGTTAAGCCGCCACTCCTTCACCTGACCGGGGCCTGAGCACTTATGAACAACCGTCGATTCGCAAGAACCGCTGGCTGGCTGGCGCTGCCGTGCCTGGTCGCGGCAGGCCTGCTGGCCTGGTATGTCACCCGTGAGCCTGCTTCGTCGCTGGGTGCCGAGCCTGTCGCCATGGAGCCGGCGCTGGTCGCCCGAGGCGAGTACGTCGCCCGGGTCAGCGACTGCGTGGCGTGCCACAGCGTGCCCAACAGCGCACCGTTTTCCGGTGGCCTGGAGATGGCCACGCCGCTGGGTTCGATCCATGCCACCAACGTCACGCCAGACCCGGAAACCGGGATTGGTCGCTACAGCCTCGCCGATTTCGACCGCGCGGTGCGCCACGGTGTCGCGCCGGGTGGGCGCCGGCTGTACCCGGCGATGCCGTATCCGTCTTATGCCAAGCTCAGTGACGATGATGTGAAGGCGTTGTATGCGTTCTTCATGAAGGGCGTGGCGCCGGTGCGGCAGGCCAATGTGCCCAGCTCGATCCCGTGGCCACTGAACATGCGTTGGCCGATCGCGCTGTGGAATGGCGTGTTTACCGACAGCAAGCCCTACGTAGCGAAGGCCGGGAAGGATGAGCTGTGGAACCGCGGCGCCTACATCGTGCAGGGGCCGGGGCATTGCGGCAGTTGCCACACGCCTCGGGGTTTGGCCTTTAACGAGAAAGCGCTGGATGAGGGCGGCAAGCCGTATCTGGCCGGTGGCTTGCTGGATGGCTGGTACGCACCGAGCCTGCGGGACGATCACAACACGGGCCTGGGGCGCTGGAGTGAGCCGGAGGTGGTGCAGTTCCTGAAGACCGGTCGCAATAAACATGCGGTGGTTTATGGCTCGATGACCGAGGCGTTCAACAACTCCACGCAGTTTATGAACGACGATGACCTGGCGGCGATTGCGCGGTATCTGCGTTCGCTGCCGGGGGATGAGCAGCGGGATGGGCCGGCTTGGCAGTATCAGGCGGTGTCGGCTGCGGAACATCAGGATGTGCCCGGCGCCCATACTTATGTGACCCGCTGCGCTTCGTGTCACGGGCTGGAAGGCAAAGGGCAACCGGACTGGATGCCGCCGCTGGCGGGGGCCACCTCTGCGCTGATCAAGGAGAGTGCCTCGGCGATCAACATCACCTTGAATGGCTCGCAGCGCGTGGTAGCGGCGAATGTGGCGGACGCTTATCGCATGCCGGCGTTTCGCGAGCAGTTGTCGGACCAGGAGATTGCTGAAGTGCTGACGTTTGTGCGCGGCACCTGGGGCAATCAGGGCGGTACGGTGGATGCGAAGGCGGTGGGCAAGTTGCGTGAGCACACGGGCCCGGCGAGCAGCAGCCCGATTATTCTGCAGATGCGTTGAGGGGTGTAGTCAGGGGTGTGGTGAGCCCCCTGTGATGAGCGAGTTGTGGTGAGTGGATTGTGGTGAGCGGGCTTTGCCCCGCGCTGGGCGCGAAGCGGCCCTAAAAACCAGCCACCGCATGGTGCCTGACACTCTGTGGTGGCCTTATTGGGGCCGCTTCGCAGCCCAGCGCGGGGCAAGCCCGCTCACCACCACAATCCACTCACCACAATCCACTCACCACAATCCACTCACCACAACCCGCTCACCACAACCCACTCACCACAAAGGGGCTTTGTGTCAGCTTGCAAGCGTTGTGTAGATACCTGTGTTCATCAGGTACGCCCGCCCCCACATTTTTAACCGCGTTTGGGCAGCTTCCAGTTCGGCCGAATAAAGTGGCAGGTGTAGCCGTTGGGAATCCGCTCAAGGTAATCCTGATGCTCCGGCTCTGCTTCCCAGAACGGTCCCGCCGGTTCGATTTCGGTCACCACACGGCCTGGCCACAGCCCCGAGGCATCCACGTCCGCTGCGGTGTCTTCTGCCACGTCGCGTTGCTGTTCGCTCAGGTAATAAATCGCCGAACGGTAGCCGGGGCCCAGGTCATTACCCTGGCGGTTGGGCGTGCTGGGGTCGTGGATCTGGAAAAAGAACTCGAGGATCTGCCGGTACGTGATCACCGCCGGGTCGAAGACGATCTCGATGGCTTCGGCATGGTTGCCGTGGTTGCGGTAGGTGGCATTCGGCACCTCGCCGCCGGTATAGCCGACGCGCGTTTGCAGCACGCCGGGGTAGCGTCGCAACAGGTCTTGCATGCCCCAGAAGCAGCCGCCGGCGAGGATGGCGGTTTCAGTTTGGTTGGTCATGGTGTTCTTCCCCTGGATGGATACAGCCCTAGTTATGGGGCCGGGTTGAGTAATACCAAGGTTGAACCGCGGGTTACCAGCGCCGCCCGTCGATAGGCCCCGCCTTATCTGGCCCAAATCCTGCGTACTCCAACCCCGACCAAGTCGCTGCTGACTATGCGGACGACTCTTTTGAGCCCCGCCGCCCAACCCCCGCCCCCGATAATCAAGCATCCCCTACCACCGCCGAGGCCTTCCCCCATGACGAGCCCATCCACCGAACAGGTCAGCCCGCAAACCCTGCGCAGAGTGATCATCGCCGCCGGCATCGGTAACTTCGTGGAGTGGTTCGACTTCGCCGTCTACGGTTTTCTCGCTACCACCATCGCCCAACAATTCTTCCCCAGCGGTGACGCCAGCGCGGCGCTGCTCAAGACCTTCGCGGTGTTCGCGGTGGCCTTCGCGTTTCGACCCCTGGGCGGGATCTTCTTCGGCATGCTCGGCGACCGGATCGGGCGTAAACGCACGCTGGCCATGACGATTTTGCTGATGGCCGGCGCCACCACGCTGATCGGCCTGCTGCCCACCTACGCCGCCATTGGCGTGGCGGCGCCGATTCTGTTGTCGCTGATCCGCTGCGCCCAGGGCTTCTCCGCCGGCGGTGAATACGCGGGCGCCTGTGCCTATCTGATGGAACACGCGCCGAGTGACAAACGCGCGTGGTACGGCAGCTTTGTGCCGGTATCGACCTTTTCCGCCTTTGCCGCAGCAGCGGTGGTGGCGTATGCGCTTGAAGCGTCGTTGTCGGCCGAGGCGATGGGCAGTTGGGGCTGGCGCTTGCCGTTTTTGATCGCCGCACCGCTGGGCCTGGTGGGGCTTTACCTGCGCTGGAAGCTGGATGAGACGCCGGCCTTCCAGGCGGTGAAGCAGGAACACGCAGTCGCCCACTCCCCGCTCAAGGAAACGCTGCGCAACCATGGTGCGGCGATCTGCTGCCTGGGCGCTTTTGTGTCGCTCACGGCGCTGTCGTTTTACATGTTCACCACCTACTTCGCGACGTACCTGCAAGTGGCCGGTGGGTTGAGCCGGGCGATGGCGTTGCTGGTGTCGCTGATTGCACTGATTTTCGCGGCGGCGATTTGCCCGCTGGCGGGGTTGTATTCGGATCGCGTGGGGCGGCGGGTCACAGTGATGACCGCGTGTGTGTTGTTGATCGTGGTGGTGTACCCGTCGTTCCTGATGGCCAGTTCGGGCTCGTTCGCGGCGTCGATTGTCGGGGTGATGTTGCTGGCGGTGGGTGCAGTGTTGTGTGGGGTGGTGACGGCGGCGTTGCTGTCGGAGACTTTTCCGACGCGCACGCGGTATACCGCTTCGGCGATTACTTACAACATGGCGTATACGATCTTCGGCGGTACGGCGCCGTTGATGGCAACATGGTTGATCAGCACCACGGGCAGCAACCTGTCGCCGGCGTTTTATCTGATTGCGGTGGCGTTGCTGGCATTGGCGGGTGGGTTGGCGCTGCCGGAGACGTCGCGGATCTCGCTGCATGACGTGGGCGCGGAGGAAAAAGGCGCGGCGCCGGTGCTGTCGCGTTAAAGTCGGCGGGTGTTCAAAAGCGCCGGAGACCTGAGCCATGCGGATTACCTGCCTTCATACCGCCGCACCACTCCTCAACCCCGGTGAAACCGTGGTGTTGTTCGACGGTGTGTGCAAGCTGTGCAACGGCTGGGCAAGGTTCCTCATTCGCCATGACCACGACCGGCGTGTGCGGTTGGCGGCCGTTCAGTCGCCCGAAGGTCAGGCGCTATTGGCCTGGGCGGGGTTGCCGCTGGATCAGTTCGACACCCTCGCAGTGATCCGCGACCGGCACTACTGGGAGCGTTCGGAGGCGGTGCTCGAAATCATTGCGCAACTGCCTGCCCGCTGGCGCCCATTGCTACTCCTGCGCGCCATCCCGCGTGTCCTTCGGGATTGGGCTTACGACCGCATCGCGCGTAATCGCTATCGGCTCTTCGGGAAGTACGACACCTGCCTGTTGCCGGATCCGGATCATGAGCAGCGTTTTTTGAAAGACACAACAACTGACCGCAGCTATTAATCGCCTTCCTCAACCCGTTGTTTTTCCAGCGCTTGCTCTCTCAACAGAGCCTGTGTGAGCTGCTCAATGTAATCAAATACCTCAGCCTGAACCGAATATTGATACTGCTTACGACGGTTCCTGGAGACGGCGCCGTTATTGGTGTGCGCGAGCCCCGCGCCAATGAACGGCCCCACCGCGTAACCAATGTTGATCACGGTGTAGCGCACCGAAAACACTTTGCCGCGTTCGGCTTCCGGCAGCAGTTTGCCAAACGCGGCCTTGACCACGATATCGATCACTGAATAGGCAAAATTGAACGACACCAGAAACAGGAAAAACAGCCACAGGTGCGACGTGAGGCACATACCAATGAAGCCCACGGTGAAAAAACCCGTGAAGCTGAGGATCAATCGATAGCTGGAGATTTTGTCAGTCAGGTAGCCGCCGTAAAGGCTTAACAACGAGCCGACAAGCATTGCACCGCCTACCACCAGACCGATCTCGCTGATGCCCAACGTGAAGTTGGATGACAGGTAAATCACCATATACGGCAGGGTAATGGCGCGCCCCAGTGTCAGAAACAACGCAGACGACAGCAGCAGATTGACCGAAAACGGGTAGTGTCTGAAGGCTGCGAGCATCCGAATTGATTCCTGTAGTGGGCAGTATCAAAGGCTGGGTCACATATCGTTACACATCCACCTTTCAGCCTGCGTAATTATTTAACCTCTTCCCCAATCGCCTGCGCCGCCTGAGCCAAACGCTGCGTGGCGGTGCGGATCTCCTCCGAATCAAGCGAGGCGAATCCCAAACGCAAGGCATTCTCCGGATGGTCAAAGGGCGAAAACAAGCGACCGCTGCGCACCACCAAGTCCAGCTCCAGCGCCTTTTCAGCCAGTTGGTCGACGTCGATTGAGTCGGCGAACCTGACCCACAGCGCCAGCCCGCCTTCGGGTTCCTGCACGGTTATCTGCTCGCCAAACGCCTCCAGCAGGCAACTGAGCAGCGTCTCCCGGCGCCGGCGGTATTCCCTGGACACCCGGCGCAGGTGCTTCTTCAGCTCGCCATCGTTGATCAAGTCCGCCAGCACCCGCTGCATGACGGCATCGCCCTGGCCCAGGCTCACCGCCGCCGTGCGCTCGAGCGCTTCGATGAGATTCGACGGTGCAACGATGTAGCTGCAACGGAAGGTGCTGCCCAGGGACTTGGACAGCGAGCCGATGTAGATCACATGGCGCTGCGCACTGTCGCTGGCCAGGGGCAAATAGGGCCGACCGGCAAAGTGATACTCGTGGTCGTAATCTTCCTCGATGATGCAGAAGTCATGCAGCCGGGCCAGTTCCAGAAGTTGCTGGCGACGTGCTGCGTGCAAACTGACGGTGCTCGGAAACTGGTGATGGGGGGTGACATACATCATCCGCACGTTGTGCACGCGGCACAGTTCAGCGAGCTGATCGACCCGGCAACCTTCATCGTCCAGGTCCACGGTGACCAGTTGCGCACCCAACTGGCGGAAAATCTCCCAGGCCGGTGGGTAACTCAGGCGCTCGACCACCACCACATCACCGGGTTTGAGCAGCACGCTGGCAGTCAGGTACAGCGACATCTGCACGCCTTGGGTCAGGCAAATCTGCTGCGCATCGACATTCAGGCCTCGATTATGGCGCAACATTTCGGCCAAGGCGTTGCGCAGGTAGTGGCCGCTGCCTTCGCTGCCATGGCGCACGGTGTTGGTGGTGAAGCTGTTGCGCAAGGCATTGCGGTAATAGCGATGCAGCACGGCTTGCGGCAGCAGACGATGGTCACTGGCGCCATTATCGAAAAACAGCGCACCCGCCCGATGGTGCAGCGCTGTTACCTGCTCGCCCGGGGTGAAATAGGCAACCGCCGGGGCCTCCCGCAACGCCGGGGCAAACGACTTCGGCGCGCTGGGCTCGGCGACCGCTCCTGTCGCCAGTTGCGTACTGACGAAGGTACCGCGGCGCTGAATGCTGACCAGCCAGCCTTTGGTCACCGCCTCCTCGTAGGCAAGGATCACCGTCTTGCGGTTGACGTCCAGCAGTTGCGCCATTTCCCGCGTGCCGGGCAACAGCGTTCCGGGGCGCAGGCGGCCCTCGACAATCGCGCTCACCAGACCCTCGATGATCTTTCTGTACGACGCCTGCGGCTGCGCCCCATCGAGTTTGAGCAACGGGCGCCATTTGCGAAGCTGGACCATATGAATTATCCAAAACTGGAGGTTCTTCTGGTCCTAGTCTAACGCAACAATCGAGCCTCAATTGCCCCGAGGTGTTTATGCACAACCGCCATGTCGTTGAACTGTCGCCCTCGGGCAAATCCTTCGAAGCCGCCGATCAATTGCTGCTCGACGCGATGCTTGCCAGCGGCCTGGCCGTACCGTTTTCCTGCCGGCGCGGCGCCTGCGGGTCGTGCAAGGTAAAAGTGGTGTCAGGCCAGTACCGAGACAAGTTGCGCACACCAGACAGCCCTGCCCCCTCTTATCCACTCGCGGCTGACGAGATGTTGCTGTGCCAGAGCCATGCCTGTAGCGACATGCGCCTGGAAATTCCCGGCTGGTCACTGGACACGCCAGCGCTGGAGGTCACCGCCCAGGTGATCGGCAAACGCGCGTTGAGCGCCGATATCATCGAGCTGGTGTTGCTGCCAGCGCAGCCACTCGACGTTCGGGCCGGCCAGTACCTCAGGTTTCGCCTCGACGATGGCGACAGCCGCTGTTTCTCTGTCGCCAACCTGCCCGCACAGGATCAGGGCCAGCTGGTGTTTCATATTCGCCAAGTCAGCGGTGGCCTGTTTTCCGAACGCATTCTGCCGACCCTGCAAGTGGGTGATGCGCTGAAACTCGAAGGCCCCGTGGGCGCCTGCACCTGGCAACACGACGATGGCCGCCCGGTTGTGCTGTTCGCCACCGGCACCGGTTACGCAGGCATCAAGCCCTTGTTGCTGACGGCCCTGGCCCGCCACGCCAAGGTCAGCCTGTACTGGGGTAACTCAGCGCCGGCGGACTTCTACGACGCTGAGTTTCTTGAGCAGGCCAGCCAGGCACATCCGCGCTTTCACTGGCATCGCGTCCAGTCGGCAGATGCCCGCGTGCAACAGGTTGCGCTGGCACAGCCGCACAACTGGGCCGAGAGCCAAATCTACGCCTGCGGCAGTAGCACGATGATCAAGCAAGTGCGCGAAACCTGCCTGGCAGCGGGCGCGCAGGCTCATCGTTTTGTCGCAGAAGCCTTCGTTTCCAGCGGTGCATTGCCGCAGGCGTCGTCCCTCAAGGCGCTGGACCCGGTGCTGGAAAAAGTCGGCCCGCGCTACTCACTGGACGGCATGCTTGCCGCCCGCGAGCAAACGGTTAGAGCCCTGGCCGCCATCGCCGACCAGTTGAAGGTGGGCATGAACACGGCGCAAGCCCTTCAAATGGCCAGTCAAACATTGCAAAACATGGGCGCGTCTCACACCTGGCACCCCACCTATATACGCTTTGGCGACGACACCGTCCGCACACCGCGCCAAGGCGTCGACCTGTCGCGCACGCTGCGCGCCACCGATATCGCCGTGGTCGACCTCGGCCCGGTGTGGGATGGCTACGAAGGCGATTACGGCGACACCTTTGTATTCGGCGAGCACCCGCTGCATGACGCCTGCGTGAAAGCACTGCATGAAGTGTTCGACGAAACCCGCCATGCCTGGCACCGCGGGCTGACCGGGCGCCAGCTCTATGATTTCGCTGAACGAAGTGCCCACTCCAAAGGCTGGCGCCTGGAGCGCAACCTGGCAGGCCACCGCATCGCTGACTTCCCGCATGCGCTGTTCGGGCAGGACAAGCTGGCCGAAGTCGAGATTGTGCCGAGCGAGATGGTGTGGGTTTTGGAAATTCAGCTGTGCCACCCCACACTACCGATCGGGGCGTTCTTCGAGGACATCCTCGTTGGCGAGGCCAACTGGCTCAAACCACGCTATGTGTTGCAAAGTTGACTCAGCCTTGGTTCAACAGTTCTCTACGGACGATGTCTGCGCCAGCACTTAAGGCATTAAGCTTGCCTCTGGCTACGCCACGCGATAACGGGGCCATGCCACAGTTGGTGCAAGGGTAAAGCTTGTCGGCCTCTACAAACTGAAGGGCTTTGCGCAAGGTATTGGCGACTTCCTCTGGCGTCTCAATGATATTGGACGCCACGTCAATGGCCCCTACCATCACTTTTTTGCCTCGAATGAGTTCAATCAGCTCCATCGGAACATGAGAGTTGTGGCATTCCAGCGAGACTATATCGATGCTGGATTTTTGCAGCTTCGGGAAAGCCTCCTCATATTGACGCCACTCTGAGCCCAGTGTCTTCTTCCAGTCCGTATTGGCTTTGATGCCGTAGCCATAGCAAATATGCACGGCCGTTTCACAGTTGAGGCCTTCAATGGCCCTTTCCAGAGTGGCCACGCCCCAGTCATTCACCTCATCAAAAAAGACATTAAAGGCGGGCTCGTCAAACTGGATAATATCAACCCCCGCCGCCTCTAACTCCCTGGCTTCCTGATTGAGAATCTTGGCGAACTCCCACGCCAGTTTTTCGCGACTTTTATAATGGTTGTCATAAAGCGTGTCGATCATCGTCATGGGCCCCGGCAACGCCCACTTTATCGGTTGCCTGGTTTGTTGACGTAAAAACTTGGCCTCTTCGACAAACACTGGTCGTTGGCGAGTAACCGCCCCTACCACCGTTGGTACACTCGCGTCGTAGCGATCGCGAATTCTAACGGTCTCACGCTTTTCAAAATCAACGCCGCTGAGGTGCTCAATAAAGGTAGTGACAAAGTGTTGGCGCGTCTGTTCACCATCACTGACAATATCGATACCGGCCTGTTGTTGCTCTTGCAATGACAAACGTAAAGCGTCTTGCTTGCCCTCAATTAACTCCTCACCTTGCAATTTCCAAGGTGACCAAAGTGTCTCAGGCTGTGCCAGCCAGGCGGGTTTAGGCAAGCTGCCGGCAGTTGACGTGGGTAATAATTTTTTCATATCGGATAACCTTGTATTTTTAACCAGTCAAAAAGCGCAATTGGCGGACCACTGTTCAAGCACAGCCTGGTAGGGTTTGATAAAGTTTTCTTCGACAAACTTCCCCTGCTCAATGGCCAGCCGGCCACGTTCCTCTCGATCATAAACAATGAGGGTCAATGAGTAGTCTTGATGCTTCAGGCTTGGCTGATAGGATTTTCCTGCTGCTGAGTTCGCATTGTAAATCTCAGGTCGGTATATTTTTTGGAACGTGTCCATCGTGCTGATGGTACTGATCAGTTCAAGGTTGGTGTAATCACCGAGCAAATCCCCGGAAAAATAGAAAGCCAAAGGCGCAACGCTATTTGAAGGCATGAAGTAGCGAACCTTCAGCCCCATTTTCTGGAAATATTCATCCGTTAACGAGTACTGGTCTTGCTGATATTCAACGCCCAATACCGGATGCTGGTTTTCAGTCCGATGGTAGGTCCTGGTATTCGAAACACTTAGGCATATGACAGGAAGCTTATTGAAATGGTCCTGGTAGACGCTTGAATTCACAAAGCATTTAAATAGCTTTCCATGCAGTGCCCCAAAATTATCGGGGATGCTGAATCCAGGCTGCCCCTGATTGTGCCCGGACAACAGCACACTGAAGTCATAATCCCGTACATAGGAGGAAAAATTATTGCCTACGATACCGGCAAAGCGCTCGTTGGTTTGTTGATCAACAATATTTGTTTTCAGTATTTCAATCAGCGGAATGGCAGTGCCGCTGCCTTCAAGACCAATGCCCATCTCGACCGAAATAATTTCAAGTTCGAGCGTATAACGATCGCCCTTGGGGTTATCCCAGTGTGCCAAGGCATTGAAGCGGTTGTTAATCATCCTCAAGGTGTTGCGCAAGTTCTCTTGGCGGCTGGTCCCTCTGGCCAAATTAGCAAAGTTTGTGGTGATGCGCGTATTTTCAGAGGGGTGATAATTCTCGTCAAAACAAATGCTTTTAATAGAAAATGAAAATTCATTATTCATTGCCGTCTGACACCCTAATTATCCGAGATAACACCCGAGTGCATTGCCTTGCCTGGCGACATCTCAGTAGTCTTCATAGTATCTATATTTAAGGTGTATTTTAGGCTGAACTATTGACCGAGCAAAAATGAATTGATTTCACTAAACCTTTAGCCATCTTCATGATGTGTAAACAGCCAATTGCAGAAGTCCCTGCCCCGCAGCACTCACTGAAGTGTCCTGGCTTTTGATCCCGCCCCTGAATTGCACAAACAGCGGGCGCCACGGCACCAAATTCGGGCACAAAGGTAACAAGTAACACCTCACAGCTTGTTCCCCGAAGCGCGTCTGAATTTCTAAAACCCTCTAAAGCCAAGGCTCTGCGCCCGTTTGCAAAAAAATGGCATAGCCCTTGCTTCACTCTGAAAATCATCTGATATATCAGATGATTTTCAGGAGTGGATATGTCCGAACCGACCAACCTCATACGCCATCACCAACCCCCGATGGCTCCCACAAAAAGCGCAGCGCAACTGCGTGAGCTGGCCTATGCCCAAATCAAGCAGCGGATTATCAGCTGCGAGTATCGCCCTGGCGATGCGATCAACGAGGCGCAACTGACCGCTGCGCTGGGCATTGGCCGAACCCCCATCCACCAAGCGCTGCACCGTCTGGAAGTGGAAGGCATGGTCACGATCATGCCGCGCAAAGGCGTGATGGTGACCGCCCTGTCACTCAACGATGTACTCGACATGATCGAAGTGCGCGTGAGCAACGAACAGCTGTGCGTCAAGCTCGCGGTAGAGCGCGCCAAGGACACCGACATCCAGGCCATGCGCGACATCCTCGAGCGCACCCCTGCCCTTTTAGCCAGGCACGACGTGGCCGGGCTGATGTCGCTGGACCTGGAGTTTCACATGTCCATATCAGCCGCCGCCCACAACCGCGTGCTGGCCGAGTTGCTGCGCAACCTGCACGAAAAACAGGCGCGTTTCTGGTACCTGACCCTGTCGGAAAACCATCACAGCGAACGCATCTACCACGAACACCTGCAAATCCTTGAAGCGGTGGAGCAGCGCGACGGCACCGCCGCCATCGCCGCGATCCATCACCACATTGACGATTTCCGCCGCGCAATCATGCGCACGCTTTGATCACTCACTACGAGCACTTTTCATGACTCAAATGACTTTCCATGTCGTCGGCCAAGGCGAGCACCACTCCAGCATCAAACACCTGATCATCGCAGGCTGGGCGGGGCGTAACAGCGAAGCGGTGGAACACCACATTGCCGAACTGGAAGCACTGGGCGTGCGCCGACCCACCCAGGTGCCGTGCTTCTATCGCGTGTCCGCCAGCCTGTTGAACAACGCCGAGACGATTCAGGTGCCGGGCAAGGACTCTTCCGGCGAGACCGAGTTCGTGCTGATCCCAAGCGAGCAAGGCCTGTTGATCGGCCTGGGCTCGGACCACACCGACCGCAAGGTCGAAAGCTACGACGTAACCGTGTCCAAGCAGATGTGCGACAAACCCATCGCCCAGCAGGTGTGGCGCTACACCGAAGTCCAGCCGCATTGGGACCACCTGGTGATGCGCACCTGGCGTGTGCGTGATGGCGTGCGAGCGCTGTATCAGCAAGGGCCGGTGACCAACCTGCTGGCGCCGGAAACGTTGCTGGCGAAACTTAATAACGACGCCGCGCTGCCTGCCGATACAGCAATGTTCTGCGGCACGCAGTCGGTGATCGGCGAACTGGGTTATGGCGAAGCCTTCGAAATGGAACTGTTCGACCCCATCCTCAACCGCAGCCTGCGCCACCAGTACGGTGTCGAGCCGCTGCCTGTCGCTGAGTAAACCCACGATGACCACGATTGCAGAACTCGCCCGCAAGCTTGCCGAGGGCCGCACCAGCAGTGAGGCATTGGTCAATGACGCGTTAACGCGTATTGAAGCGCATCGCACAGCAGGCGGCACGGCATATATCAGCGTCGACGCCGACAGCGCCCTGAGCGCTGCGCGGGCCAGCGACCTGGCGCGCGCCTCCGGCTACGTGCCGTCGGCGCTGGCCGGGCTGCCCGTGTCGATCAAAGACTTGTTCGATGTGGCCGGGCAGGTCACGGCGGCCGGCTCGCAATTACTCGCCGATGCGCCGCCCGCCCGCCACGATGCCGTGGTCGTCGAGCGCCTGAGGGCGGCCGGCGCGATCTTGCTCGGCCGCACCAACATGAGCGAGTTTGCCTTTTCCGGGCTGGGGTGGAACCCCCACTACGGCACGCCGCTCACACCGTGTGCAGAGGGGCGCATCGCTGGCGGCTCCAGTTCCGGCGCCGCCGTGAGCGTGGCGCTGGGCATGGCGGTAGCGGGCTTGGGCACTGACACCGGTGGCTCGATCCGTATCCCCGCAGCCTTCTGCAACCTCGTCGGTTTCAAACCCAGCGCCAGCCGTGTGCCGATGACTGGCACCTTCCCGTTGGCCGCCAGCCTGGACTCGGTCGGCGCACTGTCAAACAGCGTCGCCGACTGCATCCTGCTCGACCAGATACTCAGCGGCCAATCGCTGGATACCCGCGCCGCGCCGTTGGCCGGGCTGCGCCTGGCGGTCACCCGTGACGTGGTGCTCGATCAACTGGATGCCACCGTGGCGGCAGCGTTCGAACGCAGCCTGGACCTGCTCGCCAAGGCCGGTGCAAGTATCCGCTGGTTCGACTTCCCTGAGCTGCACCAACTGCCGCGCATCAATGCTGCCGGCGGGCTCACGGCCGCCGAAGCCTGGCAGGGCCATCGCCAGTGGCTCGAGGGCGACCGCAGCGAGGCTTACGACCCACGCGTTGCACAACGCATACGCCGTGGCGCGGCCATCAGCGCAGCCGATTACCTGGACATCCAGGCCGAACGCCAACGCCTGATCAGCGTGGCGCGTGAACGCCTGGGTGACGCCGATGCATGGTTGCTGCCGAGTGTCGCGATAGTGCCACCCAAGCTTGCCGACCTGGCGGATGACGCGGCTTTTTTTGCCACCAACGGCCTGGTATTGCGCAATACCAGCGTGCTCAATTTTCTGGACGGCTGCGCCCTGAGCCTGCCTTGCCAGCGCGGCGACGAACTGCCGGTAGGCTTGTCGATTGCCGGCCTGCAGGGTCAGGACGCACGGGTGCTGCAAGTGTCTCGCTCAATCGAGGCGCTGTTACGCCAGGGCACGTAACGCACTGGCGTTGAACCAACGGCAGGCTCCACCTGCCCTTGGTTCAATTATTGACTCACCGCAAAAATTCCACGGCGGCCGCCCGTGCGCCCGCACTCGCCTGCCAATCGGCTTGCGTACCCATGCGCAACGAATTGACGAGACAACTTATGAACCCAAGTAACGCAACTTCATCGCTGGAACTGGACCACTCACCGATGTCCGACGAAGTGGCTGTTGTGTACCGCAAGATCGCCTGGCGGTTGCTTCCGTTCCTGGTATTCCTCTTCGTACTGGCCTGGATCGACCGGGTCAACGTCGGCTTCGCCAAACTGGCGATGCTGCAGGACCTGGGCTTCAGCGAGGCCGTCTACGGCCTGGGCGCAGGGATTTTCTTCATTGGTTACTTCTTCTTCGAAGTGCCCAGCAACCTGCTGCTGGAAAAAATCGGCGCGCGGCGCACACTGGCCCGCATCACGATAATGTGGGGCCTGACGTCCATCGCCATGGCCTACGTCGAAAGTGCCTGGTCGTTCTACGTGCTGCGGTTTCTGCTCGGGGCGTTTGAAGCGGGCTTTTTCCCGGGTGTGGTGCTGTACCTGACCTACTGGTTTCCGGCGGCGCAGCGCGCAAAGATCAACGGCATGTTCATGACCTCGTTCGCCATCGCTGGCGTGGTCGGCGGCCCACTGGCGGGGTTTATCATGAGCCACATGGTCGGCGTCGGCAGCCTGGCCAACTGGCAATGGCTGTTCATTCTCGAAGGCATTCCCTCGGTGATCGCAGGTTTCCTGGTATTGCGCTACCTGCCGGAAAAACCCATCAATGCCAAATGGTTGAGCCCGGCACAACGCACGATGGTCAGCGACACAATCGCCCGCGAAGACCAGGCGCCCGGCAAACACAGCGACCTGCGTTCGCTGATTCGTTATCCCAAGCTGTGGCTGTGTGCCCTGGTGTATTTCTGCCTGGTCAGCGGCAACGCGACCATTGCGTTCTGGACCCCGTCCGTCATCAAGGCGTTGGGGGTGGATGACACCATGCGCATCGGCCTGCTCTCCTCGATACCGTTCATATTGGGCACCGTGGCGATGCTGTGGAACGGTTTTCACTCCGACAAGACCTCTGAGCGCCGCGTGCATTGCGCCATGGCTGCGCTGCTCGCCGGGCTCGGGCTGATTGGCACCGGATTGTTTATTGGGAACGCCGTCCTGGCATTGATCGCCCTGACCATTGCGGCCATGGGCATCCTCGCAGCGTTCCCGGTGTTCTGGTCGATTCCCGGGGCCTTTTTGGCCGGTACCGCAGCCGCCGGAGGCATTGCGTTGATCAACTGCATCGGCAACCTGGCGGGGTTCGTGGCGCCCTACATGATTGGCTGGCTGAAAACCCTGACTGGCAGTTTGGCTGCCGGCCTGTATATGGTGGCCGCCTTTGAAATACTCGCAGGCGTGTTGCTGCTGGTGCTGTTCAAAGGGATCAAAGTCAGCAAATCACCGGTTCAGTGAGCAGGGATGATGACTGGAATTAACACGCACACTTCACCGGCGATTCCGCCCAGGCCTTTGTAGGCCGAGACATAGACGGAGGAGAACCCTTCGGCAATTTCGGCGTAGGAGCGCGGGTAAAAGCGCCCGGGTTTCTCACAGGCGTACGCCGTCGGTATGCCGCGGTGTATCCGAGGCCGCAGCCGTGGCTCCAGATGTTAACCGCGATCAATGGCGCCATCACCCCGCTGGGCATGAACACCGCAGCGGGTTTGCCCAGCAGGTCGGCAACCTTGGCTTCAAGGCCTTCGATCAACGCACCGCAGTGCTTGGTGTCACGCGAGAGCACCTGTGCAGGAGAAAGTACGTTGAGGAATGCGCAGCCTGGTGAACGTATCAATCCTTGACTAGCCTGGCCATGCGCAGCTTGAAAAGATCATGCCCACTCACCACCACAATCCCGATCAGCACCAACAGCGAGCCCACAATGAACGATGACTGTAGCGTTTCGTCCAGCAACCAGACGCCGAATACCACGCCAAACAGTGGCGTCATGAACGACAACACCCCAAGCCGCGACCCCAGGTAACGCCCCAGCATCCAGAACCACACCAACAGGCTCAGGAATGAGAACACCACCGTCTGGAAGGCCAGGCTGGCCACGGTAATGGCCGAAAACTGCACACGGGTTTGCCCGGTCGCCCATGCCAGCGCAGCCAGAATCACAAAAGCCCCGGCGAGCTGATAGAACAGCGTCAATGGCGCTGGCGCTTCGGCCAGTCGAGAGCAGCGAATGGTGACCGTGGTGGCGCCCCAGGCCGCAGCGCCCAATAAGCCCAGCGCATCGCCAATGCGTTGATCGGCCATCGAGGCCGTGGTTTCACCCGGAGCAAAAAACGCCACGATCACGCCCGCAAACGCCAACAATATTCCGCCCCACTGCACCGCCGTCAGCCGTTCGCTGGGAAACCGGACGTGCAAACCGATGGCCGCGAAGATCGGCGCCGTGTACAGGAAAATCACCATGTGCGCGGCGGACGTGTAGCGCAAACCTTCACCGACGGCCACGTACTCCAGGGCAAACAGCGTGCCCACCAGCAGCCCGCCGCGCCAGGTGTCGATGTTCAACGTCATCTTGTTCCGGCGCAGGATCAGGATCAGGCCTACCAGCACCGCGGCAATACCCGAGCGCAGGGCGATCTGCAGGATCGGCGCGATGTCGGGCGCAGCGACCTTGATCGCCACTTGCTGAAGGCCCCAGATGGCACACATCACCGTCATAATGACCGCAGCGGGCCCATCAATAGGCTGACGCTTATCCACGACACTCTCCACCTCTGTTTGCAGGGGTGGAGTCTGCGATGCGCGGAACTGCTGGATATAGCGCCAAACCGACAAGCGATAGCGCACAATAGCCATTCGACCAACACCTGCGGTGTGACCCTCATGAACAAGCCATTTGCCCACCGGGTCGTTGCGCCGTTCACCGACGAGCTGCCGGCGCCGCTGTACTTTCGCGCCGCGCAGATGCAGGCCTTGACGACTTACCCGTGGCATCGACATCCCTGGGGCGAATTTGTGTATTCGTTCAGTGGGGTGATGGAGATCAAACTGGCGGATGAGCACTTCATTGTCCCGCCGCAATTTGGCCTGTGGCTGCCCCCCGAGGCCGAGCACCTGGCGCTCAATCGCCAGGAGGCCTATCACTCCTCGCTGTATATCGCCCAGCCTTTGTGTGAACGCCTGCCGGACACCGCGTGTGCCTTGACGATTACCCCGTTGATCCGCGCACTGCTGGACGACTTGCGGGCCTCACCGCCCGCCCCGGTTCAAACCGAGGAAGACAGCCGCCTGCTCTACGTGCTGCTGGACAAGCTGAATCAAACGTCCCGCGTCGGCTCCTACCTTCCCGGCTCCAATGACCCGGTGCTGTCGCCCATCCTTGAAGCCCTGGAACAGAACCCGGCAGACGCCCGCTCGCTGGCTGACTGGGCGCGGCTGGTCAACGCCACCGAACGCACCCTTTTGCGTCGGTGCCAGCGTGACCTTGGGATGTCGCTGAACCACTGGAAACAACGGCTCAAGGTGATGCACTCACTCAACCTGTTGAGAAGCGGCGCCACCGTCGAGACCATCGCACTCGACCTTGGGTACAGCAGCTCTTCGGCCTTTATCGGCATGTTCCGCAAGCTCACGGGCGAGACACCCGATGAGTATCGCAAGGCAAAATTGGGACCGGTAAAGGACCGTTGACGCTGGGTTTTATGACAAAAAATTCATACAGGTAAACTGTACAGTTTTTCTGCACGCATGCTAATGTCCGGGCATGAATACACCTTCCATCACCTGCGAAACCCAATCCGCCGCCCTGGCTGCCGAGCTGCGCATCTCCCTGGGCAAGCTGATGCGCCGGCTGCGGGAACAAACCCATCCGAACGATTTCACCTCGGCCCAGAAGTCGGTGCTGCTGCGCCTGGACCGTGACGGGCCCAGCACCGTCTCGGCCCTGGCCCGGGCGGAGAGCGTGCGCCCGCAGTCCATGCGCATCACCGTGGCCGGGCTTGAGACGATGAAAGCAATCCGGGGCAAACCCGACCCCAGCGATGGGCGTCAAACCCTGATCGAGCTGACTCCCGGCTTTCGTAAACACCTGATCGCCAGCCGGGCAGCCAAGGACGATTGGCTGCTGCGGGCGCTGCAGGAGCAACTGTCTGCCAAAGAGCAAGCCGAACTCGCAGCGGCGGTAAAGCTGCTGGAGCGCCTTGCCGATTTTTGAGCTGCACCCTACCCGCTCGAGGACATCCCATGGCCGTCACCTCGCTGGATCCGAATACCGCACTGATCATCGTGGACTTGCAAAAAGGCATCGCCGAATACCCGTTCATCCACCCCCTCGGCAGCGTAGTGGAGCGCTCCCGTGCACTGCTGGACGCGTTCCGTGAGAGCGAGATGCCGGTGGTGCTGGTCAACGTCACAGGCTTCGCGCCCGGGCGCACCGAGCGGCCACGGCGCAGCGACGTGTTCCCACCGGGCTGGGCCGACCTGTTGCCCGCACTCGGTCAGCAACCTGGCGACATTGTGGTGACCAAACGCACCTGGGGCGCGTTCGCCAGCACCGATCTCGAGGCGCAGTTGAAGGCACTCGGCGTGACCCAAGTGGTGATCACCGGGGTTGCCACCGGCACCGGCGTGGAGTCCACCGCTCGCCAGGCCTACGAGGCCGGTTTCAACGTGACCCTGGCCATCGACGCCATGACCGACGCGAACCCCGAGGCCCACCACTACAGCCTGCATCAGGTATTCCCGAAGCTGGGCGAAACCGGTACTGCGCAAGACATCCTCGGTTTGCTTGAAACGCACACCTCGCGAACGGTGTGACTTCGATGGGCATTTTCCGCTCGCTGCGCAGCGTCAACTACCGCATCTGGGCTGTCGGCGCCCTGGTGTCGAATATCGGCACGTGGATGCAACGCACCGCCCAGGACTGGCTGGTGCTGACCCAGCTCACGCCGCATAACGCCTCGGCCGTCGGCATCGTCATGGCGTTGCAGTTCGGGCCGCAATTGCTGTTGCTGCCCTGGACAGGTTTCGCCGCCGACCACTACGACAAGCGCAAGCTGTTGATCGTTACCCAAGGCGTGATGGGCTTGCTGGCGCTGACGCTGGGGGTGTTTACCCTGACCGGCATCGTCCAGCTGTGGCATGTGTATGTGTTCGCGTTTTTGTCGGGCTGCGCCTCAGCGTTCGACGCGCCCGTGCGGCAGATTTTCGTGGCGGACCTGGTGGGCGAGGCAGACTTGTCCAACGCCATCGCGCTCAATTCCACCTCGTTCAATATGGCCCGCATGATTGGCCCGGCGGTGGCCGGCGTGACCATCGCGTCGGTGGGCACCGGCTGGGCTTTCCTGCTCAATGGCGCGAGCTTTTTCGCGGTGCTGGCCTCGCTGTTCCTGCTGCGGGTTTGCGGCCTGCACACCAGCCTGCGGGCGCTGCGCACCA
The DNA here is from genome assembly GCF_034314165.1 of Pseudomonas sp. Bout1. Classification (GTDB taxonomy): domain Bacteria; phylum Pseudomonadota; class Gammaproteobacteria; order Pseudomonadales; family Pseudomonadaceae; genus Aquipseudomonas. The sequence continues at coordinate 2,295,288 of NZ_JAVIWK010000001.1, read as the reverse complement.
AGGGCAGCCTGACGGAAGGCTTGCGCTATGTGTGGGCGCGGCCGGACCTGATGGCGATCCTGATCATGCTGTTTTTGATCGGTACATTCGGCATGAATTTTCCGATTTTCATTTCGACCATGGCCGTCACCGTGTTCCACGCCGATGCCCGTGGCTATGGCTTGCTGTCGTCGATCCTGGCCATCGGCACCATCGCCGGGGCACTGCTCGCGGCCGGTCGCGAGCGGCCGCAGTTCAAGTCGCTGCTGATCGGCGCACTGGTGTTCGGGGTGGGTTGCACGCTGGCGGCGATTGCCCCGAACTATTGGCTGTTTGCCGGCGCGCTGGTGATCATCGGCGTGGGCGCCCTGACCTTCAGCAACACCACCAACAGCCTGATGCAACTCACCACCGAGCCCGCCATGCGCGGCCGGGTGATCGCCCTGCGGGTGGGCGTGGCCCTTGGCGGCACACCGATTGGCGCGCCGATTGTCGGTTGGGTGGCCGACCACCTGGGCCCACGCTGGGCGCTGGCGGTCGGTGCGGCTTCGGGCATCCTGGCAGCCGGGGTGGCGATCTACACCATGACGCGCAAGCTGGATCGGCCCAAAGAGACCTGATAGCTGTCGAGCTTCAGCGAGGCTGCGAAGAGGGCCTGTCAGGCGATAAAGATTTCAAGTCTCGCTAAATCCCACAGTGGCGCTCTCGCGTATCATCACCCTCCTCGCTCCTCAAGGAATCGCCATGTCTTCAACCAAACGCGACGGCGCACGCATAGAGCGTCGCCTGGTCGCGACCCTGACCGAAGCCTGTGAAGTCGCCAAGGCCGAAATCCAGGGCTTCGACTGGCTGACCCACGAAGTCGACTACCAGGCCTTTGCACAGAGCCTGGTCGTGATCTGGGTATTCGATACGCGGGCGAACCAGGAGCTGGCCGTTTCAAACGGACTGGACCGGCGCATGCGTGAGCTGACGGCCACGGCGCTGGCGGATGCCTGCGTGGATCAACCCGCTACAGACCGCTACATTCGGTTCGACTCCGAGGAGGAATGTCAGCGCCAGCATGGCGGCAACTGGCGCCTGCGCCTGGCCAAACTGTATGCGGGAAAGGGGTGAAGCCTTGGCTAAAGATATCGAGAATCCGTGCGTCTCAACCTGCCAGCTCAGTGGTGAGCTGTGCGTGAGTTGTGGACGCACCAAGGACGATATTCGCAAATGGAAAAAGATGAAGCGGCCAGAGAAGATGGCCGCTGTGCAGCGAGCAACGCTGCGGTTGAAAACGTTGAAGAAGGGCAAATGACGCCGCCAGCTTCAAGCCATCAAGTGCGCCCAACCGAACCGGTAACCGGCAAGTTCCCCAGCAGTTTGAGCCCGGTAGTCTTCACAAACGTCGTGTAGTCCATCGGCTTCTCGATGCGGGTTTCAGCGTTGGGCAATACATAGGCCCAGGCACGCTTGGACGATACGTCGTACACCAGCTTGAACAGGCGGGTCGGCACCCAGACCTTGTTGTCGCCGATGGTGCTGTAGCCTTGGTCAAACAACGGGCCGGTGAACACGAACACATTGCCGTCGGCACGCTTGGCAAACTTGCGCACGTCCGCTTCGACCTTGCTCCAGATCTTGCGGTTGTTGGTGGGGTCTTGCGGCACCATGTTCGACAACGCGAAGGATTGGGCCATGGCGTTGGTGCTCGGCGCATCGGCGGCCGGCGATTGATGGCCACGGTCCACGGCCGGGTGTTGGCCACGGTAGTCACTCAACTCGGCGCGCGCGCCTTTGGGAATGCGCGGGTCCGGGTAGAACTGGTTGGTGCGCTCCTCGCCTTTGGCGTCCTGCAGTTGGCCTGCATTAAGGCGCTCAACCACCACCAGCGGAGTCTTGCTGGTTTGTGAGTACAGCACTGCAAAGTTATCGGAACACAGCGCCAGGGGTTTCATGCTGGCCGGCACGGTGGCGGTGTTGATCGGTTGCCTGGCCGGGAACAGGTCGGCGCAACTGTCGAACGACGGCTTTTTCTGTTGGCTTGAATACAGATCCAGGGCCGCACCCTGGCTGATGGAGCCCGAACGGGAAGTATGTGATTGAGGCGGTGTAATGAGGTCCAGCAGGCCACGGGCTTGCGCCCCGGTGGAGAGCAAAACAAGGGCCGACAGCCCAACTGCAATTTTGCGAAGGTGCATGGGTTAAATCTTCAAATGGGAGGGAGGAAAAAACGTACCGCGAGGCTCTATTGCGAGCCACACGACCGCTGACAGTCGTGCGGGGGTTATTGACCGCCACCCATCACATTAGTTGCCGGGCACCGTCACTTCACCGGTATATACGAATACCCGCGCACCATGCTTTTCCCTTCGTTCGCCTCCCACTTGCGAATCTTCTCGAACATGTTTTCCTGGGTGTACTCAACGAAGTATTCCTTACCCGGCTCGACCGAGAGCATCAGGAATACGTTCCGGGCATTCGGATGTTGCCCGGCAGACACCTTGTGCACGCCCGGGCTGACCAGCACCCAGGAATAAGTCTCGCTACTCAGCCCCACGATTGCGCTGTCATCGATACTGAACACGCTGTCATAGAAGCTGCCCTGGATAACCTGGGTCCGCATCATGTAAACCAGCGCCTTGCCCGCAGGCGGCGCCGGAGGTTCGAAGTAAGGTTGGCTGGTGCTGGTATGACCACACCCGGTCAGCAGCATGAGCAACAGGACCGCGGTACTTTTGATGAATCTGTTCACTTGGCCTGCCCCAATAGCTGGTCGATCACCGGTGCCATTTTTTCCTCGACCGTCTTGTATTTCGACAAGTCGAAGCCCCCCTCGCCCGCCAGGTTGTAGTGCGCAACGCCAATGGACTGCTCGCCTTTGTAGAGCGCAATGCTGGCGTCGGACAGGTAGGCAGAGAAGTCCCAGGAACGAATGGCGGTGTAGGTCAGCCGGTATTCACAGTTGCCCGGAACCGGCGCGGCATACAACCGGCTTTCAATGTGGTGCTTGCGCAACAGCGTTTGCAGGCCATCGACAAAATCCCCCACCACCACTTTGGGGTTCTCTTCGATGCATAGCTGGGAGATTTTGTATTGCGGCGCGACAGGGTCAACCTTGACGTTTGTACACCCGGCCAAAGCCAGTAGAAGGCCTGCCGTGAGGGCTCTGGACAGCATGTTCAATCCCTGAATCAGAAATGATATCAAAATAATGGCCACATGCTAGCTTGACGCCCTTTAGCGGTCAATTGGCCGTGACTGATAGGTTTGAAGATAAGCCCGCAGTAGCCGAATCACCTGTTGTTCCAGGCCGGCTTCATAGGCTGGCGTTGCATTGCCTTCAAGCAGTGACCGCACCGGGCCCACCACCGCGCTGATCGAAATGGCGGCGGTCAACAAGGGGTCTTCAAAACGAGCATCCGCTGCCGTCGCCAACATCGCCGCAATCGCGGCTACCATCCGCTTGTTGATACGCGCGACCAGCTCCGCACCGCCCCGCTCGCCCGCAATGGCGTAGAGGGCCTTGGACGCCGTCGGATCCATCAGCTTCACGGCGAGAAAAGCCGTGACAAACCCGGATGCCATTTCAGCGACCGTGGCGCCCTGGTATTGATCGCAAGCCTGCTCGACGGTCTCGGCCACGTGCACCAGGTGCTTTTCCAGGACCGCCGCAAGCAGTGCATCGCGATTCGGATAGTACTGGTAGAGACTGCCCACCGACATGCCCGCACGTTCGGCCACGCGGGTGGTGGTGCACCGGACCAACCCCTGCGCCGTCAAAACCTGAAGGGTCGCCGTGTGCAGCGCCTCGACAGTCGCCGCCGACCGGGCCTGAACCGCTGATTTTCTTGGCTTTAGTGACGCTTTTGGAGTGCTCATGGAATGCGAATTCAAAACCTGAAGGATCCTTCATATTATAGGCTTCCTCCCTTCAAGCAAGAGCCACAGCCATGAACCACAGCACCTTCACTCTCGGCGATCGCGCCGTCAACCGCATCGGTTACGGCGCCATGCAACTGGCCGGCCCTGGGGTATTTGGCCCACCAAAGGACCGTGAAGCGGCGCTGGCTGTATTGCGCGAGGCCGTCGCAGCAGGCGTGAACCATATCGACACCAGCGATTTCTACGGGCCGCATATCACCAATCAGATTATTCGTGAGGCGCTGCATCCGTATAAAGACGATCTCACGATTGTCACCAAGGTGGGCGCCCTTCGAGGCGCCGACGGTTCCTGGCTCAACGCTTCGTCAAAGGCCGAGCTGACGCAGGCCGTGCATGACAACCTGCGCAACCTGGGCCTGGACGTGCTGGACGTGGTCAACGTGCGGGCCATGCATGGCGTGATGGGCACTGCCGAAGGCTCGATCGAAGAGCCCCTGAGTGCCATCGCCGAGTTGCAACAACAGGGACTGGTGCGCCATATCGGCATCAGCAACGTCACGCCGACGCAGGTGGCCGAGGCGCGAAAAATCGTGCGTTTCGTGTGTGTGCAGAACCTGTACAACATCGCCCATCAACACGATAACGCGATGATCGACGCGCTGGCCCAGGACGGCATTGCCTATGTGCCGTACTTCCCGCTGGGCGGATTTACCCCGGTGCAGTCCTCGGTGTTGTCGAGCGTTGCACAGCGCCTTGGCGTCACACCGATGCAGTTGGCGCTGGCATGGCTGCTGCGCCGTTCACCCAATATCTTGCTGATTCCTGGTACTTCGTCGGTCACCCATTTGCGTGAAAATATAGCGGTGGGCGAACTGGATCTTTCGGATCAAGTGCTGGCAGAGCTGAATACCATCGCGGGCTGACCCTCACGCCAGCAGTTGGGTAATCCACCGGGCCTGTTGGGCGACCTCTTGCACCTTGTGGTCGGGCACCGCCTGCCGCGCCTGGGCGAAATCGTTCAGGGTCTGTTGTTTGTGGCGCAGGATGCGCTGCCACTTGAGCAGGAACTCGGGGCTGCGCGCCTGCATTTGCAGCGGGCCGAAGTACAGCTCCTCTTCGGTGTAGATAACAGTCTCAGCGCGCTCGGCGACGATGATTTCGTAGAAGAAGCGGTTTTCCCGCAGCAGCTCTTCGCACACGATGCGATAGCCGTTGTCCATCAGCCATTGACGCAACGGCTGCTCGCCGCCGTTGGGTTGCAGCACCAGACGCTCCTGGCCGTTGAGGCGTGCCTTGTCGCTGTCGAGGATGTCGCGAATCGTCTCGCCGCCCATGCCGCAGATGCTGATCGCGGTGATCCCGTCTGCCGGCTCGATCGCCGCCAAACCACTGGCCAGGCGCACCGTTATGTGGTGCTCCAGCGCGTTCTCGCGCACCGTACGCTCGGCTGCGCGAAACGGCGTCAAGGCCACCTCGCCGGCCACCGCCGCCACGATGGCGCCGCGACGCATCAACGCCACCGGCAGGTAACCGTGATCGGAGCCGATATCCGCCAGGCGCGCCCCGGCAGGTACATGGGCCGCCACGCGCTCCAGGCGCATGGACAATGTGTGTTCGTTCAACTGCCGTTCCTTTTTGCCGCGATTGGGCTGATCGGTTCAGGATAACTGATGGGGTATGCTTGCTCACCGCACAATTGCCAGGAAGAGGTGATCAATGACGTCATTTCGCGTTCGCGAGCTGAGAAGTACGGACACTGAAGCATTGCTGGCCTTCGAAGCCCTCAACCGTGAGTGGTTCGAGTCGCATATCGAAGCGCGCGACCCTTCGTTCTACTCAACGCAGGGCGTCGCCGAGCATATTGACGGTTATTTATCCGGCCTTGCCACCGGCGCCTGGCACCCGTTCGTGATCGAAGACGCCAGTGGCGAAATCGTCGGTCGCGCCAATCTGAAAAGCATCGATTCACCGAAGGGCTCTGCCGAAGTCGGTTACCGCGTGGGCGAGCGCTCGTGCGGGCAAGGGCTGGCAACCCTGGCGCTGAACCATCTTATCCACGAGGCAAAGGTGCGCTGGGCACTCAAGCAATTGGTGGCGTACGTGTACCCGGAGAATGTGGGCTCACAAAAAGTCCTGAGCCGTTGCGGGTTCGTGCCTGAACAGCCAGTACCAGGCCACACGCCCCAAGGCGAAAACCGTTTCGTCCTGACCCTTCAGGCCTGACGGCGCAGCACCCCGGCGAACCTTTACCCGGTAAACAGCGTCCGAGCTAGGGCATTGATGCTCACCGCTCGCCGCGAGGTTTCCGTTTGAAAGCTGCCATCGTCAAAAAATACCGCTTGATCATCAAGACCATGGGCTATGTGGGCTGGGCGCTGTTCTGGCTGCTGCTGTGGGATATCGCCGTCACCGTGGACTTCATGCTGTTCCTCAACAGCAAGATCAACCTGCCGCTGATGCCGCTCACACTGCTCGGTTCGGCGCTGGTGGTGCTGATCAGTTTCCGCAACAGCAGCGCCTACAACCGCTGGTGGGAAGCGCGCACGTTGTGGGGGGCGATGGTCAACAATTCCCGCAGCTTTGCCCGGCAAGTGCTGACGCTGCTGGATGACCCGCACCACGAGGTCAACCCGATGAAGGCGACCCTGCTGCGCCGTCACGTGGCGTATGTGAACTGCCTGGCAGCCCACCTGCGGGGCCAGCCGTGCCCGGATGAGATTCGCGCGTTTCTGCCGGCGGAAGAGTTCACCCGCAGTACCACCACCAATAACTTTTCCAACGACATCCTCAATGGTTCCGCGGCGCTGCTGGCCCAGGAATACAAGGCCGGGCGCCTGGACAGTATTCGCCTGGCGCGGCTGGAATCGACCCTGGTGGACTTGTCCAACAGCCAGGGCGGCATGGAGCGCATCGCCAACACGCCGCTGCCCTACCCGTACGTGTATTTCCCACGGCTGTTCATTTCGCTGTTCTGCCTGATCGTGCCGGTGGGCCTGGTGGAATCCCTGGGCTGGTTCACCCCGCTGGCGTCCACGGTGGTGGGCTTTATGCTGCTGGCCATCGAGCGCATCGGCACCGATTTGCAAAGCCCGTTTCGTGACAGCGAGCACCAGATCCAGATGGAAGCCCTCTGCGAAACCATCGAGAAAAACCTGCAGTCGATGCAGCGGGATTCCTTGGGCGGCGATCGAATCATCTGACCGCTCCAGCGCCGTTAACAAAAAAAACCAGCCATTGGTGAATTATTCAGTGTCCGCATGTATCTGACCCAATAAGCGCATGCCACCAAAACAGTGGCATCGAAATGGACCTGCGGCTGAGTAACTCCCATGAAATCACGCAAGAAAACCGTCAATCCGATTGGATTGGATGACATCACCATTGTCGACGACGCCAAGATGCGCAAGGCGATCACCGCCGCTGCGCTGGGCAACGCCATGGAGTGGTTCGACTTCGGGGTGTATGGCTTCGTCGCCTATGTGCTCGGCAAGGTGTTTTTCCCCGAGGCGTCCCCCAGCGTACAAATGATCGCTGCCCTGGCGACCTTCTCGGTGCCGTTCCTGATCCGCCCGCTGGGCGGCTTGTTCTTCGGCAGGTTGGGCGACAAATACGGTAGGCAGAAGGTCCTGGCGGCGACGATCGTGATCATGTCCCTGAGCACCTTTGCCATCGGGCTGATCCCCTCCTACGACTCGATCGGCATCTGGGCACCGATCCTGTTGCTGCTGGCCAAGATGGCCCAGGGCTTCTCGGTGGGCGGCGAATACACCGGCGCCTCGATCTTCGTCGCCGAATACGCCCCGGACCGCAAGCGCGGCTTCCTCGGCAGTTGGCTGGACTTCGGCTCCATCGCCGGCTTCGTCCTCGGCGCGGGTGTGGTGGTGCTGATTTCTGCGGTGATCGGCGAAGACGCGTTCCAGTCCTGGGGCTGGCGCCTGCCGTTCTTCCTCGCCCTGCCGTTGGGCATGATCGGGCTGTACTTGCGCCACGCCCTGGAAGAGACACCGGCCTTCCAACAGCACGTGGAACAGCTCGAACAAGGCGATCGCGAAGGCTTGGCGGGCGGCCCGAAAGTGTCGTTCAAGGAAGTCGCCACCAAACACTGGCGCAGCCTGATGACGTGCGTCGGCGTGGTGGTGGTGACCAACGTCACGTACTACATGCTGCTCACCTACATGCCGAGCTACCTGTCGCACAACCTGCACTACAGCGAAAACCACGGCGTGCTGATCATCATCGCGATCATGGTCGGCATGTTGTTCGTGCAGCCGCTGATTGGCTTTGTCAGCGACAAAGTCGGGCGTAAACCCTTCATCCTCATCGGCAGCATCGCCCTGTTCTTCCTCGCCATTCCGGCGTTCATGCTGATCAACAGCGGCAAACTCGGGCTGATTTTCTCGGGGCTGCTGATCATTGCAGTGGTGCTCAACTTCTTTATCGGCGTGATGGCGTCCACCCTGCCGGCGATGTTCCCTACGCACATTCGCTACAGCGCGTTGGCCAGTGCCTTCAATATTTCGATCCTGGTCGCGGGCCTGACGCCGACCGCCATGGCCTGGCTGGTAGAAACCACCAACAACCTGTACATGCCGGCCTACTACCTGATGGTGTTCGCCGTGCTGGGCCTTTTCACTGCGCTGACCATGAAAGAAACCGCCAACAAACCCCTGCGCGGCGCGGCACCGGCGGCTTCGGATCTGGAGGAAGCCAAAGAGCTGCTGCAGGAGCATGAAGACAATATCGAACAGAAGATCGAAGACATCGACGCGCAAATCGCCGAGCTGGAAGCCAAGCGCGAGAACCTGGTGCAGCAGCATCCACGCATCAATTGACGCAACATATTTAGAAACGAATACCCGGTGAACTAACGCGCAAGCATCACGCTCCTTCCTTAAGCGCAGTCAGCGCGGCCCTGATGAGCCTCATCAGGGCCGCTCAACGATAAGGAGCCGCCCGTGACCGTCACCACCGCCCTCACCTACCGCTGCACGCCTGGCCCGCTTCACGCGACCTTGCTTGCCGGTACCGTCCCACTGTTTCTCGGCGCCTTGCTGAGTGACATTGCCTACACCCAGACCTACCAGATTCAATGGAGCAACTTCGCCGCCTGGCTGATCGCCGGCGCCCTGGTGTTCTGTGGGCTGGCGGGGTTGTTTGCATTGGTCAACCTGGTGCGCGCCGACCGCAAGGCCGGGCGCCCCACGCTGTACTTGCTGCTGTTGCTGGTGACCTGGGCGCTGGGGTTGGTCAACGCCTTCGAACATGCGAAGGATGCGTGGGCCGTGATGCCGTCGGGCCTGGTGCTGTCCGCGATTGTGACCCTGCTGGCCTGCGTGACCACGTGGGTCGGGCTGACCAGCCTGCGTTCCGGAGGTGGCCAATGAAGCATTCCGGCGCACTGACCGTTTTAAGCATGGCGATGTTATTGAGCGCCTGCGGTGGCGAAGCCGACAGCACCCAAGCTCGCGGCCCAGACCCCAAGCTGCCGGAACCCCAGCGCAGCCTTCTGCCCAGCATGAAGATCGCCGAACCGGTGGCCTGGGGCGAGCAGAAACCCACGGTGCCCGAGGGTTACAGCGTCACGGCCATCGCCACCGACCTGCGGATCCCGCGCCAGACCCTGGTGCTGCCAAACGGCGACATCCTCGTCGCGGAAGGCCGGGGCGGCAGCGCGGCGAAACTCAAGCCCAAGGACGTGATCGCCAGCGTGATCAAGGCCGAGGGCAACACCAAGGTCAAGGGCGGCAACCGCCTGACCCTGCTGCGCGATGCCGACGGCGACGGCACCTATGAGTTGAAAACCGTGTTCGCCGACAACCTCAACGCACCGTATGGGTTGGCATTTGCCGACGGCAAGCTGTACGTGGCCAACCAGGATGCACTGGTGCGCTTCGACTACGAGGATGGCCAGACCAAAGCCGGCGGCCCGCCCACTACCGTCACCGACCTGCCCGCCGCGATCAATCATCACTGGACCAAATCCCTGGCGATCAGCCCCGATGGCCGCTCGCTGTACGTGGGCATCGGCTCCAACAGCAACATCACCGAGCGCGGCATGGAGGTCGAGATTGACCGGGCGATGGTCTGGCAGATCGACGCTGCCACCGGCGCCCACAAGCCTTACGCCACCGGCTTGCGCAACCCGACCGCCCTGACCATTCAGCCAGGCTCCGGGCAAGTGTGGGCAGTGGTGAACGAGCGGGATGAGTTGGGGCCGGACCTGGTGCCGGATTACTTGACCTCGGTACGCGAAGGCAAGTTCTACGGCTGGCCCTACAGCTATTGGGGCCAGAACGTCGACACCCGCGCCCAACCACAGAACCCGGCCAAGGTCGCCGCCGCGATCAAACCGGATTACAGCCTGGGTTCCCACGTCGCGGCACTGGGCGTCGATTTCTCTATCCCGGCCATGGGCGAGAAGTTCGCCGACGGTGTATTCGTGGGCGAGCACGGCAGCTGGAACCGCGATAACCCGGTGGGCTACAAGGTAATCTTCGTGCCGTTCCGCGACGGGCGGCCAGCGGGTGAACCGCTGGATTTCGCCACGGGCTTTCGTGGTGAAGACGGCAAGACGCGTGGGCGGCCGGTGGGTGTGACTGTTGACCCACGGGGTGCGTTGATCATTGCCGATGACCTGGCCAACACCGTGTGGCGGGTGACGCGCAATAAATGAGGCCCGAATCTGCCAACGTGGTTGCCTTCCCGTGGGACGCGGCGGTACCTTCGCCGCACTCACGAACAGGAAGGTAACCGCAATGCCAGACACCACCGACAACGGCTTCTACGATCGCGCCGACGCGCACATCGAGCTGTCGAACGAGCAGTTCCGGGAATTCGCCGACCTGGGCAAAGTCAGCGCCTCGATGATGTTCGGCACCACCCGCTTCAATGCCTGGGTCAGCGCCCGCAGCTTTAAATCCGGCGAAGAAATGGCCCAGGCGCGTGAGGCAATGCTCAAGTATTTCTGTGACCAGTACCGGATGATGCTTGAGGACAACCTCGACGATCACATCAAAAACTTCAACCAGTACATGCTCGTTAAAGGCAGTTGACCTGCCCGGCTGCCACACTCAGTGTGCGGCGGCTGCGGGTTTGCCGTGCGCCCTGTGCCCCGGCGTAAAGCCATGGAGTCGCGCACGCCACACCATTGCAAAACCCACCGCCAGCAACACCAGCATCGCCCACGGGAATGACGCCACGCCCCAGGTATCGAGCAACACCCCGCCCACCACACCACTGCCCGCAATCGCGCAGTTCCACGCCACCACATTCAGCGACAGCGCCACGTCTGCCCCCTCTCCAGCGGCATCCGCCAATGCGGTTTGCAGCAGCGTCGCCGCGCCGCCAAAACTCAAGCCCCATACCGCCACACCGATATAAATCACCCCGGGCACGTCCGCCAGAAAACCGAACGCCAGGCACGTCGCCGCAAAGCCCGCCAGGCTGGTCAACACGGTGGTGCGCAATGCCGTTTCGACTAATTTGGCGGTCAGCCAAATCCCCACCAGCGCTGCCACACCAAACACCAATAGCACCAGGTCCACGCGGTCTACCAACCCCGCCGGCATCACAAACGGCGCGATGTACGTGTAGAGAATGTTGTGGGCAAGCATCCACGCAATCACCACCGCCAGCACCGGCCGCACACCCGGAGTGGTCAACACCTTGCGCAGCGGCATGCGCTGATGGGCCGACTGGCCGGGGTAATCCGGCACCTTCACCAACACCCAGGCAATCAACACCAACGTCAGCGCCGACATGATGCCAAATGTCGTGCGCCAGCCCACCAACCCACCCAGCCATGTACCCAACGGCACCCCGAGAGACAACGCGATCGGTGTGCCCACCATCGCGAGCGCCAGTGCCTTGCCCTGTTGATGCGGCGCCACCATGCGCCGCGCATACCCGGCCAACAAGCTCCATGCGAGCCCGGCCGCCATCCCGGCGAGAAACCGCGCCAGCAGTGTCAGCCCGTAGTGGGACGACAACGCCGTGATTGAATTGAACAGCAAAAAACCGATGATGGTCAGCAACAGCACATTGCGCCGGCGCCAGCCGCGGGTGGCGATGGTCAGCGGGATCACCGCCAGCACCGAGCCCAGGGCGTAGGCGGTCACCATCTGCCCGGCCATCGACGGCGAAATCGCCAGGCCTTCGCTGATCAGCGGCAACAAGCCCGCCGGCAGGGTTTCGGTGACGATGCAGATGAAACCGGTCATGGCCAGGGCGAGCAAGGCGCCGATGGGTAAACGGTCGGGAACGGCGCCTGCCGATAAGGTACTTGAGGGGGTCACAGGGAAACTCCTTGAACAAGGGATATCGAGTTAAATACCGATCGATATAAATGTTGGGCGAGTCATCCAGCGTTGTCAACGACTTATGTATCGACTAGTATTTATCTCATCACCCGAGAGGATTTCCACATGGCGCAGATGGGCCGCCCCCGCACCTTCGACCGCGAACAGGCCGTGGAACAGGCCATGCACCTGTTCTGGCAGCACGGTTACGACGCGACGTCCCTGAGCCAGTTGAAAGCCGGATTGGGCGGCGGCATCTCCGCGCCGAGTTTCTATGCGGCGTTCGGCTCCAAGGACGCGCTGTTCCAGGAATGCGTGCAGCGTTACCTGGCGACGTACGCCCAGGTCACCGAATGCCTGTGGGATGACAGCCTGCCACCGCGCCAGGCCATCGAGACCGCGCTGCGCCAATCGGCGCGCATGCAGTGTGAAGACGGCCACCCCAAGGGCTGCATGGTGGCCTTGGGCGTGATGAGCGCGCCCTCCCCCGAGAACACGCAAGTGACTCATGCCCTGACCCATTCCCGCGAACGCACAAGGGCGGGCATCGTGCATTGCGTAGAGCGTGGCATCAGCGCTGGCCAGTTACCGGCCGAGACCAACGCCCGCGCCATGGCTACGGTCTACGACAGTTTCTTGCAGGGCGTGTCGATCCTCGCTCGCGATGGCGTGGATGCCAACACCATCGACAACGCGATTGGCCAACTGATGCTGACCTGGGATTTATCTGCCGCTACTGCGCCGCCCACTCGGCACGGTGCTCCAGCAGAAAGTCGACAAACGCGCGCACCCGATGCGGCACGTAGCGACCGTGGGGATACAGCAAGGTAAACGGCCGCGAACGCCCGCCGTAAGGTTGCAAGACCTCCACCAGGCTGCCGTTGGCCAACTCTTGCTCCACAATGAATTTGTAGGTCTGGAACAACCCCGCGCCGTGCTTGGCCAGGGTGACGCCACCCAGCACATCGTCGGAACAGCTGTACCCCGCCTCCCCGGCAAACTCCCGCTCCTTGCCATCCGCCTGGAACAACCAGGCAATGCGCCGCCCGTTGCTTGGCAATTCGTACTGGATGCACTCATGGGCCGGCAAGTCCTCCAGGGCCAGGGGCGTGCCGGCGCGTTGCAGATACGCCGGTGCCGCGACCACCACCAGCCTGGCGTCTTCGAGCAACCGCGCGATCAGCGTCGAGTCCGGTTGGGCCCGCACGCGAATGGCCAGGTCATAGCCTTCAGCGACGAAATCGATGTTGCGGTTGCTGATGTGGATGTCCACGGTGACTTGCGGGTACAGCGCACGAAACTTCGGCAGCAGCGGCAGGATACGGTGATGGCCATAGGTGGTCGGGATACTGATGCGCAACAGCCCGGACGGCACCGATTGCGCGCCCATCATTTCCTGCTGGGCTTCCACCAGTTGCGTCAGGGCCTGGCGGCATTGCTCGAAAAAGGTCCGGCCGCCATCGGTCAGGCGGATGCTGCGGGTGGTTCGCACAAACAGCCGGGAACCCAGGCGCTCCTCCAGCCGCGAGATGCTGCGGCTCACCGCCGCCGGGGTCACCCCGGCCACCTGGGCGGCGGCGGTAAAGCTGCTGGCCTCGGCGGCCAGGCAGAACAGCTCGATGCTGCCCAGCTGCAGGTCTTCGAAATGGCGCTTCATGATTGATTACACCGGGTATCTACTTGTGGATTCACCTGCTCTGTTTATCAGCACAGGCCGCATAAATATAGAGCGCTTCCCGACCCACGCTTGCTTTCGTTCCATGCACACCGCTAATCTTGCGAATAATTCTTATCCGCAGACACTCCCGCCATGTCCGCCAGCGACCTTCCCTTGAACCAGGCCGTCCATATGCTCTACGCCGAGCACCATGGCTGGTTGTTCGGCTGGCTGCGCAAAAAGCTCGGTTGCCCGCAAAACGCGGCCGACCTGTCCCATGACACCTTCGTACGCATCCTCGCGTCCCGCGATGCCCTGGGCGGCATGCGCGAGCCCCGGGCGTTCCTCACGACCACGGCGCGCCACCTGATCATCGACCGCGCCCGCCGCCGCCAGATCGAGGACGCCTACCTGCGGGAACTGGCATTGACCATCGATATGCTGGAAAGCTGCCAGCAATCGCCGGAACAGATCCTGCTGACCCTCGAAGCCCTGGAGCAAATTGCGTTCGTGCTCGATGGCCTGGGGCTGAATGCCCGGCAGGCGTTCCTGATGCACTTCCTGGAAGGGCTGCGCCAGGCTGAAATCGCCAGCCGCCTGGGGATTTCCGAGCGCATGGTGCGCAAACACCTGATGAACGCCCTGGTGCACTGCCACCACGCACTGGATGTTTAAGCCCATGCTCGACGCCCCACAGAGCCTTGACGAGCAAGCCGCCAGTTGGGTGATGCGCCTGCATGACGGCAACCTCAGCGAGCGCGAGCGCCAGCAGTTCGAGCAGTGGAAGGCCCAGGACCCGCAACATGGCGCCGCGATAGAACGCCTGCAAGGTTTCGTCGGCCGCTTGCAGGCGCTGCGCCCGCAACATGCGCCGGTGCATGCCGCACTGGATGCGGCGCTGGTAAAACGTCGGCGCGCCCCGGCCGGCAGGGTCGTGCTGGGCCTGATGCTGGCCTTGCCCCTGGCATTGTTGCTGCGCAGTTACCCTGCGAGTTATTTGCTGGCAGACCAGCGCACCGCGCCGGCCGAATGGCAACGCATCGACCTGGACGACGGCTCGCAGTTGACCCTCAGCGGCAACAGCGCGGTGGACCTGTCCTTCAACCCGCAACAACGCCAGGTGAAACTGCTGCGCGGGGAAATCCTCGTGCAAGTGGCCCACGACGCCACGCGGCCATTTATCGTGGTGACCGAAGACGGGCAAATGCGTGCCCTTGGTACCCGCTTCACGGTCAAGCGTGAGGGGGCCGGCACGCTGCTGACCATGCTCGAATCGAAAGTCGCGGCCCAGGATGCCGGCCAGCATCCGGCTGTCGATGTCAGTGCCGGTGAACAGGCGCGTATCACCCCGCAAGCGGTCACGCGGCTGGGCCGTGTCGACACCCGGGCAACCAACGACGCCTGGCAATACCACCAGTTGGTGGTACAGGACCGGCCACTGCCGGAAGTGCTCGATGAACTCGCCCGCCAGTACGGCGGCCACCTGCAATTCGACCGCGAGCAACTGGCCGACTTGCGGGTGTCGGCCGTGCTGCCGCTGGATGAGCCCAGGCGTGCGCTGCAATTGATCAGCGACGCGTTCCCGGTGCGGGTGCGCTCGTTCAGCCCGCTGTGGTTGAAGATCGAGCGCGAAAAATAAATCCACGCGCCGGGTTCCGCTTTTTGCAATCGCCCCGTCAAGGAAGAAAGCACCTCATCACAGGAACCTCTTCCATGCCACCGGACTTCAACGTTTCGCGCCACCCCAAGCGTTCTTTCGTGCCCCTTGCCCTGGCGATCAACCTGGCCACGTTCTCGCTGCTCGGCCCAGGCTTCAGCATGCCGGTGGCGGCGCAGAGCGAGGTGCAGCGCTACGCCATTGGCCCCGGTGCGCTGGGCCCGGCCCTGAACCTGTTCGCCCAGCAGGCGCGCGTGGCGTTGCTGTTTGATGCGCGCAGCGTTGCCGGCCTGAGCACCGCGGGGTTGCAAGGTGAGTTCGCGGTCAACCAGGGTTTTGCCCGGCTGCTCCAGGGCAGTGGGTTCCAGGCGGTGCAAGGTGGCAACGGGTTTGTGCTAACGCCGGTCAGCAACGCTACCGGCGCACTGGAACTGGCGCCCACTGCCGTCACCGGGCTAACCGAAGAAGCCTCCACCGAACACGTCAAAGGCTATGTAGCCACCCGCAACCTGAGCGCCACCAAGACCGACACGCCGATCATCGAAACCCCGCAATCACTGTCGGTAGTCACCAGTGACGAGATTCGCGATCGCCAATCGGAAACCCTGTCCCAAACCCTTGACCTGACGCCCGGCTTCACCAGCCAGCCCACCAGTTTCAACCGCACCTCGGACCGCTTCCGCATCCGTGGTTTCGACGTCGAGTCGGCCACCGGCGGCTCCCTGCGCGACGGCCTGCGCCTGCAAAACAATTCCTACGACGGCGTACAGGAACCCTACGGCCTGGAGCGCGCCGAAGTGATTCGTGGCGCGGCCTCGGTGCTCTACGGCCAACTGTCGCCGGGCGGGCTGATCAATACCGTGAGCAAGCGTCCGAGCCAGACGCCGTATCACGAGGTGAACGTGCAGGCCGGGCAGAACGAGCGCAAGCAATTGTCCGCCGATTTCACCGGCCCGCTGGGCGACAGCGAGACCCTGAGCTACCGCCTGACCCTGCTGGACCGCAAGAGCGACACCAGCGCCGACCACATCGACAACGACAAGGTCTACGTCGCCCCCGCCCTGACCTGGCGCCCGGATGACGACACTTCTCTGACCCTGCTGTCGTTCTACCAAAAGACCGAGACCGGTTTCTCCGCGCCCCTGCCCTATCAGTTGGTCAAGGGCGTCGGTGACGGCAAGTTCCAGATCGGCCGCCATGACTTTATCGGCGACCCGGGCTACGACGAAATGAACGGCGAGATGTCGGCGCTGGGTTATGAGTTCGAGCACCGTTTCGACGAGCACACCCGCATCAGCAACAAGCTGCGCTATTACCAGTCGCAGGTGACCTGGCGCTACCTGCAAGTGAACGCCACGCCCGCCTTCATCACGACGGCGCAAAACACCGGGATTCTGCGTCGCCAATACAGCGACCGCGTCGAACGCTCCCGTGGTTTGGCCAGCGATACCAACATCGAAAGCAAATGGCAGTTCGGCGATTGGCAGCACACCTTGCTGCTGGGCTTCGACGGCTATGACACCAGCTACGACTCCCACAACTTCCGGGGCAATGCGCCGTCGCTGAACCTGGCGAACTACATCAACAACCAGCCGGTGGTGGTCAACCGCGCACCGAATACCGACCGTGGCTCGCAGATCGACACCTTGCAAAAAGGCGTGTACTTCCAGGACCAGATCAAATTCGACGAACACTGGATTGCCGTGTTGGGCGGCCGCCACGACTGGGCCGACCAGGACACCGAACTGTTCCGTAACTCAGCCAAAACCAGCCAGAGCGACGAGTCCACCACCTGGCGCGCGGGGCTGGTGTACAAGGCTGACAACGGCCTGGCGCCGTACCTGAGCTACAGCGAATCGTTCTTCCCGGTTGCAGGCGTGGACAAGGCCGGGCAGGCGTTTGTGCCCACCGAAGGCAAGCAATACGAAATCGGCATCCGCTACCAGCCCGAAGGCAGCGCCACCTTGCTGAGTGCCGCCGTGTACCAGTTGGTGCAGAAAAACGTGCTGACCCAGGACCCCACCGACCTCACCCAAACATACTCGGTGCAAACCGGCGAGGTGCGTTCCCGTGGCCTGGAGCTGGAGGCCAAGACCGAAGTCACCCCCAACCTCAGCCTGATCAGCTCGTACGCCTACATCGACGCGCGCATCACCAAAAGCAACATCGCCAGCGAAGTCGGCCAGCGCAGCGAAGACACGCCCTATCACCAGGCGGCACTCTGGGCCGATTACCGCCTGGCAGAACTGGGCGTGCCGCAGCTGCGCATCGGTGGCGGGGCGCG
Source organism: Pseudomonas sp. Bout1 (assembly GCF_034314165.1). Classification (GTDB taxonomy): domain Bacteria; phylum Pseudomonadota; class Gammaproteobacteria; order Pseudomonadales; family Pseudomonadaceae; genus Aquipseudomonas. Next base: position 2,277,547 of record NZ_JAVIWK010000001.1, on the reverse strand, counting down.
TTACAAGGGCACGACCCAAGCCTCCGGGATTCCGTCAGCGATGCCCGCCTACACACTGTATGACGCCCGCGCCAGCTACGAGATCGACCCGCATTGGGAGGTCGCGCTCAACGCCAACAACGTCACCAACAAACGCTACACCTACTGCGAGTTCGCGATTTGCCGGTATGGCGATGAGCGGCAGTTGGTCAGTTCGGTGACATATCGCTGGTGAGCTTGAGGGGTTGGGGTTGGGGTTGGGGGCATATCCGTTATTTGAGTGATGGCTTGTATTGGTTCCGCTCTTACAGCGGCTCACTTTTGAACAGCGCAAAAGTAAGCAAAACGCTCTTGCCCCACCACTCGGCACCTCGCCTAGGCTCGGTGTGCCCTCACTCCGGCTTTGGAGCGTGGGCCGCCGCGATGGGCCATCCTTGGCCCAGCGCGGCTAACCCGGCGTCCTGCCGGGTTACCCACGCTCCAAAGCCTGCGTTCGGCCAGCGTGGTTTAACGGGGCGCCTAAGATCAAGATCACAAGCAGATCAAGGGCACAGCGGCCTACAGGCCGGCTTGAGTGTTGTAGATCAAAAGCAACGGCAAAGGCGAAAGCGGCCACGGTCAATGTGGGAGCTGGCTTGCCTGCGATGCAAACACTTCGGTGCATCAGATACACCCAGTTGATGCCATCGCCGGCAAGCCAGCTCCTACAGAAAAGCAGCTCTGCTTTCGCTCTGGCTTTTAACACTCAGGTCGGCTTTCAGGCCAGCTTGAGTGTTGTGGATCAAAAGCAACGGCAAAGGCGAAAGCGGCCACGGTCAATGTGGGAGCTGGCTTGCCTGCGATGCAAACACTTCGGTGCATCAGATACGCCCAGTTGATGCCATCGCCGGCAAGCCAGCTCCTACAGAAAAGCAGCTCTGCTTTCGCTCTGGCTTTTAACACTCAGGTCGGCTTTCAGGCCGGCTTGAGTGTTGTGGATCAAAAGCAACGGCAAAGGCGAAAGCGGCCACGGTCAATGTGGGAGCTGGCTTGCCGGCGATGCAGACACCTCGATATCAGATACACCCAGTTGATGCCATCGCCGGAAAGCCAGCTCCTACAGAAAAGCAGCTCTGCTTTCGCTCTGGCTTTTAACACTCAGGTCGGCTTTCAGGCCAGCTTGAGTGTTGTGGATCAAAAGCAACGGCAAAGGCGAAAGCGGCCACGGTCTATGTGGGAGCTGGCTTGCCTGCGATGCAAACACTTCGGTGCATCAGATACACCCAGTTGATGCCATCGCCGGCAAGCCAGCTCCTACAGAAACGCAGCTCTGCTTTCGCTCTGGCTTTTAACACTCAGGTCGGCTTTCAGGCCAGCTTGAGTGTTGTAGATCAAAAGCAACGGCAAAGGCGAAAGCGGCCACGGTCAATGTGGGAGCTGGCTTGCCGGCGATGCAGACACCTCGGTGCATCAGATACACCCAGTTGATGCCATCGCCGGCAAGCCAGCTCCTACAGAAACGCAGCTCTGCTTTCGCTCTGGCTTTTAACACTCAGGTCGGCTTTCAGGCCAGCTTGAGTGTTGTGGATCAAAAGCAACGGCAAAGGCGAAAGCGGCCACGGTCTATGTGGGAGCTGGCTTGCCTGCGATGCAAACACTTCGGTGCATCAGATACGCCCAGTTGATGCCATCGCCGGCAAGCCAGCTCCTACAGAAAAGCAGCTCTGCTTTCGCTCTGGCTTTTAACACTCAGGTCGGCTTTCAGGCCGGCTTGAGTGTTGTAGATCAAAAGCAACGGCAAAGGCGAAAGCAGACACGGTCAATGTGGGAGCTGGCCTGCCTGCGATGCAGACACCTCGGTGCATCAGATACACCCAGTTGATGCCATCGCCGGCAAGCCAGCTCCTACAGAAAAGCAGCTCTGCTTTCGCTCTGGCTTTTAACACTCAGGTCGGCTTTCAGGCCGCCGTGCTCTTGCTTTTGATCTTGATCTGACTGCCCCATTCAGCCCGAGGCCGAACGCAGGGATTGAGGAGCGGGTAAACCGGCAGGACGCCGGTTTAGCCGCGACGGGCCAGGGACGGGCCGTCGCGGCGGCCCGCGGAGCAATGCCGGAGTGAGGGCACACCGAGCCTAGGCGAGGTGCCGACAGGCGGGGCAGAGCGTTTTGGTTACTTTGCCGCTTTTGCAAAGTGACTCGCTGTAAGAGCGAAACCATAGGTGGCCGTTACCTAAACAACGGATATACCCTCAAAACAACAACCGCGAAAAATCACAACACTCCACCGCCAATTGCGCCACATTCTGGTTCAGCCCAAACTGCCGATCCCCCCGATGCAACGCCACATACCGAACCCTGGGCAACGCCGGCTCCGTCACCAGCGCCCGCAACTCCCCCCGCTCGATCAAATGCGACAAACACCCCTTGGGCAGATAACTCACCCCCACGCCCGACAGCGTCAAACCCACCTGCACCAACAGGTTATGACTGGTCAACTTACGCGGCATCTGCACCGCATGCGCCGCCAACCAGCGCTCATAAATCAGCCCCGTGCCCGAGTGCGAACCCTGCGTCAGCACCGTATACCCCGCCAATACCTCCAACCCCACCGGGTCAGGCTCACTGACCAACCCCGGCGCACACATCCAGGCGTTTTCCACACTCTCCAACGGCGTACTCAAAAACCGCGAATCACTGTAAGCATCGGGCACAATCACAAGGTCCAGCTCATCACTCTCCAGCTTGCGAAACAGCTCGCTGCTCAACTCCACCGACGGCTCGATCTGCACTTTGGGATAAGCCTCGCGCAACGCCTCCACCAGCGCCGGCAACCAGGTGAACGCCGTCAGCTCCGTCACCCCCAGGCGAAACCTGCGCACCAACACTTCATGGGTACTGACCCGCTCCAGCAGGTAGTCACGACGCTCCAGCAGGTCCTTGGCGTAGTCGAGCAACTCGGCGCCCTTCTCCGTCAACCGCGCATTGCGTTTGCTGCGGTCAAAAATCTCCACGTCGAAGGTTTCTTCCAACTCCTGGATGCGTTTGGAGATCGCCGACTGCGACATGTTCAGCTTGTTCGCCGCCGCCTCAAAACTGCCCAACTCGGCAATCCAGTACAACGCGTCGATTTGCTTGAACGTGATCATCAGCCACCTCCCATGAGAAAAAGCGATCCTATCAGATAATAAAATATCGCTAAAACTGCACGTTCATCACTCCTAAGATCTAGCCACAACCCAACAAGATCAATCGGAGATACCCATGTCCTTGCCCGGTTCGCGCATCCTGCCCAACCCTCCCCTGGCATCTGCAGAAGTGCTTGAGGCATTTGCCCAGGTAGTCACGCCGCACATCAGCGACAACCTCGGCCGCCACATCGGCGCCCGTGGGCTGAACCGCTACAACCGCACCGGCAAGCTGGTGGGTACCGCGCTGACGGTGAAAACCCGCCCCGGCGACAACCTGCTGATCTACAAGGCCATGAGCATGCTTGAGCCCGGCCACGTGCTGGTGGTGGACGCCCAGGGTGATACCAACAACGCGGTGATCGGCGAGCTGGTCAAGCTCTACGCCCAGCAACGTGGTTGCGTAGGGTTTGTGATTGACGGGGCGATTCGTGATGTCGCGAGCTTCGAGGACACGCCCTGCTACGCCCGCAGCGTGGTGCATTGCGGCCCTTACAAGACGGGCCCGGGGGAGGTGAATGTGCCGGTGTCGATCGGCGGCATGCTGATCAACCCGGGGGATGTGCTGGTGGGCGATGAAGACGGACTGGTCGCCTTCTGCCAGGCCGACGCCGCCGAAGTGCTGCGCATGGCCGCACAACATGCGGCCCATGAGGAGGCCGTCAAAGCCGAAATCGCCACGGGTGCAGTGCGCCAAAGCTGGATGGACAAGGTCTTGCAACAGGCCGGCCTGGCCGGCTGAAGGGGACCATCATGAGCACTGCATTTTTATCCGACCGGGTGCTGGGCATCGCGCCCTCACCGAGCATCGCCGCCAATGCGCTGGTCGCCGAACTGCGCGCACAGGGCCGGGACATCGTCAACTTCACCGTGGGCGAGCCGGACTTCGATACCCCGGCGCATATCCTCGAAGCCGCCAGCGCCGCGATGTACAGCGGCGACACCCACTACACCGCCACCACCGGCACCCTCGCCCTGCGCCAGGCCATTTGCCTCAAGCTCAAGCGTGATAACCAGCTGGACTATGGGCTGGACGAAGTCATCGCCGGTTGCGGTGGCAAGCACATCATTTATCACGCCCTGGCCGCCACCCTGAATCGCGGCAACGAAGTCATCGTGCACACGCCGTATTGGGTGTCGTACCCGGATATCGCGCGGCTGAATGACGCGACGCCAGTGATCATTCCCGGCGACGAGTCGCGAGGCTTCAAACTGTCGCCTCAGGCCCTGGAACAGGCGATCACCCCGCGCAGCAAATGGGTGATCCTCAACAGCCCGAACAACCCCAGCGGCGCGGTGTACAGCGAGGCCGAACTGCTGGCCCTGGCCGAGGTGCTGCGGCGTCATCCCCAGGTGCTGATCATGGCGGATGAAATCTACGAACTCTTTGTCTACGGCAATGCCCGGCACCTGTCGCTGACCCGCCTCGCACCGGATTTGAAGCCGCGCACGCTGATCGTTAACGGTGCCTCCAAGGGCTACGCCATGACCGGCTGGCGCCTGGGTTTCGGTGCAGGCCCGGCGTGGCTGATCGCGGCCATCGCCAAGCTGCTGTCGCAAACCACCACGTGCCCCAGCTCCCTCAGCCAGGCCGCTGCGGTGGCCGCATTCGCTGGCGACCAGGCGCCCATCGCCGGGATGCGCGAGGTGTACCAGCAACGCCGCGAACGAATGCTGGGCCTGTTGAAAGATATTCCCGGCGTGACCTTCACCCCACCCGACGGCGCGTTCTACGTATTCGCCAACGTCGCCGGGTTGATGGGTAAAACTACCCAACATGGCGAGCGCATCGACAGTGACACGCAACTGGCCGAGTACCTGCTTAAGGAACACGGCCTGGCCACCGTCAGCGGTTCGGCGTACGGCATGTCGCCTTATATCCGCCTGTCTTTTGCCAGCTCCCTGCCGATGATCGAAGAAGGCTGCCGTCGCCTGAATGAAGCGTGCCATCGATTGCGCTGACGGACCCACGCCACACCCGGCAGCCACGGAAGGCTGCTCATTGACTGGCTAGAACAACACTCATAATCATTGATATAAATGCACAAGCCCCGCATTGCGCTGGTCTGGCAAATCCTGATCGGACTGCTCGCTGGCATCGCCATCGGCGCGCTGCTGCATCGCTTTCCCGAGTCCCGGCCGTGGCTGGTGAACAACCTGCTGCAACCGGCCGGCGATATCTTTATCAAGCTGATGAAGATGATCGTGAGCTCGCTGTTGCCGTTAGCCAAGCTGATCATGGTCAGCTATGTGTCCATCGCGTTCTTCGTGCTGGTGGTGCTCAACCTGGTGGCGCGGCTGTGCGGGATCAACCTGTTTGCGTTGATGCGCCACATCAAGGATGAACTGATCCTGGCGTTCTCCACGGCCAGTTCCGCGGCGGTGATGCCGCAGTTGATGAAGAAGCTCGAAACTTATGGCGTGCCGCCGTCCCTGGTGAGCTTTGTGGTGCCGGTAGGCTATTCGTTCAACCTGGACGGCGCGTCGCTGTTCCTGGGGATTGGCACGCTGTTCGTGGCGCAGTTGTATGGCATCGACCTGAGCCTTGGTGACCAGGCACTGCTGGTGGTGACCATGGTGCTGACGTCCAAGGGCGCGGCCGGGGTGCCGGGGTTCATGTTCGTGATTTTGTCGGCGACCCTGGCGAGTGCGGGCTTGCCGTTGGAGGGCATTGCCTTTATCGCCGGGGTGTACCGCCTGATGGAAATGCAGACCACCGCGTTGAATGTGTTGGGCAATGCCCTGGCACCGCTGGTGATCGCCAAGTGGGAAAGACGAGTCCCCCACACGATCGCCGTAGCAGCTGTCGAGCCCTAGCGAGGCTGCGTGGGCCGCAACTCGGCTCAAAGCGTGCAGCGCGCCTTACGCAGCCTCGCTTGGGCTCGACAGCTGCTACGGGGGGCGGGTGTGGGTCGGGTCAGTCGAGGTCCGACGCGTCATGACGCTCGCGCAGTTGCTCTGACGGCTCGCCCGAAACACGATTGACCCGGCGCCCACGCTGCACCGCAGGCCGCGCTTCGATGGCATTGGCCCAACGCAGCACATGCGTGTAATCCTGCACCGAAAGAAACTCTGCGCCCTCATACAAGCGGCCTTTCACCAGGCCGCCGTACCACGGCCAGATCGCCATGTCGGCGATGGTGTACGCGTCCCCGGCGATGTATTCGTGCTCGGCCAGTTGTTTGTCCAGCACATCCAGTTGGCGCTTGGTTTCCATGGCGAAGCGGTCGATGGCGTATTCGATCTTGGTCGGCGCGTAAGCATAGAAATGCCCGAAACCACCGCCCAGGTACGGCGCGCTGCCCATCTGCCAGAACAACCACGACAGGCACTCGGCACGGGCCGCAGGTTCAGTGGGCAGGAACTCACCAAACTTCTCGGCCAGGTACTGCAGAATCGCCCCGGACTCGAACACCCGAATCGGCTTGGGCCCGCTGCGGTCCAGCAGCGCGGGAATCTTCGAGTTCGGGTTGACGCCAACGAAGCCGCTGCCGAACTGGTCACCGTCGCCGATCTTGATCAGCCACGCATCGTATTCCGCCCCTTTGTGCCCCAGGGCCAGCAGTTCTTCCAGCAAGATCGTGACCTTCTGACCGTTGGGCGTGGCCAACGAATACAACTGCAACGGATGACGGCCAACCGGCAATTCCTTGTCGTGGGTCGCACCGGCGATGGGCCGGTTGATACTGGCGAAGGTTCCGCCGTTTTGGGATTTCCAGGTCCAGACCTTTGGCGGTACGTAATCAGTCATGCCACTACTCCTTGGATTCAATGTTCACAACAACTAACTAAATAACTAACTGTAGGAGCGAGCTTGCTCGCGAAAAACCCGAGAGCGCCGCGTTTAACCTACAAATACGCATAATCGTTGACGACCTTCGCGAGCAAGCTCGCTCCTACAGGTTCTTTTGGGCCAGTTGGGCCAGGTTCCAGCCGCCACCCAATGCCTTGATCAGCCCTACGTTGGCGCTCAACTGTTGAGTCTGTAGATCCAGCACAGTTCGCTGTGCCTGCAACGAGGCGACCTGCGCGGTCACCACATCCAGGTACGCCGCGCCGCCCTGGCGATACCGCGCCAGGGACAAGTCCTCAGCATACTGCGCGGCTGCCGCCGCATCGCGTTGGTCTACCAGGGCAGTGTCGAGCCCGGAGAGGATCGACAGGTTGTTCTCCACCTGCTCGAACGCGCCCAACACTACACCACGATACTTGGCCGCGGCTTCATCAGTAGCCGCCCTGGCACTGTCGACACCCGCCTGGCGCGCGCCGCCGTCAAAGATGGTGCCGACCAGCGAAGGTCCAATCGCCCAGAAAATGTTCGGCGAGCTCAACAAATGCGCGAACTCATCACTCTGGAAACCGCCCTGGGCACTCAAGGTGAGGGCCGGGAACCAGGCGGCTTTCGCCACGCCGATGCGGGCATTGGCCGCGGCGATCCGACGCTCGGCAGCGGCAATGTCCGGCCGACGCTGCAACAGCGTAGACGGTACACCGGTGGGTACGGCGGGCAACGCGATCTGCGCAACGCTTGGGGCTATCGCGTAGGTGGATGCGGACTCACCCAGCATCGCCGCCATCGAATGTTCGAGCACCGCACGCTGCACCAGGTTTTGGCTCAGTTGTGACTTGACCGTCGACAGTTGGGTACGTGCCCGTGCCACATCCAGCCCGGAAACGATACCGCCGCCGTGCAGGCCTTCGGTGAGGCTCAAGGCCTTGGCATAGGCGTCGCTGGTCTGCTGCAGCAACTGGTCTTGCCGGTCGATGCCACGCAGGCGGATGTAGCTGTCGGCCAACTGCGCCTGCAAGCTCAAACGCACCGAAGCCAGGTCAGCCTTGGCGGCCTGGGCGTCGCTGGTGCCGGCGGCCACGGTGTCGCGCACGCGGCCCCAGAGGTCGACTTCATAGTCCACCTCAACACCCAAGGTGCCGGAATCGTAAACGTTCGGCGGGCTGGCCGAACGCAACGGGCGTGTGTCCGACTGGCGAATGCGCTGGGCATTGCCAGACCCGCTGATCCTGGGAAACAGCCCCGACTGCGCCTGGGCCACAAACGCCTGGGCCTGGGAATAGTGAGCCAGTGCCGCACTGAGGTCCGGGTTGTTTTGCAGCAACTGCTGCTCCATGGCATCCAGTTGCGGGTCCTTGTAAATATGCCACCAGCCGTCGCGGCTCGACTGGTCATTCGGCGTGCCGACGGTCCACGGCCCTTGGGTATGAAACTGCGCGGCCACGGGCACGTCGGGTATGTCCAACGGCGGCGCAAGGTGGCAGGCGCCTAGGCCCAGGGTCGCGACCAATACCAGGCAAGTGCGATTAGCCATGGGGTTTGGCCTCTGGAGTATTGGCGGCCAGTTGTACCGAATCATCATCGGCCAGGCCGTCGGGGGGCGTGTCGATTACCCGGTCGGTGGCGACCAGGCCGCTGCCGATTTCCACGCTGTCACCGAAGTCCCGGGCGATGGTCACGGTCTTGAAGTGCACATGATTGTTTGCGTCAAGGGTGGCCACGCGCATGCCTTTGTCATCGAACACCAGGGCGCTGGCGGGCAGGCGCAGCACGTCGGTCTGCACCGGCAAGGTGAACTGCACGCTGGTGTAGCCGCCTGGCAGCAGGCGACTACCGGGGTTGTCTACCAGCAGTTGCACCAGGGTACTGCCGGATGCGGCGTTTACCGCATCGGCGGCGGCGACCACCTTGGCGCTGAAGGTTTCACCGCGATATTCCGGCACGCTCAGACGCGCCACGGTACCGACCTTGATCTGCGGTGCAGACGACTGCGGCACCTGCACATACACCCGTAGCCGGCTCACATCGGAGACCGCGAACAGCTCTTTGCCAGTGGCACCGCCGGCATTGATCAACGCCCCCACGTCGGTTGCACGCGCGGTGACCACGCCGGCGAACGGCGCGGTCAAACGCTGGAAGCCCTTGGTGGCGATCAACTGGTCGACGTTGGCCTTGGCCGCGACCACCTTGGCCTGCTTGGCGGTCAGGTCGCCGGTGCGTTCATCCACGTCCTGGCGAGACACCGAATCCGACGAGAGCATCGCCTGCCAGCGCTTGGCAGTGGTTTGTGCCAGCGACTCGTCGGCCTGGGCCGAGGCGAGTACGGCCTTCGCTTGCAGCAGCTGTTGATCGAGCTCCGGCGTATCGATTTCGGCCAGCAGTTGCCCGGCCTTCACATGGTCGCCGATGTCGACATTCCAGGTCTTGAGGTAGCCGTTGACCCGGGCAAAGATCGACGCTCGGGAGTACGCCTCAAGCCGGCCCGGCAAATTCAAAACCGGCCCTTGCGGCTGCACGCTCGGGGTGATCAGGGTCACGCTGGGCAAGGCCTGGGCATCGGTCCAGGTTTTCAGGTCGCGCGATTCACTGGCGCGCACGCCGATGCCGAACACCACCACGGCGACCAGCACCACCAGCCCCAGCACCAGCCAGAGCAGACCACGGGATTTGCGGCGGGGTGAACCCGGATTGGAAACGGAAGTGGACATGTCAAACCCCTTGAGTGGCGGTGGTCGCAAGCGTGGCGTGCTGACGCCGCCCGTGCACAAGACTGAAAATCAGCGGAACCAGGAACAACGTGGCAATGGTGGCAAAGGCCAGCCCGCCGATGACCGCACGGCCCAGCGGGGCGTTTTGTTCGCCGCCCTCCCCCAGGCTCAGGGCCATTGGTGCCATACCGATGATCATCGAGATGGCGGTCATCAACACCGGGCGCAGGCGGGTAAAGCCGGCTTCCAGCGCCGCCTGCACCGCATCCCCGTGCACCGCGAGGCGTTCGCGGCAGAAGCTCACCACGAGGATGGCGTTGGCGGTGGCCACGCCCATGCACATGATTGCCCCGGTCAACGCCGGCACCGACAACGGTGTGTGGGTAACAAACAGCATCCACACAATGCCCGCCAGCGCCGCCGGCAAGGCCGTGATGATCACGAACGGGTCGGCCCAGGACTGGAAGTTGACCACGATCAGCAGGTAGATCAGCACCACCGCGCCGAGCAGGCCAAACAGCAGGCCACTGAAGGCCGCGTTCATGGTTTGCACCTGGCCCTGCAACAGCACTTTGGAGCCGGTGGGCACTTCGCTGGCGTGGGCGGTGAGGATCTTCTGAATGTCGGCGGCGACGGCGCCGAGGTCGCGGCCCTGGATCGCGGTCAATACCTCGACCACCGGTTGGATATCCGACTGGGTCACCACCGAGTTGGCGTGGCTGCGCTCGATAGAGGCCAGGCCGCCCAGGGTCTGGTCTGACGCCGCACCGGGGCTGCCACTCAACGGCAGGTTATGCAGGGCGGCCAGCGTGTCGAGGCCGTATTGCGGGGTTTGCATCACGATGGGGTACGACACACCGTTGGCCGGGTTGAGCCAGAACGTCGGCGCCACCTGGCTGGAACCTGCCAGGTTGACCACCAGGCTGTTGGTCACATCGCGCTCGGTCAGGCCAACCAGTTGCGCTTGGGTGCGGTCCACATCGATCTTGAAGGTTGGTAGTTGCCGCGACTGCTGGATGCGCGCATCCACCACACCCGGCACCCTGCGAATTTCCCGCAACAGCGTGCTGGCATAGGTGAAGTTGGCTGGCAGGTTATTGCCGCTGACTTGCACATCCACCGGCGCGGACGAACCGAAGTTGAGGATCTGCCCGACGATATCCGACGCGGGGAACGAGAACACCGCGTTCGGAAATTCGCGAGGCAGTCGTTCACGCAGTTCGCGTATGTAGTCGGCGGTCGGGCGATGGCCCTCTTTCAGGCTGATCTGGATATCGCTGTCCTGGGAGCCCACGGTGCCGGTGTTGTTGTAGGCCACGTTGATCCCGCTGATGGCCAGGCCGATGTTGTCGACAATGGCTGCCAGCTCCTGCGGGTCGATGACTTTGTGCACGGTGCTCTCGATCTGCGACACCAGCCGTGCATTGCTCTCGACCCGCGTGCCGACCGGTGCCCGCACATGCAGCAGGATCTGCCCGGAGTCAACCTCGGGGAAGAAGTTGCGGCCCAGGAACGGCACCAGCGCAAACGACACGGCGACAAATGCAAGCAGCGCGATCACCACGATGCGGCGGTGGTGCAACGCACTCTCCAGCGCCCCATGGTAAACCGCGCGAAACGCTTCGAACTGGCGCTCGAACCCGCGCTGGAACCTCACCAGCGGGTTGTTCGATGGCGCGACCACTGGCGTGCCGTCCGCATGATGTTCATGAGGCTTGAGCAGGTAATTGGCGAGGGTCGGCACCAGGGTTCGCGACAGGATGAACGAGGCGATCATCGCAAAGATCACCGCTTCGGCCATCGGCACAAACAGGAAGCGCGCCACGCCCTCCAGGAAAAACATCGGCACGAACACGATGCAGATACACAAAAGGGACACGAACGCCGGCGTGACTATCTGCGCTGCGCCGTCGAGGATCGCCGTCTCCACCGGCTTGCCCTGCTCCAGGTGCCAGTTGATGTTCTCGATGGTCACCGTGGCGTCGTCCACCAGAATCCCCACGGCCAATGCCAGGCCGCCGAGGGTCATGATATTAAGGGTTTCGCCGAGCGCCGACAGCGTGGCAATCGACGACAGGATGGCCAGCGGAATCGACGTGGCGATGATCACCGTGGAGCGCCAACTGCCGAGGAACAACAGGATCATCAGGCTGGTCAGCGCCGCTGCAATCACTCCCTCGCGGGCCACGCCGCTGATGGCCGAACGCACGAACAGCGATTGGTCGCCGATCAGGTCGATATTCAGATTGGGCGGCAACGCGCCTTTGTTGTCGGCGAGTTTGTCCTTGATGCCGGCGATCACCCCAAGGGTCGATGCCGAGCCGGTCTTGAGCACCGGCAGCAACACCGAACGGTTGCCGTTGACGTGCACGATGTTGGTTTGCGGCGGGTTGCCGTCACGCACGGTGGCCACGTCACGGATCAATACGGTGGTGCCGTCGGCGGTCTTGATAGGCAGGTTTTCCAGGTCGTGGAAATCTGTCGGTGAGTTGTTCAGTTGCAGGTTGAATTCATAGCTGCCGATCTTTTGCGTGCCCACCGGGGTGATCAGGTTTTGCGTAGCCAGGGCGGTGGCCACGTCTTGCGCCGAGAGGCCACGGGCCTGCATCCGCGCCGAGTCGAGGTCGATCTGCACCTGGCGGGACTTGCCGCCGAACGGGTACGGCAGCGCCGCACCGGGCACTGTGGTGAGCATCAGGCGCACGGTATTAAGGCCCAGGTCGCCCAGATTCTGCTCGGTGAGCCCTTTGCCGGACAATGCCAATTGCACGATCGGCACCGTCGAGGCGCTGTAGTTGAGCACCAGCGGTGGCGTGGTGCCGGGAGGCAGTTGGCGCAGGATGGCCTGGGACACCGAGGTCACTTGTGCGTTGGCCGTACTGATATTGACGCCCGGCTGGAAGTACACCTTGACGATGCCGAAGCCGTTCAACGACTGCGCCTCGATATGGCGGATGTCATTAACCGTGGTGGTCAGTACCCGCTCGAAGGGCGAGGTGATACGGCCGGCCATCTGGTCCGGTGGCAAGCCGGTGTACTGCCAGATCACGGCAATCACGGGGATGCGAATTTCGGGGAAGATGTCGGTCGGGGTACGCCAGGCCGCGAGCGGGCCCACAATCAGAATGAAAATAGCCAATACCAGAAAGGTATAGGGGCGCCGCAATGCGATGCGCACAAGGTTGAGCATAGGTGTGATCCAGACAGGAAGTTGAACACTGAAGGAGGCACTGAACAGCGCGTTCCTCCTGCCCCGCCCGTCTGTAATCCGGGCCTGCTGCACTGACATCCGGTCAAAATAGAGGCATATGCCACGATATAGCGTTTAGAGGCATACGCAACTAATTTGTTTCTACATATGTCAATATTCATCTTGCCGGATTAACGTTCGGTTAACCCTTTGGCTGTAGCGAGTGATCCGCCGTGAAATGTGCACCTCCCGTCCTGAATAGCCCCAGCACCTGCTCTAACGGAGCCGTGCGTCGCGCGTCCCGTCGCATGGCGCAAATCTATGACGAAGCGTTTGTGCCGTTTGGCTTGAAAGCCACGCAGTATTCGCTGCTGAACCACATTGCCAATGGTGATGGGCCGAAGATGCGTGATTTGGCGCAATCGTTGGTAATGGATTTGTCGGCCTTGGGGCATACGCTCAAGCCGCTGGTGCGGGATGGGTTGGTGGTGTTGCAGGTGGACGAGCTGGATCGGCGCAGCCGGCGGGTGCTGTTGACTGAAGCCGGGTTGCGCAAGTATGAGGACGCACGGGTGGTATCCAAGCAGATGGCAGTGCGGTTTGATGAGGTGTTCGGTGCGCAGGCGGCCTGCGAGTTGCGCAAGGCCATGGACTTTATTGCGTCTGACGAGTTTGCCAGGGCGTTGTTGGGTAAGGGTGGTTGATTGGGCACATCGGTTGCTGCGGTGATGGCGGGTATTGGTTCCGCCGTTCCGGCGGGTCACTTTTGAACGTGAGCCAAACAGTGTTGTAGAGCACCAGCACGGGCCACTGTAGGAGCTGGCTTGCCGGCGATGGCATCAGTTGGATGTACCTGATACACCGAGTTGCCTGCATCGCCGGCAAGCCAGCTCCTACAGCTTTTGCCCTGGTTTTTAACGCTCAAGCCGGCCTGTAGGCCGCTGTGTTCTTTGCCCCATTCAGCCCGAGGCCGAACGCAGGGATTGAGGAGCGGCCCGCGGAGCAATGCCTTGCTGTAAAAGCGGAACCCATAGCCGCCGTTACCTAAAAAACGGATATGCCCCCACCCCGCTAGCGCCTGAAATCGCTAACCGAGCGACCACCGAGCGCCACGAACAAGCGCACCGTATCGAGGTGTTGGGCGGTGCTCGCCCGCAATTGCCCAAGCAACGCCTGCTCATATGCACGTTGAGCCTCCAGCACCTGCAGCAAGCCGTTCTCCCCTGCCCCATAGGCCTGCTGGTTCAGCCGCAAACTGTTGTCCGCCGCTTGCAACGCGGCGATCTGCGCCTGGTATTCCTGCGCGTCGTGATTGATCGCCTGCAAGGTGTCTGCAACCTGGCCGAACGACTTGATAACGGTTTGCTGATAGTTGGCGAGCAAGGCGTTATAGCCCTCCACCGCCGCCTGGCGCTCGGCCTTGAGACTGCCGCCGTCGAAGATCGGCCCCGCCAGCCCGGTGGCAAAACCCCACAGCGCCGTCCCGCCGTTGCCCGAAGCGGCCTGGGCCAGGGAAGCGGACAGTTCCACATGCGGATAAAGATTGGCGGTCGCCACGCCGACTGCCGCACTGGCCGCCCGCAGTTCCGCCTCCGCTTGCTGCACGTCCGGGCGGTCGTGCGCCAGTTCAGACGGCAAGCTGACGGGCAGCGTGGTGGCCGAGGCAAATTCAGCCAGGTTGAAATCCGGCGCACGCCAATCCGCCGGACCTTTGCCAACCAGAATTGACAACGCATGCCGCGCCGCATCCCGCTGCTGGGCCAGTGGCGGCAACAGCGTGCGGTCCTGCGCCAGCCGCGTTTCGGCCAGGGAAATGTCGAGCTGCGTCGCCGCGCCACTGTGTTGCGCCGCACGCACCAGCTCGAGATTTTTCGCGTCGGTGACGAGCAAGGTCTGCACCGCTTCCATCTGCGCGCTGGCCGAGGCCATCAACAGCGCCTGGCTGGCGACGTCCCCCGTCAGTGTCAGGTAGGCCGCTTCGAAGCGATTCCGCTGGAGATCGGCAAATGCCTGCTGCTGCTCGACCCGGCGCCGGTTGCCGCCAAATACGTCCAGGTCGAAGCGGACCTGCGGCCCGACACCATAGAAGTTCACCACCGCAGGCTGCGTGGCGTTATGCACGCGCTGGCGCCCCGCTTGCGCGGCAAAATCCACCTGCGGGAACAGCGCACCTTCCGCCGCCGCCACCGAGGCGGCTGCCTGGCGTAATGTCGCGTCCGCCGACGTCAGCTCAAGGTTGCCGGCAATCGCCCGGCGCATGACGCTGTCGAGCGTGTGGGAATGAAAGGTCGACCACCAGTCGACGTTCACCTTCTGATTGAACGACACGCGCTGCTCTGCCTGCACGTCGTAGTGCTGCGAGGCGGCAACGGACGGCGCTTTAAAGTCCGGGCCAACCGAACAAGCAGACAGGGTTATAACGGCCGTGATAACAAGCCCATGGAATTTCATTACGCACACTCCGAAAAACTAGCGGGTCGTGACAGGTTTACGCAGCAGCAGCACCAGCGGGCTCACCACCAGCATTGCCCACAGCAGAATCTTGAATTGGCCAAGCACGGCGATGAACGCAGCCTGGCCGGTGATGGCTTCGTTCAGCGCACCAAAACCTGCCAGGGACGTGGACGCAGAGACCGAATAAGCGGTCAGGTGACCGGCCAGCGCCACATGCATCGCCTGGGTGTTGTTGAAGAAGAACCACTGCACCACCGCCACGCCGAAGGTGCTGCCGTAGACGCGGGACAAGTTGAACAGCCCGCTGCCTTCAGGGCGCAACGCCGGGTCGAGGGTGCTGAACGCCACCCGGGAAAGCGCCGGCATCAGCAGGCCCAGGCCGGCTCCTTGGAGGGCACCGGCCACTGCCACCGGCCAGCCATCCATCAAGGGCGAGTAGCCGAGCATCGAGTGGTTGGCGTAGATCACCAGGGCGATACCGGCGACCACGAACGGGCGGCCATCCAGATGTGCAGGCACACGGTTCATCAGCCAGAACGCACCCAGCAAACCCACGCCACGGGGGATGGTGAGGAAGCCTGTAGTGTCCGGCGGGAAGCCGAGCAGTTCGTCCAGCATCGGCGAGGTCATCGCCATGGTTGGCAGCAGCACGAAACCGACGGCGAAGAAGATGAGGGTCGACAGCACGAAGTTGCGGTCGCGCAATAAGCCCTTGCTGATGAAGTGCGTGCGCGAGGTGAACCGGTGCACGGCGAACAGGTAGAACCCCAGGGCGCTCACGGCAGCTTCCAGCCAGATCTCGGGCGCATCGAACCACTCCAGGCGTTGGCCTCGGTCGAGGAGCATTTGCAGGCCGATCACGCCGCAGGTAAAGCTGGCAAAGCCTGCAAAATCGAAGGCCGGCACGCCGTTGGTTTTCTTCTCTGGCTGCAATAACGCCACGATCGATGTGGTGTAGGCCAACAGCGGCAGGCTGGCGTAGAACATCCAGCGCCAGCCGAAATGCTCGCTGATCCAGCCGCCAATCGCCGGGCCGCTGACGATGCCCAACAGCCCGATGGCTGTCCACACCGGGCCGAATTTCGGCCGTCGTGCCGGGGCCAGTGTCTCCAGGGCGATGGCCATCGACAGCGGCGCCAACACGCCGCTGGCAGCACCCTGGATAACCCGTGCGCCGACGAATTGCAGCGAGGTGGTTGCCTCGGTCGCGAGCAGCAAGCCCAAGGCGAAGACCGCCAGTGTCGTCTGGTAAACCACCTTCACGCCCAAACGCGCGGCGAGCCATTGGGCGACCGGCAAGGTGATCGCACTGGCGGCCAGGTACGAGGTGAATATCCACCCCGCCTCGTCGTCCGTCATCGACAAGCTGCCCTGCACAAACCGCAGGGCCGAGTTCGGCAGCGACACGTTGACCGCCTGCAACCAGGTCACCAGTAACGCCGCGAACCTGAGGCTGCGTGCGCCGTTCATGGGCCGGTCCTGATATCAACGGTTACCGTGGCGCTGGTGCCGGAAAACAGCGGCAGCTCAACATTCGCATCATCCAGCTCCAGGCGCACCGGCACCCGCTGCACCACCTTGACCCAGTTGCCAGTGGCGTTTTCCGGCGGCAGCAGGGCAAAGTCAGCGCCGGCGCCCGGGCTCAAGCTGGTGATGTGGGCCTTGAAGGGATGGTCCGGATAGGTGTCGAGCCTGATGGTTGCCTGCTGGCCGGCACGCATATGCGTCAGCTGGGTTTCGCGGAAGTTGGCCTCGACCCAGGTGCGACGGGGCGACAGCAAGGCGAAGGCCGGTGCACCGCTGTTCAGGTAGTCGCCGACCTGTACGTCATCCACCTTGGCCACCACGCCATCGTCAGGCGCATAGACGGTCGCGTACGAGAGGTAGAGTTGCGCTTCGTCGAGTTGCGCCCTGGCCTCGAGAATCGCCGGGTGGCGGTCGATTTCGATGTCGGGATTGCCGCTCAGGGCCACCACTGTATTGGCGACCTGCTGTTCGATGGACGCGACGCGTTGCCGGGCGACTTTCAAGTCGGTGTCGGCCCGTTCGAACACGGCCTGGGACACGAACTCGGTGGCCACCAAGGCCTTTTTGCGGGCGAATTCTTTCTGGTCAAAACCCGCCGACTCCTTGGCCGCCTGCAGTTCAGCCAGCTGTTGCCGGTAGCTGGCCTTAAGGCCTTCGACCCGCAACCGCGCCACGCTCAGTTGGGCCTGGGCGCGCTCGACTGCCACCTGAAACGGCTCGGGGTTAATCCGCAACAGCACTTGCCCTTTGTGCACCGGCTGGTTGTCCTCCACGGCAATCTCCACCACTTGCCCGGACACCCGCGCATTGATCGACGCCTTCGCCACCCGGGCGTAAGCGTTATCGGTCGACACATACGGCGCGTCCTGCAGGTAATACACGTACCCCGCCGCTGCGAGCAGTATCGGAAAGCCCACCATCAACAGTGAACGCCAGTGTGTGCGGGTCGTGTTTTCCAACGCGTTGCTCATGATCGAATCACCTTTGTTGAGCCCGGGATTTCTGAGGCTTTAATTTTGTGCGATGATGTAAGAATATCGACCCGCTCACCTCTACTCAAGGATTTTTGTACGCCATGGCACAAAAAAAGATCACAGAGGCAAAAGGCCGTGGCCGCCCGCGCGCCTACGATCCTGAAACAGCGCTGCAAAAAGCCCTCGGGGTGTTCTGGAATACCGGCTATTGCGGTGCCTCACTGGACGGCATCGCCAGTGCTGCCGGGATGAACCGGCCAAGCCTGTACGCGGCGTTCGGCGACAAACACGCGATCTACCTCAAAGCGCTCGAGCAATATTGGGGCCTCGCTTCAGCCGCCATCGACGCAGCGCTGGACGACCCGAGCCTGACGCTGGCCGACGCGTTGATGCGCCTTTATGAAGGCCAGTTGTCGATCTACTTTTCGGGCGATGGCGAGCCACGGGGCTGCTTCATCATCGGCACCGCCACCACTGAAGCGGTCGAGGATGCCGAGATTCGCGCGGTGCTGTTGCAGCGCCTCGACGCACTCGATGCCCATCTCGAAACCCGCTTGCGCACGGCCATCGAGGCCGGAGAATTGAAAGCCGGTACCGATCCCGCAGCGGTCGCAGTGCTCGCCTCGTCCCTGGTGCACAGCCTTTCGATTCGCGCACGGGCGGGCAAGCCCTACGCCGAGTTGATCGCCCTGGCACGCAATGCCGTGCAGGTCATCTGCGGATGAAGGAGGGATTGGAAGATATTCTGGCGGAGAACCTGGCCGTGGTTTTCTGCGGGATAAACCCGGGCCTGAAAGCCGCCGCCAGCGGCCATCACTTTATGGGCAGGGGCAATCGGTTCTGGCGCACGCTGCACCTGGCCGGGTTTACGCCCCATGAGGTGCAGCCGGAAAACGACCAGACGATCCTGCAGTACCAGTGCGGGCTGACTACCGTGGTAGAGCGACCCACGGCCCGGGCAGATCAATTGTCAGCGGATGAATTCACGGCGGCGGCGGTGAGTTTTGAACGCAAGATCACACGTTATGCGCCGCGTTTTTTGGCATTTCTGGGAAAGGCGGCGTATGCCGCACTGAGCGGGCAGCGGCAGATTGCGTGGGGGTTGCAGCCGCACCCGCTGGGGAGTGCGGCGGTGTGGATCCTGCCTAACCCCAGCGGCAGAAACCTTGGGTTTACGCTCGACCAGCTAGTGGAGGCGTATCGAGCACTGAGGCTGGCAACGGGCCAGGACAATTAGCGTTCAACGTCTCCCATAAAAAGCTGTAGACCAGCGCACTCATATACGCATCCTGTGTATGGTCCGCCGCGCCGCCGTGCCCACCCTCGCACCGGCCAAATTCAAGGCAAAAAAAGCCTGCATCGCTGCAGGCTTTTCTCAATGTCTGGCTCCATGACCTGGACTCAAACGTTAGACGGCACTTTGTCCTCCGGCGGGCTGCGCGAACCAAATTCATTCGAACGGAGACATAGCTTCGATCCGAAGCACATTCCCTCCCCATTGTGGTGTTAAGTTTTCCCTATTACTATTGGTAATAATTCCCATTCGTAAGAATTTTCGATGCCTCATCTCCCTGAGTCGGGTGCCCCGCCGTATAGCGTTGGCAGCTTGTACGTCGCTCACCACGGCTGGATACAGCGCTGGCTGGCGCGAAAACTCGGCAATGTCAGTGATGCCGCCGAACTCGCCCACGATGTGTTTGTGCGCTTGTTGGGCCACCCGCGTCAGTTCGACAGCGAGGTGCATGCGCGCGCATACCTAAGCACGCTTTCGCGCAACGTGTGTGTGGATTTCTTTCGGCGCAAGCACGTGGAGCAAGCGTGGCTTGAGGTATTGGCGAGTCGGCCTGAGGAGTACGCACCGTCTGAAGAACACCGCGCCTTAGTGTTTGAAGCTCTGGTGCATTTGCAGGCAATGCTCGATCGCCTGCCGGTCAAAGTGTCAGAGGCGTTTTGCCTGGCGCATATCCAAGGTTTGAGCTATCGCGAGGTTGCGCTGCGCATTGGCGTGAGCGAGCGCACCGTCACCAAATACATCGGACAGGCCATGTTCCAATGCATAGCACTGGAAGCCGAATTGGACGGAGCGCTGTTATGAGCACCAACCCTGGCGGCCTCGACCATGCCACCTTGCAACAAGCCGCCGACTGGTTTGCCCGCCTGAGCGCAGAACCCAATGCTTTGCAGCTGCATGAGGCCTGGCGCCAATGGCATGCCCATAGTGAACTCAATCGCCTGGCCTGGAGCTATGTCGCACGCGTTGGGCAGCGTTTTGCACCGTTACAGGAGGATATCGCGGGGGCCAACCAGACGCTGGAAACCTTGCGCCATTCCCAGCGCTCACGCCGCCAGGTATTGCGCGGCTTGTCGATCCTGATGGGGGGTGCACTGCTGGGCTGGGGCAGTTGGCAGCAGCGTTGGCTGCCAGGGAACTGGACCACCGACTTTTACACCGGTACCACCCCACTGCGTGACCAGCGCTTGGCCGATGGCACACGCCTTTGGCTTAACAGCGGTACGGCGCTGGATGTGAATTTCAGCGCCGACCAGCGCGAATTGAAACTTTACAGCGGCGAAATCCTGATCAGTACCGGCAACGATCCTCGGCCGTTCGTGGTGGACACGCCGCAAGGTCGTCTACGCCCAATCGGCACGCGCTTCAGCGTGCGAGAACATGATGGCCGCACGTTACTCAACGTGTACGAAGGCAGCGTGCAGGTCAGCTGTGGCGTCACCCAACAAACTCTCGTCGTGCCAGCAGGTCAGGGTGTTAACTTCGACCGCCAAAGCCTGTCCACAACGCAACGTGCCCAGCCCGGGCGCGAAGCGTGGATAAAAGGGGTGTTGATGGCGAACGATATGCGCCTGGGAGACTTTATCGATGAGTTGGCCAGCTATCGCCATGGACATCTGGGGATTGACCCGCAGGTTGCCAACCTGAGGGTCATGGGTACCTTCCCGTTGGAGGACACCGATCAGGTACTGGCCATGCTCGAGCAGGTGCTGCCCGTGCGCATCGAGCGGCGATTTGCCTGGTGGGTCACGGTGGTTGCGCGCTGATATTTTTTCGCTCCCGTGCTTCCGGTTTTGAATTTTCATTCGAATTAGAGAAGGACAACGGCTTAATGCCTCCTTCGACCGGAACTGTTTATGCCCTCATTTCTGCGTAACTCACCACAATCCTTGGCGTTGACCATTACCCTGGCCTTGGCCATACCGGCTAGTCTGAGCGTAGCATCACCCGCGACAGCCGCTGGACAGACAAGCGCGCAGCGTTTCGATCTGCCCGCTGGCGCCCTTGTCGACCAACTCAACCAGCTTGCCGCCCAATCCGGAATCTACCTGGCGGGCAATGCCGCGCTGATCGCCGGCAAGACAGGCCCGGCGCTGCACGGCAGCTACACCGTGGACCAGGCACTACACACTTTACTGGCAGGTAGTGAGTTGACGGTGGTGCAGACCGGCGAGCGACGCTATCAGTTGCAGCCAGGCGCGGGAGGCGCACTTGAGCTGGGCGCAATATCGATTTCCGGCAAGGCGCCTGGCTCCACCACCGAAGCCACAGGCTCTTACACCACAGACTCCTCCAGCAGTTCGACGCGGCTGAACCTGACTCAAAAGGAAACGCCGCAGTCGGTCACAGTGATTACCCGTCAACGTCTCGATGACCAGAAACTCACCAACCTGACCGAAGTTCTGGAGGCGACACCCGGCATCACCGTATTACGTGTCGGTGTAGGCGCCGAGAACGATACTTACTGGTCCCGTGGCTTCCAGATCAACAACTTTGAAATCGACGGTGTGCCCACCTCATCACGCCTGGATAACAATACTCAGAACACCGCCATGTACGACCGCGTTGAAGTGGTGCGTGGCGCCACCGGCCTGATCAGCGGCTCTGGCACACCGTCGGCGACCATCAACCTGATCCGCAAGCGCCCGACTGCTGAGGCCCAGGCCAGCATCACCGGCGAGGCAGGCAGTTGGGATCGCTATGGTACAGGCTTTGACGTGTCAGGCCCCTTGAACGACAGCGGTAACATTCGCGGGCGTCTGGTGGTGGATTACAAGAAGCAGAATTCCTGGGTTGACCGGGTAAAAACCGATTCGCAACTGGTCTACGGTATTTCCGAGTTCGACCTCAGCGACGCTACCATGCTGACCGCGGGCTTCAGCTACATCAACAACCAGGTCAACGATCCTCTGCGGACCGGTTTCCAGATGTTCTACAGCAACGGTAACCGCACTGATTTTAGCCGTTCCGCCAACAGCGCTCCGGACTGGGCATACAACGACCGTAAGCAGACCAACGTTTTTACCTCCATTGAGCACCAGTTCAACAATGGTTGGAGCGGCAAGGTCGAAGTCAGCCACACCCAGAACGAGTTCGATGAGCTGATCAACTACATGAACGGCGATATCGACCAGGCAACGGGTGCCGGCGCCTACCTGTACCCCAACCGCTGGTCCGGGACCCCGCGCCAGAACAACCTGGACGCCTACCTGACTGGCCCGTTCAACCTGTTCGGCCGCGAGCATGAGCTGATCGCCGGCGTAACCATGTCTCAGTATGACGAAAACACCCCAAGTCACGGCGGCTGGTTCGGCCCGTGGACCGGTTACGACGGTACAGTACCCAACATTTACAACTGGAACGGCAGCGGCGCCAATCGCCCTGACACCACGACTGTCGGCAAAACCCGTATCGAAGAAAACCAGTACGCGGCGTACCTCACCTCACGCTTCCACGTCACCGATGACACTGCCGTGATCCTTGGCGGCCGCGTGACCGACTGGAAACGCTCGAACGAAGTTATCAGCTACACGGATGCCAGCCAGAACTCCGAAAGCAAAGAAACCCGTAATGGGATTTTCCTGCCTTACGCCGGTATCGTCTATGACCTGAGCAGCACCTGGTCGCTGTACGCCAGCTATACCAAAATCTTCAATCCTCAGACCTATGGCATCAAAGACGATAACAACAAACCACTGGATCCGCAGGAAGGCACCGGTTATGAAGTCGGGATCAAGGGCAGCTTCAACGAAGACAGGCTGAACGCCAGCCTGGCCCTGTTCAAGATTGACCAGGACAACTTGCCGGTCTACGTACGAGCTCCAGACATCTATCGCGCAGAACAGGGCACGACGACCAAGGGTGTCGAGCTGGAGCTGAACGGTGAACTGAGTGAAGGCTGGCAGGCGTCAGCTGGCTACGCCTACAGTGTCAGCACCAACGCCGACGATGAGCGCATCGTCACCACCAGCCCACGCCACAGCCTGAAGACGTTCACGACCTATCGCCTCCCTGGCGTACTGGATAAGGTCACGGTGGGCGGCGGCGTGAATTGGCAGAGCAAGACCGGCATGGACTTGCACACGTTTGAACAAGGCAGCTATGCGTTGACCAACCTGATGGCCCGTTACGACATCAGCAAAAACCTCAGCGCCACGCTCAATGTCAACAACGTGTTTGATCGTTCCTACTATGCCTATGCTGACAGTTGGAGCGTATACGGGGCGCCGCGTAACTTCATGACGAGCTTCAAATACACCTTCTAAACCCAGCGAAAAGTTCGCGACGCAATACATCAAGCGCACCTGATATTCAGTTGCGCTGTTTTTCCTTACAAGGCAAAGGAGGGAAAACGCAAATGCAGCGACACACTGTAGATCTCTCAATGCTTGCGGCCCGGCATAGCTCAGTTGCCGACCATAGCCAAAATTGCGTCCGTCACATTTACCGATCAGTGCCATGATCGAACTGGTATCCACCGGAATCCGACAGAACGCCAAAACGAAAAAACCCGCCAGAAGGCGGGTTTTTCGGGGGTTTCAGAGATTTTGAAAGCGTTCTCTGGAACCTTGTATGGCTCCACGACCTGGACTCGAACCAGGGACCCAATGATTAACAGTCATTTGCTCTACCAACTGAGCTATCGCGGAATGCGCCGTATGTTACTGATTGAAAAGGAGAAGTCAAGCTTTCGGTGATATTTGTGCTCGCCGTGGGCGCACCGCGCAGGAAAATCATCGCTCCACTTCCTGTCACGACTCTGTCATACGTCAACGCCAACATCCGCAGATACCCTGCCCCTACCTTCTTCTTTAAGGACGACACATGCACACTCGCTCAGGCCCGCCAGCGGCAAAAACCCTGCTCGCCCGCTTTATCGTTATCGGATGCAGCCTGATGGTGAGCGCGTGTGACAGTGTGACCGGGAGCGCGCCTGCCGCTTCGCCTTCGTTCAAAACCCTGGACGGTGCACCGCCCCTGGTGATCGGGCATCGCGGCCTGCCGGGGCTGTACCCGGAAGAAACCCGGGCCTCGTATGAGCATGCGGCCGACGCGGGTGCCGATTCGCTTGAGCTGGACCTGCACATGACCAAGGACTGCGTGTTGGTGGCCCGGCACAACCCGTGGCTGAGTGACAACACCAACATCAACGACGTCGCGCAGACCAACCCAGAGGTTGCGCGCCGCAAGCGCACGGTTCCGGGCGTATTGGTTAATGTGAGGTATCCCGCCACCGCAGAAAATGGCCCGGCCCAGTACCTGAGCGACTTGACCAATCCCAACGATCCAAAATCGGTGTTGAAATCCCTGATCGTGGATGGCGAAGACCACACCAACGACTGGTCAATCAGCGATTTCACCCTGGCCGAACTCAAGCAGTGGCTCGGCGGCACGACGTACGACGCCCGCGACGAGCGCCCCACCGAACTCAACGGCAAGTTGCCGATCCTGAGCTTCCAGGAAGTGATCGACATTGCCAAAGCCAAAAGCGCCGCCACAGGCCGTGTGATTACCACCTACCCGGAAAGCAAAAACCCGATCTGGAACAACGCCCAGGCCATTGCCAATGGTTGCGGCGCACCGGGCACTCATCCGTTTGAAGCGGCGTTTCTCAAGACTCTGAAAGACAACAACCTCAATCGCAAAAACGCACCGGTGTTTGTGCAAAGCTTCGACCCAAACAGCCTGAAGTACCTGCGCTCTATCGGCCTGCAAACCCGGGCGGTGCAGTTGGTGGATGGGAACGGTGTGAACTTCAAGACCGGCGAGACCATTTTTATCACCGACAAACCCAACACCTTCGTCAGCGGCCGGCCTTATAGCTGGACCGTCGCCGGCGACCCACGCGCCTTTGGTGCGATGCTGACGCCAGCCGGGTTGGCCGAGGTGAAGACCTACGCCGATGGCATCGGGCCGTGGAAGCCACAAGCGATGTTGCTGACCGCCGCTTCAGCGCAAAACCCAGGCTTGCCCGAGGTCGATACGTTCAAGCCCACCCGCCTGATCAGCGATGCTCACAAAGCCGGTCTGTTCGTGCATATCTTCACCTTCCGCAACGAAGCGAAGTACCTGGCCGGCGCCTACAAGGGCAACCCGGCGGTCGAGTACATGGCTTTCTTCCGGGCCGGTGTTGATGGTGTGTTTACAGATTTCACACCGACTGCCGTAGCTGCCCGAAACACCTACCTTAAAGAAGTCGCGCGCTAAACCGTGATGATGGCGGCCTTCCCGGCCGCCATTGCTCAGTCCAACTGCTCGATCACCCCACCCGCCTTGAGCTGCCTCAACTGCTCTGCCGACAACCCCAGCCGCTCACCAAGCACCTCATCCGTATGCTGGCCCAACATCGGTGCCGGCCTCACATACTCCACCGGCGTGCCCGACATCTTGATCGGGCTGCCCACCATGGCGAACTCCGGGTTCTTTGGATGCGCAATCTTCACCATCAACCCACGGGCAATCACCTGCGGTTCTTCCAACGATTGCGCGATGCTATTGATCGCGCCCACCGGCACTTTCGAGGCGTGAATGCTCGCCACCCACTCGTCCGCCGTGCGCCCCAGAAAGTGCGCCGACAGCAGTTCGACAATCTCCGCCCGGTGCGCAACCCGATCGGCATTGCGCCCAAAGCGCGGGTCTTGCGGCAGGTGCGGCAAGCCGATGCTGTGGCACAGCGCAACAAACTGGCTGTCGTTGCCGCAGGCGATAATGAAGTCGCGGTCTGCAGCGCGGAATACCTGGTACGGCACGATGTTGGCGTGGGCGTTGCCATAGCGTTCCGGCACCTTGCCCGAGGCCAGGTAGTTCATGCTTTGGTTGGCCAGGGTTGCCACTTGCACGTCCAGCAGTGCCATGTCGATGTGCTGGCCGACGCCGGTACGCTCGCGGCTGAACAGCGCAGCCTGGATCGCGACGGTGGAATACAGGCCGGTCATCAGGTCGGAGAACGCCACGCCGACTTTTTGCGGGCCGCCGCCGGGCAGGTCATCGCGCTCGCCAGTGATGCTCATCAAGCCGCCGATGCCCTGGATGATAAAATCGTACCCGGGCTCTTCGGCACGCGGGCCGGTCTGGCCGAAGCCGGTGATGGAGCAGTACACCAGCCGTGGATTGATCTCGGCCAGGGTCGCGTAATCCAGGCCGTAGCGCGCCAGGGAACCAGCCTTGTAGTTTTCGATCAGTACGTCGGAACTGGCCGCCAGCGCCCGCACCAGTTCCTGGCCTTCGCTCGTGGCGAGGTCTATGGCCACGGAGAGCTTGCCGCGGTTGGTGGACTGGTAATAAGACGCCTGCCCGGACGACTCGCCAGTGTCGGTCTTCATCCATGGCGGGCCCCAGCCACGGGTGTCGTCACCGCTTTGCGGCCGTTCGATCTTGATCACTTCTGCGCCCAAGTCAGCCAACACCTGGCCACACCAGGGCCCCGCCAATACCCGGCTTAAATCCAGCACCCGCAAACCTGTCAATGCACCCATTATTCTTGTCCTGTGATGAATCGAAATCAGCCGACTGCCGGCTCTTGATGACGCAGTGAAATCCCCAGCACCGCACGCCGCCGCAGCCAGGGGCTGGGGCGATAGCGTGGGTCGTGGGTGAGTTCACTCATGCGTTGCAAAATCGTGAGGATGCGCCGTGGCCCAAGGGCATCGCCCCAGGCCAGCGGGCCTTGTGGGTAACCCAGGCCGAGTTGTACGGCCTGGTCGATATCGTCGACGCTGGCGATGCGTTGCTGGGCGATGTCGCAGGCCAGGTTGACCACCATCGCCAGAGTACGCTGGGCGACGAAGCCGACACTGTCGCTGATCACCGTCACACCCACGCCATCTCGGGCGAGCAGCGCGTGGGCGGCCTCGCGCATGGCGCTGGACGTCAGCGGGTTTTGCATCAGGGTGCGGTGGCGCGACAGGTCGGTCAGCAGGTCGATGCACAGGGTGCGCGCCGGGTCGGTGTGGAAGCGCTCGCTGGCCGAGGTGGCGTCGAGGCCGTAAGGCGCCAGCAGGCACAACGCTTCGGGCGAGGGCTGCGCGGCGCTTTCAAGGTGCGCGCCCAGTTCGATCACCAGGGCGCTGAGGCGCTCGTAGTCGTCAGCGTTTTCGGTGGCGATCCACACCGGCGGAAATTGCTTGATGGAGGGCACCGGCTGCGGTTGCGGGCCGTCGAGCACCTGGCCATTTTCATAGCGGTAGAAGCCCTGCCCGCTCTTGCGCCCCAGGCGCCCGCCCGCCAGCATCTGCCGGGTCAGGGGCGACGGTTTGTAGCGCGGGTCTTGATAGAACTGGTTGTAGATCGACTCCATCACCGGGTGGGAAACATCGAGCCCGGTGAGGTCCAGCAGTTCCAGTGGCCCCATGCGAAAGCCTGCGCCGTCACGCAGGATACGGTCGATATCACCGCGCTCGGCAACGCCTTCATCAAGCATCTTCAAGGCTTCGGTGCCGTAGGCACGGCCGGCGTGGTTGACGATAAAACCCGGGGTGTCCTTGGCGCGCACGCCGCGATGGCCGGTGCGGGCGACGAAGGCCAACAGCTCATCGCCGACCTTCGGCGCAGTGGCCAGGCCATCGATCACTTCAACCACGCGCATCAACGGCACCGGGTTGAAAAAGTGCAGCCCCGCCACGCGCTCAGGGTGTTGGCAGCCGGTGGCAATGGCCGTGACCGACAGCGACGAGGTGTTGGTGGCGAGGATGCACTGCGCGCTGACCACACCTTCGAGTTGCTGCAACAGGCCGCGCTTTGCGTCGAGGTTTTCGACAATAGCTTCCACCACCAAATCGCAATCGCGCAACGCTTCAACCGTGGCGGCGACTTGCAGGTTCGCAAGCGTTGCGTCCATCGCCACCTGGGTGATCTTGCCCTTGGCGGCCAGTTTCGAAAGCGTGGCGCCAAGGTTGTCCCGAGCGGTCTGCGCCGCACTGTCGCGGGCATCGAACAAGCGCACCAACACGCCCGCCTGGGCGGCAATTTGTGCAATCCCGGCGCCCATCACGCCGGTGCCTACCAGGCCCATGATCTTGATTGAATCGGTCATCCTTATTCCCCCAGGTAGTTCGCGGTGCGTTTTTCGAAGAACGCCGCGGCGCCCTCCTTCTGGTCTGCCGAATCGAACAGCAGTTGAAAGGCCTTGCGCTCCAATACCAGTGCGCTTTCCAGCGGCAGGTCGGCGCCGGCGAGCATCACTTCCTTGATCTGTTCCACCGCCAGCGGCGGCAAGGCGGCAATCTGTGCGGCCAGTTCCAGGGCGCGGGGGATGGTTTGATCATCCGCCACCACTTCGCTGAGCATGCCCATGGCCAGGGCCTCCGGCGCCTTGACCATGCAGCCGGTCAACGCGATACGCATGGCCTGGAACTTACCCACGGCGCGCACCAGGCGCTGAGTACCACCGGCGCCCGGCATCAGGCCCAGCTTGACCTCGGGCTGGGCGAACCGCGCCGACTCACCGGCCACGATCAGATCGCAATGCATGGCCAACTCACAACCGCCGCCCAGGGCAAAACCATTCACTGCGGCGATCACCGGCTTGGGGCAGCGGCTGATGGCTTCCCACAAGTACTCGGTGTGCCGGCGGTACATCTCGATCGGGCTGGCGCTGGCGAACTCCTTGATGTCGGCACCGGCCACGAAGAACTGATCGCCGCCAGTGAGCACGATGGCGCGCACATCACGACGCTTGGCCAAAGCACGAAAATGCTCGGCCAGCTCTTCGCGAACCTGGGCGTTCAAGGCGTTTTTCACTTCAGGACGGTGGATGCGTACCACGGCGACGCCATTGTCCTGGACGTCGAGGTGCACCACGGGTAGGTCGAGACTGGCCACAAGTTCTCCTGCTGCAATGTTCTTGTTAGTTCGGAGATAGACAGTTTCGCTATGCGAAACATCATTCCGTATTTAGCGATAATCATAAGGACCGACCTGTCGTGATGTAAACGTAAAAACCTGACCGACCGGCAAATCGGGCGATAACTTGTTGTTTAGCCGAGTTTTATTAAACAAAAAAGCGTTCCACTGGTGAGTTGCTTAGTTTCGCTGTGCGGAATACAATTTTGTTTTGTTGATTTTATAAAAAAAGGGGGACTAACATGCGCCGTCGAAACCTGGACCCGAGCACACCCGAAACACCGGCCGGCAACCACGCGTTCGAGCACTTGCTGATCGACCCGATGAATGCCGACGAGGAGGAAGACAAGGACCGCCAGTTCGTCACTGCCCTGGCCCGCGGCCTGGAATTGTTGCGTTGCTTCACCCCCAGCGAAAGCGTGCTGGGCAACCAGGAGCTGGCGCGCAAGACCGGGCTGCCAAAGCCGACGATCACGCGGATGACCCATACGCTGACCCGCTTGGGCTATCTCAAGCACCTGCCGCAGTCGGGCCGGTATCAGCTGGATGTAGGCGTGATGGCCTTCGGTTACGCGATGCTTTCCAACCTGTCGGTGCGGGCTGTAGCCCATCCGCTGATGGAGACGATGGCCAGCTACGCCCAGGCCGCCGTTGCGA
Organism: Pseudomonas sp. Bout1; assembly: GCF_034314165.1. GTDB lineage: Bacteria > Pseudomonadota > Gammaproteobacteria > Pseudomonadales > Pseudomonadaceae > Aquipseudomonas. The sequence continues at coordinate 2,247,972 of NZ_JAVIWK010000001.1, read as the reverse complement.
TGGCCACGCGGGACCGCCTGGATATGGTGTACCTGGATGTGGTCCAGGGTGAAGCCAACATGACCATGCGCCGCCAGGTCGGCACGCGGTTGCCGTTGCACTTGAGTTCCGCAGGCCGCGCCTGCCTGGCAGCGATGCCGGAAAACGAGCGGGAATTTATCCTCGACCATATCCGCCAGCGTCATCTGGAGGACTGGCCGGGCATCAGGAAGGGCCTGGAACGCGCCTTCCGCGATTACACCGATTTTGGCTATTGCATGTCGATCGGTGAGTGGCACCGCGATGTAAACGCCATCGCCGTACCGCTGCTGCATGCACAACATGGGCTGCTGACGTTCAACTGTGGCGGACCGAGTTTTCACCTTTCCCGGGAGAAACTCGAGGACGACATCGGGCCCCGTCTCAAGCACATGGTGAACAACATCGAGGCCGCCGCCCGCTAGACAGATCGGTGCACGGCCTCGGCAGATTGACGATAACAGGCCCGCTGAACGGGCCGCTGAGGAATGCACATGATCCGAGACCCCGAAACGCTTCACCTGTTGCTGGAAACCCTCCAGCAGTTTGTCAACGAAGCGCTGATCCCCCGGGAAAACGAGCTGGCCGAGACCGATGACGTCCCGGCGGATATCGTCAGCCAGTTCCGTGAGCTGGGCCTGTTCGGCCTGACCCTGCCCGAAGCCTACGGCGGCCTCGGGTTGACCATGGAAGAAGAGGTCAACGTGGCCTTTGAGCTGGGCCGCACCTCGCCGGCATTCCGCTCCTACTTCGGCACCAACAACGGCATCGGCTCTATCGGTATCCTGCTGGACGGCACCGAGACGCAAAAGCAGCACTACCTGCCGAAGCTGGCCAGCGGTGAACTGCTCAGTTCGTTCTGCCTGACCGAACCGGACTCGGGCTCCGACGCCGCCTCGCTGAAAACCACGGCGGTGCGCGACGGTGACCACTACGTCATCAACGGCACCAAGCGCTTCATCACCAACGCCCCCCATGCCGGCATCTACACCGTGATGGCCCGCACCAACCCGGACATCAAGGGCTCGGGCGGCATCAGTGCATTCATTGTGGAGCGCAATACGCCGGGGTTGTCCCTGGGCAAGCGCGACCACAAGATGGGCCAGAAAGGCGCCCACACCTGTGACGTGATTTTTGACAACGTGCGCGTACCAGCCGACCAGTTGATCGGCGGCGTCGAAGGGGTGGGGTTCAAGACCGCGATGAAGGTGCTCGACAAGGGCCGCCTGCACATTGCTGCCGTCAGCGTCGGAGCTGCCGAGCGCATGCTCAACGATGCCCTGCACTACGCCCTGGAGCGCAAGCAGTTCGGCCAGCCGATTGCCGAGTTCCAGCTGATCCAGGCGATGCTCGCCGACAGCAAGGCCGAGATCTACGCCGCCCGCTGCATGGTGGTGGACGCGGCGCGCAAACGTGACGAAGGCCTGGATATCGGCACCGAGGCGTCCTGCTCGAAGATGTTCGCCACGGAGATGTGTGGCCGCGTGGCAGACCGCTGCGTGCAGATCCATGGCGGCGCCGGCTATGTGAGCGAGTACGCCATCGAACGGTTTTACCGCGATGTGCGTTTGTTCCGGCTGTACGAAGGCACCACACAAATCCAGCAATTGGTGATTGCCCGCAACATGATTCGCGAGGCCAAACGCTAACGCTCGGGAACAACACAAAACCAATGTGGGAGCTGGCTTGCCTGCGATGGCATCACCGCGGTGTTACTGCCAGACCGAGTTGTCTGCATCGCAGGCAAGCCAGCTCCTACAGTGACCGTGTTCCAACCGTATTACCGCAACACCCATAACTTGTGCCCTAACAACTACAACAAGGTATCGCTATGGAAGTCGCCACTTCGGCGGGTGCGTTGTCGCCCGCGAAAAACAATCTGTGGATCATCGTGTTCATCTTCTGCTTCCTCGGCCTGCTGATCGATGGTGCAGACCTGATGCTGCTGTCCTACAGCCTCAGCAGCCTCAAGGCCGAGTTCGGCCTGACCAGTGTCGAGGCCGGCAGCCTGGGCAGTTTTACCCTGGCCGGGATGGCCATCGGCGGGATTTACGGCGGCTGGGCCTGTGACCGTTTTGGCCGGGTGAGAACCGTGGTCTGGAGCATCGTGCTGTTCTCCGTCGGTACCGCGATCCTGGGCATGACCCACAGCTATTGGCAGTTCGCGAGCACGCGCTTTTTCGCCTCCCTCGGGCTGGGCGCGCTGTATGTGGCGTGCAACACGCTGATGGCCGAGTACGTCCCGACCCGTTACCGCACCACCGTGCTCGGCACCCTGCAGGCAGGCTGGTCGGTGGGGTACATCGTCGCCACGCTGCTCGCCGGCTGGATCTTGCCCAGCCACGGCTGGCGCTGGTTGTTCTATGTGGCAATCATCCCGGTGATCCTCGCCGTACTGATGCAACGCCTGGTACCGGAGCCGCAAGCCTGGATCAAGGCACAAGCCGAACGTGCCCGGGAAAAAGCCGAAGGCATCAAGCGCGTGTCGGCGAAGAAACCCGACGGCATGTTCAAGCTGATCTTCAGCGACCCCAAGGCCAGCCGCATGTTCATCCTCTGGGCGTTGACCGCAGGCTTCCTGCAGTTCGGCTACTACGGGGTCAATAACTGGATGCCGTCGTACCTGGAAGGCGAGCTGGGGATGAACTTCAAGTCGATGACCAGTTACATGGTCGGCACCTACGCGGCGATGATTTTCGGCAAGATCCTCGCCGGGCTCGCGGCAGACCGGCTGGGCCGGCGCCTGGTGTTCACAGTGGGCGCGTTGGGCACGGCGATTTTCCTGCCAGTGATCGTACTGTTCCAGAGCCCGGACAACATCCTGTGGATGCTGATTGTGTTCGGCTTCCTGTACGGCATTCCCTACGGCGTGAACGCGACCTATATGACCGAAAGCTTCGAAGCGAAATTTCGCGGTTCGGCAGTGGGCGGAGCCTACAACATTGGCCGGATCGGTGCGGCAGTGGCACCGGCCGCCATTGGTTTTTTGGCGTCCCATGGCTCGATCGGCGTAGGATTTTTGGTGATGGGCGGCGCGTACTTTATCTGTGGCGTGATTCCGGCGCTGTTTATCCGCGACAAGCAGTTTGACCCGCAAAAACAATAAGCCCCACACCGGGGCCAGCGGCAACGCGGCCCCGGCTATAAGACGTGCGGCAGTTATACCCTCAAGCAAACCGGGCTAGACTGTACGTCAGTCCTACGGAACTGAAGGAACAGTACGACGCTCTCACCCAGCCTGTAAGACAGTTTTGTGCTTAGAGGCTCATACGCTTATGAAAACACCGACCCAGACCAACGCAATTGACTTCGACAGCGCCAAATTGCAACGCCTGGGCTTTGGTCAGCCTTCCCTTCTCACACGACGCCCCGCCACGGTTGCGCAACTTCGCCAGCAACTGGGCATGCAGTTGCAAACCAGCCTGGAGCCGGAGCACATTCTTGCGCTGTTCTTCCGCGAGATCCAACGCCTGGTGCCGCTGGACGCCCTGCAATATCGTCACGAAGCCAGCGACCTGCGCCTGGAATATGGCCACCGTGGGCATCACTCAGTGAGCTATGCCCTGAGCCACGAAGGCGAACACCTCGGCGAACTGGTATTTCGGCGCAACCAGCGCTTCATCGAAGACGAGTTGGCCAACCTGGAGTCACTGCTGGCCACCCTGCTTTACCCGATGCGCAACGCCCTGCTCTATCGCGCGGCCACCCGTAGCGCCCTGCGCGACCCGTTGACCGAAACCGGCAACCGCATCGCCATGGACCAGACCCTGCAACGGGAAATCGACATGGCCCGGCGGCACCTGCAACCGTTGTCCTTGCTGATGCTGGACATCGACCATTTCAAGCACATCAACGACAGCCACGGTCATGCCACAGGCGACAAGGTGCTCAAGGCGGTCGCCGCCTCGATCAAAAGCCAACTGCGCAATGTGGACATGGTGTTTCGGTTTGGCGGGGAAGAATTTCTGATCCTGCTGTCGAATACCGGCCGGGACGCGGCGTCGATGGTCGGCGAGCGCTTGCGCCAGGCGGCACAGGCTCAGGATTATTGGGCGGATGAGGAACGTATCGAATTGACAGTGAGCCTGGGCTGCTCGACCTTGCTGGCCGCAGAGTCGGCCGAAAGTCTGTTACGCCGGGCAGACAGTGCTTTGTACGTGGCCAAGCGCGAAGGCCGCAATCGCCTGGCAATGGCGGGGTAAGCTACCCCGCCATCACACCGTTTACGCCTCGCTGGCAACCAGTTCCGGTTGTTTGCGGGGGGTGGTGGCCACCGATTTTTCCAACTGCATGCAACGTTCCAGGAACAGGTACATGTAGTCGTAGCTCTTGCACACCGCCTGACGCAGCTCTACCTGCAGTTCCTTGGTCGGATTCATGCCGGCCAGGGTGCAGATGATTTCCAGCGCTTCCCACGGGTGAGCATCATCATACTGGGCATGCATCTTCAGCCACTTCATGGCGCGCTTGCGGTCTTCTTCAGGGAAAGCCGCGGCGTAGACACCGCTGGAACACACCACGGCGGACCACTCCCCAGTGGCCCCCTCGATGGCGTAGTTGGTGGCGGCAATCGCGACAATCAGCGAGTCGGCCGAGCTGGTGTGCCAGCACCAATGGCTCAGTGCATGCAGCTCCGGCGGAACCTCCTGTGCCTGCAACTCCTCCAGGCTGACGCCATGGGCGCGGGCCCAATGCACCCAATAATCGGCGTGGTTGAGTTCCACACGAATATTGCGCATCAGCCAGCGGCGCGCCATGTCCTCCCCAGGATGGCGGGCAAATTTGGTCTTGGTGAGGTTCTGTGCCATGTACAACGCAAACTGTTCAACCACTGGCCAGCCACCAATCAGGTAGTGACGCATGGTCTTGGCGCTGAGCTTGTTATCGCGCATGCGCTGGTACAGTTCGTGTTCGACAACGCGGCGCTTGCTCTCGCTACAGGCCTGGATCAGCTGTTGCGCCCAGGCGGGGTAACTCGAGGCTTCCATAAGCGGGCCGGTTCTGTTGAATGTGTCGATCACTGTCGGGCTCCTTTTGATGTGTGATATGTACAGACCAGCAAATGTTTCATCGGAACGTGCCAGGCGCCCTGAATAACAGAGGCTGCGGTCGCACAGGTCGACACTGCAAACTATCAAAGGTAAACAACTGCGGTCGCTCGATCAGGTAGCCCTGAGCATAGTCAACCCCGATCTCAAGCAAGGCTTGTTCGATCTGGGGTGTCTCGACAAATTCGGCAATTGTGCGCTTACCCATGACGTGGCCGATGTGATTGATCACTTCGACCATTGCGCGGTTAATCGGGTCGTCCAGCATATCCTTTACGAAACTTCCATCGATCTTCAAGAAGTCTACAGGTAAATGTTTAAGATATGCGAACGAGGACATCCCGGCGCAGAAGTCATCCAGGGAGAAATAGCAGCCTAACTCTTTGAGCTCGTTAATAAAACGAATCGCACTACCCAAATTCGAAATAGCGCTGGTTTCTGTAATTTCAAAACAAATCATTTCTGGTGGGATGCCGTAGGCTTTGAACTGCTCACGCAAAAACCCGAGAAAGTCCTCATCACCAATGGTAATGCCTGACAGATTGATCGCACACATGGCCATGGGCCGGCCCGGGCGCTCACGCATGCAGCCGGCGATGATCTTGAACACGTTTTCCACCACCCAGCGATCCAGGGATGTCATCAGGCCGTAACGTTCGGCGGCCGGGATAAAACTGTCCGGCAGGATGATCCGCCCTGCTTCGTCATGCAGGCGCAGCAGTATTTCGATATGCCCGGCGCCCCGCTCCGTGTGCCCCAGGGACGCAATTTCCTGGGCGTACAGGCAAAAACGGTTTTCTTCCAGGGCCATGTGCAGGCGCTGTACCCAGGCCATCTCGCCAAAGCGCAGGGACAATTCCGAGTCATCGGCGTGGTACACCTGCACCCGGTTGCGGCCCTTCTCCTTGGCCATGTAGCACGCCATGTCGGCGGCCCGCAGCGAGGTTTCCAGGGTGGTCGGGACTTGAGTGATGTGCACCAGGCCGATACTTACCGTGGTGACAAACGGCCGGCCTTTCCACACAAAGTGCAGGCTTTGTACGGTATGGCGCAGGCTTTCGGCGATTTTTTCCGCCACCGACGCCGGGCAGTTCTCCAGCAGGATGCCGAACTCGTCGCCGCCCAGCCGGGCCAGGGTGTCGCCTTCGCGCAAGTCGGACTGCAACAGGGCGCAGATATGCCGCAACAGTTCATCACCCGCCGCATGCCCGCACGTGTCGTTGACCAGCTTGAACTGGTCCAGGTCGAGGAACATCAACGCGTGGCGCCCGGTTTGCTGGCGCCCGACATTGTGCAACACCTGTTCCAGGCGAAATTCAAATTCGCGGCGGTTGGCCAGGCCGGTCAACGCGTCGTGGGTCGCCTGCCAGGACAGGTTGGCGATGTACTGACGTTCCTGGGTCATGTCATGCAGCACCAGCACCGCACCGACCACTTTGCCGGCACTGCGGATCGGCGCCCCCACCAGGGTGACCGACACCGTGGTGCCGTCCAGGCGCTGGATCAGCTTCGAATGCTCGCTGCCACCGCCGAGCTGCCCACTCAGTATGTGTTCGATAAGGGTAAAGCCGTCGTCCTGGGCATTTTCATCCAGCAGGTTGAACAGTGCGGCGAGTGGCAGCCCCTGGGCCTGGGCGGCCCTCCAATGGGTCAAGGCCTCGGCTGCAGGGTTCATATAGGCAATGGCGCCGTCGACATCGGTGGTGATAACTCCGTCGCCAATCGACTCCAGGGTGATCTGCGCCCGCTCCTTCTCCAGTTGCAGGGCATCGGCAAATGCGTGTCGCTGGGCCAACAACTTATGGGTGCGCAGCAGCGCCAGCACGATCAAGCCCAGTGCCGTGGCCAGGTTGGTCACCAGCAGCAGGCGCAGGATCATCCGCGAGCCTTCGCCCAACGCATCACTGAAGGCCTTCGCAGCCGGTGTCACACCGTCGTTGATGGCGAAGATCCGCTCCTTCCAGCTGCGCACGTCGGCGCTGCTGACCTGGCGGGCCAGGATCGCCCGGTGCATCTCCTGCGCCAGGTCGTCCAACTGCACCAGGTAGCCGTCGCCCACGGTCCACAGTTCGATGGCTTTTTCCAGGTAACTGAAATGACGAAAGTTGAGGTACAGCCAGATCAGGCTGGAAACGTCGTCACGGTGGTTGCCGCCCTTGAGGATGCCCAGGCGCGCTGCGGTCAGGTCCGGGGTCGGGCGGTCGAGGGCCAGCCGCAGCTCATGCCCGCCCTGGGGCACGGCAATTGCGTTCTGGTATTTGAGGAACGTGGCTTCGTCGCGGTTATCGGCGTACAGCGTGAGGTAAAAGATCGCGTCTTTCTGGCCCTTGGACCACAGGCTTTCGCCCGCCACATACCCGCGCACCGCCGAGAGCACGTAAAGACTGACGCAGCCTAACAATGCCTGGAACAGTACAACGGCGATAAAGGGCCAGACGATGCCCAATAACCGAGGGGTTCCGAGAGTCTGCTTTTGCTTCATGAGGTCCCTTGCACATGCACTACTAAAATACGCACGCGAGTGAAAACCGCTCCTGATAGTTCAGCGTAGGCTAAATCACCGCACTTGTTGCAAGTGACCGTAAAGTTTGGCGTACAGGCCGCCATCAGCAATCAGCTGTTGATGGTCGCCATCTTCGGCAATATGCCCGCCATCAAACACCAATACCCGATCCGCCTGCTTCACCGCCGACAGCCGGTGGGCGATGATCAAGGTGGTACGGCCACTGAGAAACCGCGCCAGCGCCTGATGCAGGTTGTATTCGGTCGCCGCATCGAGCGCCGAGGTGGCTTCGTCGAGTATCACCACTTTTGGCTCCGCCAGCACCATGCGTGCAATGGCCAGGCGCTGACGCTGCCCGCCGGAGAAGCGCACGCCGGAGCGCCCCACCACACTGTCCAGGCCCAATGGCAGCGCCCTGACGGTTGCGTCCAGCTGGGCAATTTCCAGTGCCTGCCAGCACGCCTGGTCGCTGCGCTCGCGGCCCATGGTCAGGTTGGCGCGCACCGTGTCGTTGAACAGCGCGGGGTGTTGCAGCACCACGGAGACATTTTCGCGAATCGTCTCCAGGCCGATTTCCTGCTGGGTCGCGCCCCCAAAGCGGATGGTGCCCGCCTGCGGTGTATACAGCCCCAGCAACAGTTGCACCAGGGTACTTTTACCGCCGCCACTGGCACCGACGATTGCGACTTTTTCACCCGGGGCAATGTTCAGGTTCAACTGGTCGAGCACCAGGTCTTCGCCGTAGCCGAAGTTCAGGCCACGCACCTCGATGCCAACGGTCTCGCGCCCGGTAAACGGATCGGCGCCACCGGCGTATTGCGGTTCATCGGCGCGGGCCAGCAGTTCGTTGATTCGCGTCAGCGCCCCGCCCGCTGCGTAGTAGGCGTATTGCAGGTTCAGCAGTTGTTCCACCGGGCTGATCATGAACCACAGGTAACTGAACACCGCGAGCATCTGGCCGATGGAAAGGTCGGAAAACAGCACCGTCAGCATCGCCGCGGCGCGGAAAATGTCGATACCAAACTGGAACAGCAAGCCACTGGCGCGGCTCGACGCGTCGCTTTTCCACTGGGAATTGATCGCAAAATCCCGCACTTCCTGGGCACGCTGGCCCAGGCGCCCGAGGAAAAAGCGCTGGCGGTTGCCGGCGCGCACTTCCTGGATCGCATCGAGGGTTTCGGTCAACGCCTGGGTAAACCGCGAAGTGCTGTCGTTTTCCAGCTTCTTCAGGTGCTTGACCCGCTTGCCCAACTGCACCGTGGCGTAGATCACCAACGGGTTGAACAGCAGGATCAACAGCGCCAGCTTCCAATGCATCCACATCAGGATGCCCGAGGTGCCCACTAATGTGAGCATCGCCACCAGGAAACGACTGAGGGTTTCACCCACAAACTTGTCGACTGTGTCCAGGTCGGTGACCAGGTGTGTGGTCACCGTGCCGCTGCCCAGGCTTTCGTATTCGCTGAGGGAAATGCGCTTGAGGCGCTCGATCAGCCGTACGCGAATGCGATAGACGATGTCCTTGGCCAGCCGCGCAAACAAGCGCGCCTGCAACACGTTGAACACCAGGGCGCCGCAACGCAACAGCAAGGTCACCAGCAGCATCAGGCCGATATAACCGGCGGCCTTCTGCCAACCCAGGGGCAGCGCGTGGTTCATCACCTTCAGTGCAGCGTCGCCGTGACCCAGCAGCACTTCATCCACCAGCAACGGCAGCAGCAACGGGATCGGCACGCTGCACAGGGTCGCCAGCACGGCAACGCCATTGGCGACCCACAGGGATTTCTTGTGATGCAGGGCCAGTCGGCGGATTTCGGCCCAGGTCAGGCGGTCAACACGCTTGGGTTGCTCTACGGGATCTGGCTGATCATGCACAGGCAGCTCGCTCCAGCCAGCGACTCAGCAAGGGCGACAACTCGGACAGCGGCTGATAGCCGTTGGTCAGCAGCGCCAACTGCCCATTACGCTCTGCCAGCAAAGTCGGGAAACCGGCGATGCCCAAATCCTGGACCCAGGTGAAATCTGCCGCGGTGGCCGCATGCTGGTCGGCCCGGTCGAAAGCCTCGGCGAACTCGATACGCGGCACGCCGGCGGTCTCGGCCAGCTCCACCAGTACGTCGGCGCGGGTCACGTCGCGACCCTCGACGTAGAACGCCTGCTGGATCAGGCCCAACAGTTTCCAAGCGCAATCCGGCGCCAGGCTGCGGGCGGTGACCACGGCGCGGCAAGCCGGCTCGGTGTCGTACACAAACCCTTCAGGCAGCGCGCCCTCGACCTTGAACGGCTGGCCGGTGGCGTCGGTCACCGCCTGCCAATGCTCAAGAATGTAGCGCCGGGTAGTCGGCTCCAGCGCCGCGCCACTGCCGGTGCGCAAGCCGCCCACCACCAGGTGCAGCTCCACGCCTGCGGCCTGGGCCTGCTCAACCAGCGCCTTGGCCACTGGGGCAAAACCCCAGCACCAGGAGCACATCGGATCCATTACATAGAGCAGGCGCGCGGACATGGCTCAGGCCTCGGAGGATGGAGATTGCTTGTAGTTGTAGCCTATCGGGTGCGGCATATTGCGGGCCTTGGCCAGTTCAATCTGCTTTTGCCGGTCGATCGCGCTGCGACGGGTCTTCTCGGAAAGCTTATCCCAGCAATGCGGGCAACTGATGCCAGCCACGTAGTGTTCGGATGCACGGTCTTCTACGCTGACCGGTGTGCGGCAGGCATGACATTGATCGTAGTCGCCTTCGCTCAAGTCGTGGCGCACGGTCACCCGATTGTCGAACACAAAGCAGTCGCCCTGCCATTTGGTTTCTGCCTGCGGCACCTCTTCGAGGTACTTCAGGATGCCGCCCTTGAGGTGATACACCTCGCCAAAACCCTCGCCGAGCATGTAGCTCGAGGCTTTTTCGCAACGAATGCCACCGGTGCAGAACATGGCGACTTTCTTGTGTTTGGCCGGGTCGAAGTTGGCTTTGATGTAGTCCGGAAACTCGCGAAAACTGGTGGTCTTCGGGTCGATCGCGCCTTCAAAGGTGCCGATGGACACTTCGTAGTCGTTGCGGGTATCGATCAGCAACACTTCGGGGTCGTTGATCAGCGCATTCCAGTCTTGCGGGTTGACGTAGGTGCCGACTTTTTTGTTCGGGTCGACACCTTCGACGCCCAGGGTCACGATCTCTTTCTTGAGCTTGACCTTGGTGCGGTAGAACGGCTGCTCGTCGCAGTACGACTCTTTATGGTCGATGTCGTCCATGCGTGGGTCGTTCTTGAGCCAGGCCATCAAGCCATCAATGCCTTCGCGGCTACCGGAAACAGTGCCGTTGATGCCTTCTTCGGCGATCAGCAAGGTGCCCTTGATGCCGTTGTCGACCATTGCCTGCAACAGTGGCTCGCGCAGGGCGACGTAATCTTCGAGGGTGACGAACTTATACAGTGCCGCCACGACAATCGGTTGAGTCATGGGTGTTATCTCCAGGTGGCTACCCTCGTAAAGGGTGAACCGGATGCAAAAAAACGCGCCGACTAAGCAGCGCGTTGCGGATTCTAACAAAAATGGCGACGATTATGGACCGCCTCTTACTGTGGCGAGGGAACTTGCTCCCTCACCACATCAAGCTGATGTGCCACAGTGTCAGTGTCCGCCGGCGCAGGTCGGCGAGGCCGGGGCTGCGTCGATTTTCGCCCACTCTTCAGGCGTATAGGTATGCAGCGCCAACGCATGGAATTCGCTCATCAGGTCACCCAGCGTGGCGTAGACCTTCTGGTGGCGCTTGACGCGATTGAGCCCCTCGAACTGCTGGCTGACCAGCACGGCCTTGAAGTGGGTCTGCAACCCACGGCTGTGCATATGGCTTTCATCCAGCACGCTCAAGTGTTCCGGGCTCAGGGCGACGAGTGCCGATTCGATACGCTGTTGCATGGTCATTCCTGTTTACTTCTTCTTGGCCGGGGCTGGGGCTTTTGGCGTCAGCTCGTTGGTCATGTCTTCCAGCAGCTTGTTCACCACAGGTACCGCGCTTTCCAGCTTGGCCTGGGTCATCTGGGCCGATTGCTGGGTCAGCTGCGGCATTTTTTCCAGGACTTTCTTGCCCAGTGGCGACTGATAGAACGCAACCAGGTCCTTGAGCTCGGATTCGCTGAAGTTGTCGGTGTAGAGCTTGACCATGTCCGGCTTGAGCTTGTTCCAGCCGATGGCCTGGTCCAGGGCAGTGTTGGCCTTGGCCTGGTAGGTGTCCAGGACGGTTTGCTTGGAAGCAGGCGCCTTGGTCTGCTCGAAACGCTGGGCGAACATTTGCTGCACTTGCATGTACACCGGGGTACCCAGCTTGTCGGCATGGGCCAGGGTAAGGAAGGCTTCGGCACTGGCGTTGTGGCTGGCGGTATCGGCAAAAACCTGGCCGCTGGCACATACCAGAGCAACCGCGGTACAGATGGCACGAAGACGAGTCATCGAGTTTCCTTTTCTAGCAGGCGAGGTAAGACCCCAAGGGCGCCCATTCTGCGCCTAAAAAACGCCGCGGCTCAACCCCACGCCTTATGGGGCCTGGTTTTGCGGTAGATAATCCGATGAAAAGTCTTTAATGGAACCCTCAAGGTCCATCACGGCCTAAACTGCGCAAACGAACCTGAAGGAGTGTGCCCGATGAGCCGTATCGAAACCGACAGCCTGGGAGAAGTGCAAGTCCCGGATGACGCTTACTGGGGTGCGCAGACCCAACGCTCGCTGGTGAACTTTGCCATCGGCGACCAGCGCATGCCCCTGGCCGTGCTGCACGCCCTGGCCTTGATCAAGAAGGCTGCGGCCCGGGTCAACGACCGCAATGGCGACCTGCCCGCCGACATCGCCCGGCTGATCGAACAGGCCGCCGACGAAGTGCTCGCCGGCGAACACGACGACCAGTTCCCCCTGGTGGTGTGGCAGACCGGCAGCGGCACCCAGAGCAACATGAACGCCAACGAAGTAATCGCCGGCCGTGCCAACGAGCTGTCAGGCAAGCCCCGCGGCGGCAAGAGCCCGGTGCACCCCAACGATCACGTGAACCGCTCCCAAAGCTCCAACGACTGCTTCCCCACGGCCATGAGCATCGCCGCCGTGCAGGCCGTCACCGAGAAGCTGTTGCCGGCGATCCGTGAGCTGTCCGGTGGCCTGGCGGAACTGTCGGCGCGGCACATGAAGCTGGTGAAAACCGGCCGCACCCACATGATGGACGCCACACCTATCACGTTTGGCCAGGAAGTCTCGGCTTTTATAGCGCAACTGGATTACGCCGAACGCGCGATACGCAGCGCCCTGCCCGCCGTGTGTGAACTGGCCCAGGGCGGCACCGCCGTGGGCACCGGGCTCAATTCGCCCCACGGCTTTGGCGAGGCGATTGCCTCGGAGTTGGCGGCGCTGTCGGGCCTGCCGTTTGTTACCGCCCCGAACAAGTTTGCCGCGCTGTCGGGCCATGAGCCGTTGACCACCTTGCACGGCGCGCTGAAAACCCTCGCCGTGGCCTTGATGAAAATCGCCAACGACCTGCGCCTGCTGGGCTCCGGCCCACGTGCCGGGCTGGCCGAGGTCAAGTTGCCGGCCAATGAGCCGGGCAGCTCGATCATGCCCGGCAAGGTCAACCCGACCCAGTGCGAGGCGTTGTCGATGCTGGCCTGCCAGGTGCTGGGCAACGACGTGACCATCGGCTTTGCCGCAAGCCAGGGCCATTTGCAGTTGAACGTGTTCAAACCGGTGATCATCCACAACCTGCTGGAGTCGATCCGCCTGCTGGCCGATGGTTGCAGCAACTTCCATGAGCACTGCATCGCCGGGCTTGAACCTGACGCCGAGCAAATGGCCGCGCACCTTGAACGTGGCCTGATGCTGGTGACGGCACTGAACCCACACATCGGCTACGACAAGTCGGCCGAGATTGCCAAGAAGGCCTATGCCGAAGGGCTGACCCTACGGGAAGCGGCGCTGAAGCTTGGCTACCTCACGGATGCAGAGTTCGACCAGTGGGTGCGTCCGGAAAACATGCTGGAAGCCGGTCATTAAGACGCCAACCGTGCACGCCGGGCCTTGAGCCCGGCGAACAACGACGGTGCCAGCGCCACGGTAGCGGAACCCAATACAACCAACACGGCCCCACCGTAGCCGAGGGCATTGATGTCTTCGGCGTGCACATAGTCGGGCCATATCCAGGCCGCCAATGCCACCGCGACGAAAGTTACCAGCGGCGTCATTGCCAGGGTAGCGCTCACGCGCGAGGCTTCCCAGTGGGCCAGGGCTTCGGCGAATGCGCCGTAGGCAATCAGGGTATTGAAACAGCAGGCCAGCAGCAGCCAGCCTTGCAGCGGGTTCAGTTGCAGCGCCTCCATCGGGTGTGCCCAGGGTGTCAGCAATAGCGCGCAGGACAGGTAGATCACCATCATCACCTGCACCGAATTCCATACCGTCAATAACTGCTTCTGGCCCAGGGCGTAGAAGGTCCAGATGGTGGTGGCCAGGAGAATCGTCAGTACGCCGGCGGTGTAGGTGCCCAGGGAGGTCAGCAGTTCGGTCAGGCGCTGATTGAAAAACAGGCCAAAGCCGGTGATCAGTATCATTAGGCCCACGCCTTGGCCGAGGCTGAAGCGTTCCTTGAACACAAAGACACTGGCGATCATCAGGAAGATCGGGCCCACCTGCACCACCAGTTGCGCGGTGCCGGGACTGAGCAAGTTCAGGCCTACCAGATAGAGCACATAGTTGCCCATCAAGCCGCACACAGCGATTGCCAGGAGCCAGCCGCCTTTTGGCCCGAGGGCGCGCCAGTTGGGCAACCGCCGGACTGCGCCAAGGTAGACAAACAGGCAACTGCCGGACACGACCAGGCGAAACCAGGTGACGGTGACCGGGTCCATCACCTGCAACACTTGTTTGAGTTTGATCGGCAGAATGCCCCAGAGCAGCGCGGTCAGCAGGGCCAGGGATAAACCGTAGACCCAGCGGCCCGATGAGATATGCATGAATGCCCCGAATGCCAGAGGTGGAGGAGGTGCATTCTAGAGGGATGCCGGGGGTGGGTGTATATCCGTTTTTGCGGTGATGGTTGATACGTGTTCCGCCCTTACGGTGGGTCACTAAAGCGGCTTCGTTTTTTCTCTGAAAGCACGGCCCACCGTAGGCGCTGGCTTGCCGGCGATGGCGCCACCTTGGCGCATCTGAAAAACCGAGTTGCCTGCATCGCCGGCAAGCCAGCTCCTACAGCTTTTGCCTTGGCTTTTAACACTCAAGCCGGCCTGTAGGCCGCTGTGTTCTTGATCTTGCTTTTGATGTGACTGCCCCATTCAGCCCGAGGCCGAACGCAGGGATTGAGGAGCGGGTAAACCGGCAGGACGCCGGTTTAGCCGCGACGGGCCAGGGACGGGCCGTCGCGGCGGCCCGCGGAGCAATCCCGGAGAGAGGGAACGCCGAGCCTAAGCGAGGCGCCGACAGGCGGGGCAGAGCGTTTTGGTTACTTTTGCGCTTTTCAAAAGTGACCCGCTGTAAGAGCGGAACCCATACCCGCCGTTACCTAAACAACGGATATGCCCCCACTACAGCACCGCCTCAAACAACCCGGTTGCCCCCATCCCACCCCCCACGCACATAGTGACAACCCCGTAACGCAGCTGGCGCCGCTGCAACTCCCTCACCAAATGCCCCACCTGCCGCGACCCGGTCATCCCAAACGGATGCCCAATCGAAATCGACCCGCCGTTGACGTTGTACCTGGCATTATCAATCTCCAGCCGATCACGCGCATACAGACACTGCGAAGCAAACGCCTCATTCAACTCCCACAAATCAATATCCGCCACCACCAACCCCCGAGCCTTGAGCAACTTGGGCACCGAAAACACCGGCCCAATGCCCATCTCATCCGGCTCACACCCCGCCACCGTAAACCCCCGGAAAAACGCCTTGGGCTTAAGCCCCAATTCCAGCGCCTTCTCCAGGCTCATCACCAACGTCATCGAAGCCCCATCAGACAACTGCGACGAATTCCCCGCCGTCACCGAGCCATCCTCGGCAAACACCGGCTTCAACCCCGCCAGGCTGGCCAGGGTCGTATCCGCGCGGTTGCAATCATCCCGATCCACCACCCCGTCCAACACCTGCACCGCTCCGGTGTTCTTGTCCTCAACTTTGTACTTCACCGCCATCGGCACGATTTCATCATCAAACAACCCGTCAGCCTGCGCCTGGGCGGTACGCTGCTGGCTCTGCAGCGCATACAGATCCTGCTCTTCACGACTCACGTGATACCGCCGCGCAACAATTTCCGCCGTCTGCCCCATGGGAAAATAGATGCCCGGCACCTGCTCCTTGAGCAACGGGTTGATCAAGTTGTCGGTGTTGACGCTTTTCATGGTCAGGCTGATGGACTCAACCCCGCCGGCAACGATGATCTCACTGCAACCGGAGGCAATCTGGTTGGCCGCAATCGCGATCGCCTGCAAGCCCGAGGAACAGAAACGGTTGAGGGTCATGCCCGCAGTACCGGTGCCCAGTTGCGACAACACCGCCACGTTGCGACCGATGTTGTAGCCCTGCGCGCCTTCGTTGGAGCCGGCGCCCACGATGCAATCCTCGACGCTGGCCGGGTCGATGCCGTTGCGGGCCAGCAGCGCGTTGACGCAATGGGCGGCCATGTCATCAGGACGGGTCTGGTTGAACTTGCCGCGAAAGGACTTGGCCAGGCCGGTTCGCACGCTGTCGACGATCACTACTTCACGCATGGGCTACCTCAATTGTCAGGGTTGTTGAGCGCTGGATCGAGCATAGAGCCCGCCCTCTTCAACCGCGACAATCATTCACCTGGCGTATACAAAAGCATGGCGTTACTTCTTTTTGTCATGCTTGTCCGACTTGTCGAACGCCTCCTCCAGCGCCCGGTTGATAGTGCGCAACACCTTGACCCGTGCCCAGCGCTTGTCGTTGGCCTCCACCAGCGTCCACGGCGCGATCTCGGTGCTGGTGCGGTCCACCATGTCGCCCACGGCTGCGCGGTAGTCATCCCACTTGTCGCGGTTGCGCCAGTCGTCTTCGGTGATCTTGAAACGCTTGAACGGGATTTCCTCGCGGGCCTGGAACCGCTCCAGTTGCGTCTGCTTGTCGATCGCCAGCCAGAACTTGACCACGATCACCCCGGCGTCGCGCAGTTGCTCTTCAAAGTCGTTGATCTCGCCGTAAGCGCGCATCCAGTCGGTAGGCGTGCAGAAGCCCTCGATACGCTCCACCAGCACCCGGCCGTACCAGGAGCGGTCGAATACGGTGAACATGCCGCGCGCCGGGATTTTCTGCCAGAAACGCCACAGGTAAGGCTGGGCGCGCTCATCTTCGCTGGGCGCGGCAATCGGGACGATGTGGTATTGGCGGGGATCGAGGGCCGCAGCCACACGGCGGATTGCCCCGCCCTTGCCGGCGGCGTCGTTACCTTCAAATACCGTCACCAAGGCGTGTTTGCGCATGCGCTTGTCGCGCATCAGCCCGGAGAACCGTGCCTGCTCAGTGATCAACTGTTCTTCGTAATCGGCCTTCTCCAGGCTCAGGCTCATGTCCAGGCTGTTCAGCAGGCTCATCTGGTCAACCGCCGACGGCAGCGGCGCCGGGTTCATGCCGCTGATTTTACCCTTGGGCACTTTCAAGGCGTTTTGCAGGCCTTCAAGCAGGATCTTGCCCACGGTCAGCCCACGGTAGTGCGCATCGACACCTTCGATCACATACCACGGCGCATAGTCACGGCTGGTGCGGCGCAGGATCCGCTCACCAAAATGCACAAACTTGTCGTAGGTCTTGGATTGCTGCCAATCCAGCGGGCTGATGCGCCAGCTGTGCAGCGGGTCGTCCTGCAAGGCCTTGAGCCGGGACTTCATTTGCTTTTTGGAGAGGTGAAACCAGAACTTGAAGATCAGCGCGCCTTCGTCGCAGAGCATCTTTTCCAGGCGCTCGGCACCGGCGATGGCCTGGTCGAGCCGTGCATCCTTGATCTCGCCATGGACGCGACTCTGCAGCATCTGGCTGTACCAGTTGCCAAAGAAGACACCCATGCGGCCTTTCGCCGGAAGCTGGCGCCAATAGCGCCAGGCCGGTGGGCGGGCCAGTTCTTCGTCGGTCTGCTGGTCAAAGGTGCGTACCTCGATCAGGCGCGGGTCCATCCATTCATTGAGCAGCTTGACGGTTTCGCCCTTGCCGGCGCCTTCGATGCCATTGATCAGGACGATCACCGGGAAGCGCTTTTGCTGTTGCAGCTCGTACTGCACCTCCAGCAAGGCTTCACGCAAGGCCGGCACTTCGGCGTCGTAGGTTTCTTTGTCGATGGCGTGACCGATTTCGGCAGATTCGAACATGGGCGGCTCCGTTCCAGAAGTGATCAAGACTAGCGGATTGGGCAGCAACACGCGGCAGGAAATTCCACAGCCGCTTGCCATGGATCAATGACAACCCTGTTGATCGGCTAGAATGGCCGCCTTGCCTTTGCCGAGCCACTCATGAACCCCGTATCCCACGCCCAGCTCGACTGGGATGACCAAGGTCGCCCGCACTCGCGGGTCTTCGATGATGTGTACTTCTCCGACAAGTCGGGCCTTGAAGAAACCCGCTACGTATTCCTCGAACAGAACCGTTTGCAGGAACGCTTTGCTGCACTGCCGGTGGGCGGGCGCTTAGTGATCGGCGAGACCGGCTTCGGCACCGGCTTGAATTTCCTGTGCGCCTGGCAGTTGTTCGAACAACACGCGGTGGCGGGTGCGCGCCTGCATTTTGTGAGTGTGGAAAAGTACCCACTGAGCCACGCCGACCTGCAACGCGCCCTCGCCCTCTGGCCGGAACTGGCAGCGTTTGCCGAGCAACTGCTGGGGCAGTACATCGCGATCCATCAGGGTTTCCAGCGGCTGGTGCTGGATAACGGCCGCGTCACCCTCACGCTGTTGATCGGCGATGCACTGGAGCAACTGCCACAGCTGGACGCGCAAATCGACGCCTGGTTCCTCGACGGTTTCGCCCCGGCAAAAAACCCCGATATGTGGACCGCCGAGCTGTTTGCCGAACTGGCACGGCTGGCAGCACCGGGCTCCACCATCAGCACCTTCACCAGCACCGGCTGGGTGCGCAGGTTGATCAACGCCGCCGGGTTCAAGATGAAGCGCACCCCGGGCATCGGTCACAAGTGGGAAATCCTGCGGGGTGAATTTCTCGGTTGGCCAGCTGAAACGCCTGCGCCTGCTGCGGTAAAACCCTGGTTCGCGCGCCCGCCTGCCGTGGGCGGTGAACGCCACGCGCTGGTAATCGGCGGCGGCCTTGCCGGGTGTGCCACGGCCGCCAGCCTCGCGGCGCGCGGCTGGCGGGTCAGCTTGCTGGAGCGCCACGCAGCACTCGCACAAGAAGCCTCCGGCAACCCGCAAGGGGTGTTGTACCTCAAGCTTTCAGCCCATGGCACGGCACTGTCGCAGTTGATTCTCAGCGGTTTCAGCCACACCCGGCGCCTGTTGGAGCACCTGCAACGGGGCGTGGACTGGGATGGCTGCGGCGTGTTGCAACTGGCCTTCAATGCCAAGGAGGCCGAGCGCCAGGCGCAGTTGGCCAGTGCTTTTGCTCCGGATCTGCTGCACCTGTTGGATCAACAAAAGGCCCAGGCGCGAGCCGGAGTAACCCTGGCGCATGGGGGCTTGTTCTTCCCCGAAGGCGGCTGGGTACACCCGCCCGCGCTGTGCCAATGGCAAGCCAGGCATCCGCTGATCGAGGTGCTCCACCACCACGACGCCCTTGAGCTCAAGCAGGTCGACGGTCAGTGGCAGGCGCTGCATGGCGATACGGTTCTAGCTCAGGCCACGGTGGTAGTGCTGGCCGGTGCGGCCGAGATCAAGCGGTTTTCCTTCAGCGCAGACTTGCCCCTCAAGCGCATCCGCGGGCAAATCACCCGGCTACCGCAAACGGCACACAGCCAGGCGTTGGCCACGGTGGTGTGCGCCGAGGGGTATGTGGCCCCGCCACGCCTGGGCGAGCATACCCTCGGCGCCAGCTTTGATTTCAAGAGCGACGACCTTACGCCCACGGTGGCCGAACACGTGGGTAACCTTGAGATGCTGCGGGAAATCTCCATCGACCTGCTGCACCGCCTGGGCGCCGATAGCCTGGCGCCCGAGCAGCTCGAAGGCCGCGCCGCGTTCCGCTGCACCAGCCCCGACTACTTGCCGATCGTCGGGCCGCTGGCGGAACGCGAGGCGTTTGATCACCTGTACGCGGCCCTCAGCAAAGACGCCCGGCACATCCCTGATGCTCCGTGCCCGTGGCTAAACGGCCTGTATATCAACAGTGGCCATGGCTCACGCGGGCTGGTCACCGCGCCCCTCTGCGCCGAACTACTGGCCGCCTGGCTGGACGATGAACCGCTGCCGCTGCCGCGCAGTGTCAGCGAAGCCTGCCACCCGAATCGGTTCGCGTTGCGCACCCTGATTCGCGGTAACGCAAGCAAAACCTGAGCGCCCTGACGGGCCCGCAACCCGTCAAGGCTCATTGCCTTATAACGTATCGTTCTAAAACTCCCACAATTTACCCGGGTCAGTCTTTGGGTACCTGCCGTTTTGGCGGGCTGCATTTCTATCCTCCCCAACGGAAAAACCGGTAAGGAATTTATGTGCGGATTAGCTGGCGAGTTACGCTTTGATCACCAACCTGCCGACCTGGCAGCAGTGGAACGAATCACCCATCACCTCGCCCCCCGAGGCCCCGATGCATGGGGCTTCCACGCCCAAGGGCCGATTGCCCTGGGCCATCGCCGCCTGAAAATCATGGACCTGTCGGACGGCTCTGCCCAACCGATGGTCGACGCCCAACTGGGGCTGTCCCTGGCGTTCAATGGCGCGATCTACAACTTCCCTGAATTGCGCACAGAGCTCGAAGCGCTCGGCTATGCGTTCTATTCCGGTGGCGACACCGAAGTGCTGCTCAAGGGCTACCACGCCTGGGGCGAAGCCCTGCTGCCCAAGCTCAATGGCATGTTCGCGTTCGCCATCTGGGAGCGCGATGCCCAGCGCCTGTTTATCGCCCGTGACCGTCTCGGCGTGAAGCCGCTGTACCTGTCGCGCACCGGCCAGCGCCTGCGCTTTGCTTCGGCATTGCCGGCACTGCTCAAGGGCGGCGACATCAACCCGATCCTTGATCCGGTTGCACTCAACCATTACCTGAACTTTCATGCCGTGGTACCGGCGCCGCGCACTCTACTGGCGGGCATTGAAAAGCTGCCGCCCGCCTCCTGGATGCGCATTGATGCCGACGGCAACACCGAACAGAAAACCTGGTGGACCCTGCCCTACGGCCCGCACGCGGATGAAGCCAACCTGACCCTCGAGGACTGGACCGACCGCGTGCTCGACAGCACCCGCGAGGCCGTGGCGATTCGTCAGCGGGCGGCGGTGGATGTGGGCGTGCTGCTCTCGGGCGGCGTCGACTCCAGCATGCTGGTGGGCCTGTTGCGCGAAGTCGGCGTGCAGGACCTGTCGACCTTCTCCATCGGTTTTGAAGACGCCGGTGGCGAGCGCGGTGACGAATTCCAGTATTCGGATTTGATCGCCAAGCATTACGGCACCCGTCACCACCAACTGCGCATTGCCGAAAGCGAGATCATCGAGCAACTGCCAGCAGCATTCCGTGCCATGAGCGAGCCGATGGTCAGCCACGACTGCATCGCCTTTTACCTCTTGTCCCGGGAAGTGGCCAAGCATTGCAAGGTGGTGCAAAGCGGCCAGGGCGCCGATGAGCTGTTCGCCGGTTACCACTGGTACCCGCAGGTGGATGGCGCGAGCGATCCGTATGCGGCCTACCGCGATGCGTTTTTCGACCGCAGTTACGACGACTACGCAGCCACCGTCGCGCCCAAATGGCTGACCGCCAATGACGCCGCCGGCGACTTTGTGCGCGAGCATTTCGCCCAGCCCGGTGCCGATGCCGCGGTGGACAAAGCCCTGCGCCTGGACAGCACCGTGATGCTGGTGGATGACCCGGTCAAACGCGTCGACAACATGACCATGGCCTGGGGCCTGGAAGCGCGTACGCCGTTTCTCGACTACCGCCTGGTGGAACTGTCGGCCCGAGTACCGGGCAAATTCAAGCTGCCGGACGGCGGCAAGCAAGTGCTCAAGGAAGCCGCGCGCCGGGTAATCCCGAGCGAGGTCATCGACCGCAAGAAAGGCTATTTCCCGGTGCCCGGCCTCAAGCATTTGCAGGGCGACACCTTGAACTGGGTACGCGACCTGCTGCTGGACCCAAGCCAGGATCGCGGCCTGTTCAACCCGGCGATGCTCGACCGCCTGCTCACCGACCCCCAAGGCCAATTGACCCCGTTGCGCGGCTCCAAGCTGTGGCAACTGGCGGCGCTGAACCTGTGGCTCAGCGAACAAGGAATCTGATTCATGAAACCTCATGCCACGGCTTACAGCCAACGTTTGCTGCGGGGCCAGGCGCCCTCCTACGAGCGCCTGCAAGCCCGCTTTGCCGAAGACGGCAGCGAGCTGGGCCCTACGCCGATTGCCGTGCATTGCGGCTGGGGCCGGCTGTTGATCGGCCATACGTTTCCCGACCCGGCGAGCCTGGCCCTGGAGTTGCTCAACGAGCAGCCCGGCGAGCGCGACATCGCACTGTATGTGGCGGCGCCGCAGCAGATCCTGGGGATTGACCCGCAGCAGTTGTTTCTCGACCCCTCCGATACGTTGCGCCTGTGGTTCACCGACTATCGTCCGGCGACCCGGGTGTTTCGCGGCTTTCGTATTCGCCGCGCGCAAAGCGAAGCGGACTGGCAGGCAGTGAACCAGCTGTATCAGGGCCGCGGCATGTTGCCGGTGGACCCGGCGCTGCTCACCCCGCGTCATCAGGGCGGCCCGGTGTATTGGCTGGCCGAGGACGAAGACAACGGCGCGGTGATCGGTAGCGTGATGGGCCTGAACCACCAGAAAGCCTTCCACGACCCGGAGAACGGTTGCAGCCTCTGGTGCCTGGCGGTGGACCCGCAATGCTCGCGCCCCGGCGTGGGCGAAGTGCTGGTGCGCCACCTGATCGAACACTTCATGAGCCGTGGCCTGAGCTACCTCGACCTGTCGGTGCTGCACGATAACCGCCAGGCGAAAAGTCTTTACGCCAAGCTCGGTTTTCGCGCCCTGACCACCTTTGCCATCAAGCGCAAGAACGGCATCAACCAGCCATTGTTCCTCGGCCCCGGCCCGCAAGCGGAATTCAATCCGTATGCGCGGATCATCGTTGAGGAAGCCCATCGGCGCGGGATCGATGTGCAGGTCGATGACGCCGATGCCGGGCTGTTCACCTTAAGCCACGGTGGCCGCCGGGTGCGCTGTCGCGAATCCCTGAGTGACCTGACCAGCGCCATCAGTATGACCCTGTGCCAGGACAAGAGCCTGACCCACAAAGTGCTCAAGGCCGCCGGTTTGAACCTGCCGCAACAACAGTTGGCGGGCAGTGCCGATGACAACCTGGAGTTCCTCGACGAGCATCAGCGCATCGTCGTCAAACCGCTGGATGGCGAGCAAGGCCAGGGCGTGGCGGTGGATTTGCAGAGTATTGAAGAGGTGCAAAAAGCGATTGAAGCGGCCCGCCAGTTCGACACACGGGTGCTGCTGGAAAGCTTCCACGAAGGGCTCGACCTGCGCATTCTGGTGATCGGTTTTGAAGTGGTCGCCGCCGCCATTCGCCGCCCCGCGGAAGTCACCGGCGACGGCCAGCACTCCATCGGCGCGCTGATCGAGGCCCAGAGCCGCCGACGCCAGGCCGCCACCGACGGCGAAAGCAAAATCCCCCTGGACCACGAAACCCAACGCACCCTGCAGGCTGCCGGCTATGACTACAGCAGCATCCTGCCCCGTGGCGAACGCCTGGCGGTGCGGCGTACCGCCAACCTGCACACCGGCGGTTGCCTGGAAGACGTCACGGCCATTCTGCACCCGACGCTGGTCGACGCCGCCGTGCGTGCGGCCCGCGCCCTGGACATTCCGATGGTGGGCCTGGACCTGATGGTGCCGGCCGCTGACCAACCGGAATACGTATTCATCGAAGCCAACGAACGGGCCGGGCTGGCCAACCACGAACCGCAGCCGACGGCTGAAAAGTTTGTGGACCTGTTGTTTCCGCACAGCCAACCGACGGCTTGAGAAAGTGTTGCCTTGACTGGCGCCTTCGCGGGCAAGCCCGCTCCCACACGTGGAATGCACTCCAATGTGGGAGCCGGGCTTGCCCGCGATGGGGTCGGAACAGTCGATGACTCTCTAGCCCATGGCCCACTCATCGAAACCATCGATGCCCTCAACTCATCAGGAGTTTCCATGACCCGAACCATCCCCGAACCGGATCTTGCTTACCTGCAAAAAGTGCTGCTGGAGATGCTCGCCATCCCCAGCCCCACCGGGTTTACCGACACCATCGTGCGCTACGTTGCCGAGCGCCTTGAAGAGCTGGGCATTCCCTTTGAAATGACCCGGCGCGGCACCATTCGCGCCACCCTCAAGGGCCAGAAAAACAGTCCCGACCGCGCCGTGTCCGCGCACCTGGACACCATCGGCGCCGCCGTGCGGGCGATCAAGGAAAACGGCCGCCTGACCCTCGCGCCAGTGGGCTGCTGGTCCAGCCGGTTTGCCGAAGGCAGCCGTGTCAGCCTGTTTACCGATAACGGCGTGATCCGTGGCAGCGTGCTGCCGCTGATGGCCTCGGGGCACGCGTTCAATACCGCCGTGGATGAAATGCCCATCAGTTGGGACCACATTGAACTGCGCCTGGACGCCTACTGTGCCACCCGCGCCGACTGTGATTCGCTGGGCATCAGCGTCGGCGATTTTGTCGCCTTCGACCCGCTGCCCGAGTTCACCGAGAGCGGCCATATCAGCGCCCGCCACCTGGACGATAAAGCTGGGGTTGCGGCACTGCTGGCGGCGCTCAAGGCGATTGTCGACAGCGGCCAGCCACTGCTGATCGACTGCCACCCGCTGTTTACCATCACCGAAGAAACCGGCAGCGGCGCGGCGGCAGCATTGCCGTGGGATGTGAGTGAATTCGTCGGTATCGACATCGCCCCGGTGGCCCACGAGCAGCACTCCAGCGAACACGCGGTGAGTGTGGCGATGCAGGATTCCGGCGGGCCGTATGACTATCACCTGTCACGCCACCTGCTGCGCCTGGCGGCGGAAAATGAACTGCCGGTGCGCCGCGATCTGTTTCGCTATTACTTCAGCGACGCGCATTCGGCGGTGACCGCCGGGCACGACATTCGTACCGCGCTGCTGGCATTTGGTTGCGACGCCACCCATGGCTATGAGCGCACGCACATCGACAGCCTGGCGGCACTAAGCCGCCTGTTGGGCGCTTATATCCTCAGCCCGCCAGTGTTCGCCAGCGATGCGCAGCCGGCCAAAGGCTCGCTCGACCGGTTCAGCCATCAGATCGAACACGACACGCAAATGGAGAGTGATACCCGCGTGCCATCGGTGGACAGCCTGGTGGGCCAAAAAACCTGAGACTGGCAACTGGGATCCCGGCGCAGTAGCATCGCCGGGATTCCTTAGCTGAGGCTTGTATGCTGATTCCCTACGATGCACTTGAAGTCGATACCCTGACCCGCCTCATCGAAGACTTCGTGACCCGCGACGGTACCGACAATGGGGACGACACGCCCCTGGAAACCCGGGTGCTGCGGGTACGCCAGGCACTGACCAAGGGCCAGGCGCTGATTGTCTTCGACCCCGAGAGCGAGCAGTGCCAGTTGATGCTCAAGCACGATGTGCCCAAGCATCTGTTCGACTGACCATCATGGATTGGGCACAGGCACCGGATGGGTCGTGGCCTGTTGCCTCTGGCGCCTGAGGATCTTCTGATAGACCTCCGCCCGGTGCACGTTGACCCCCACCGGCGCTTCCACGCCGAGCTTCACTTGGGTACCGTTCACTTCCAGAATGCGCACAGTGATCTGGTCGCCCACCGAGATTATTTCGCCTACCGCGCGGCTTAATACCAACATGGGGTTCGTCCTTTTTAAGTTACCGAACCCCGACCATGCACTCCCCGCCTACCACCATCAATGACCCCCAGGCTAAACAGGCATGTCTTACACAGACTGGTAAATCACCTTACAGACAGCGGACGATTAGTCGCGAACTGCACCCAAGGCTTAAACGCAATGTATATAGCGTCGCGGCCCCTGTGGTGAGGGACCAAGCCTCTCACCACAGGGAAAGTGGACATGTTCAGGCTTTGAGCGACTGGGCCTTGGCCCGCATCTTGTCTGCCATCACCGTCATTTCGTCATACAGCAACTGCGGGTTCTTCTGCTTCAACGCCCAGGCCATGCGCCCCTGCTCGTGGGGCAGGATCATGAATTGCCCTTGCGCCACCTGCTGGTAGATGTAGTCGGCAATTTCTGCGGCAGTGATCGGCGAGCTTTCCAGCAGCTTGCCCACCTGGGCCTTCATCGCTGGCGTCGGCCCGCGAAACGAATCCAGCAGGTTGGTCTGGAAGAACGACGGGCACACCACGTGCACACCCACTTCCTGTTGCTTGAGTTCCACCAGCAGGCTTTCCGAGAGCGCCACCACGCCGGCCTTGGCCACGTTGTAGTTGCTCATGGCCGGGCCCTGCATCAGGGCGGCCATGGAGGCAATATTGATGATGCGGCCCTTGCTCTTTTCCAGCAGCGGCAGGAACGCCTTGCAGCCCTTGACCACGCCCATCAGGTTGATTGCGATCTGCCAGTCCCAGTCTTCCAGGGACAACTCGCTGAAGAAGCCGCCCGACGCCACGCCGGCGTTGTTGACGATCACGTCGATGCCGCCGAGCTTTTCTTCACAGGCCTGTGCGAAGGCGGTGAGCTGGCTGTAGTCGCGCACGTCGCAACGCTGGGTGAAGCCGTCACCGCCGGCCTGGCGCACCAACTTCAGGGTTTCTTGCAGGCCCGCTTCGCTGACATCCGACAAGGCCAGCTGCCAACCCTCACGGGCCCAGCGCAGAGCGATTTCGCGACCCAGGCCGGAACCGGCGCCGGTGATCATCATGCGATTTTGCATAGGAAAGTAGCCTTGTGGTTCACGGAAGAAGTGAGCCGCAGTGTAGCGAAGGTTTTTCCCGCACCCACGCACCATCAGACTGCTGAATGCCCCAGGCAAACCGAGGCCCGGGTCGGATAGCGGGAAACCCGCCAAGTTCAATTTATTTAAACTAAGGAGGGGTATTTGCAACGCAGTTAAAGGAAATAAGCAGGTTAGCAAAAAGCTTTAAAAAAACACGGAATTTTCTGCCCAACGAACCGGTCGGAGTTATTAAGGCGTCCGTACTAACTGTCGGGCCTACCCGTTAAATAACAGGTCTTTTCAGAAGACAATAAGGAAAACAAAACATGAGCCTCATTCTTATCATTATTCTGATCCTCCTGCTGGTCGGCGGTTTGCCAGTGTTCCCTCACTCACGTAACTGGGGTTACGGGCCATCGGGTATTCTCGGTACTGTGTTGGTAGTGCTGTTGATTCTGTTGTTGCTCGGCAAGATATAACGCATTTAACAGCGCAAAAAAAAGAGGCCTAAAAGGCCTCTTTTTTTATGCGCGGTGTTTAGTCCGGCTTGCCGTCCACGACACCTGCGGTGTTATCCAGCAGGCTCTTGGTAGCGGTCTGTAGGAACGATTCAAGCTTTTGCTTGAGCGCAGCCTCGTCCGGCGACTCTGGAATCACTTTCCCGGTGGGGTTGGCGCCCAGTTCGTATTCCCACAGCTTCGGTGGCATTTCCTTCGGCAATACCAGTACGCGGTCACCAGTAAGCAAGGCGACGGTCTGGTCGCTGCCCGACGGTTTGATCACGCCAAAGCCCTTGTCGCCTTCCGGCAGGTTGAGCAGGTCACGGCCCCAGCATTGGTGCAGGGTGTCACCACCGAGGCGGCCCATGATGGTCGGCACGATGTCGATCTGAGTGCCCACGGTGTGGTCACGCTCGCCAAACTTCTCCTGCATGCCCGGTGCAATCATCAGCATTGGCACGTTGAAGCGGCCCAGGTCCATCTCGGTAATCTGCTGCTCGTTGCCGAAGCCGTGGTCGCCCACGATCACGAACAGGGTTTCCTTGAAGTACGGCTCCTTGCGGGCCTTTTCAAAGAATTGGCCCAGGGCCCAGTCGGAGTAGCGCATGGCCGTCAAATGCTCGTTGAGGCTGCCACGGTCGGTGACTTTCTCGACCGGCAATGGCGTCGGCAACGCGTACGGTGTGTGGTTGGACAGGGTTTGCAGCAGCGCATAGAACGGCTTGCCGCCTTCGCGCGCCTTCAGCTCTTCCAGGCCACGGGTGAACATGTCCTGGTCGGACACGCCCCACGTCGGGTCGGAGAACACCGGGTTGACGAAGTCATTGCGCCCGATGAAGTTGGTCATGCCCTGGTTGCTGAAGAAGCCCGACTGGTTGTCCCAGGCGAAGTCGCCGTTGTAGACGTACACGTCGTCAAACTTGCGCGCACTGAGCAGCTGCGGCAGGCCCGACAGCTTGTGGCTGCCTTCCGGGGTCTGCATCAGGTATTCGAAGCCTGGAAGGTTCGGGAAGCAGGCCATGGTGGCGAACATACCTTGGTGGGTATGGGTACCGTTGGAGAAGAAGCGGTCGAACAGCAGGCCTTCCTTGGACAGTTTGTCGAAGTACGGCGTGATGTTGCCCGGCCGGCCCAGGGCGCCCACCGAGTGACCGGCGAAGCTTTCCATCAGGATAACCACGACGTTCTTGATCGGCAGGGTCTTCTCGGCCGGCGGCGTGAAGTCACGGCGCACGGCCGCGGTGTCGGCGTCGACCAGTTTCTCGGTCGGCAGTACCAGCATGTCGCGCACGGTCTGGGTGGCCAGTGGTTGTTCCAGGGTGGCTTTCCAGATGTTCGAACGCTCTTCGGAGAAGCGCGATTTCGCCGCCGAGATCAGCGACAAGGTACCGTTGAGGCCCAACTGGTTGGCGAAGTTCGAGTCGGTGGTGTACACGTCACCCCAGCGCAGCGGCGGGCCCTGGCGCAGGGTGCCACGGATGGCGACCACGGCGATCAGTACGCAGACCACGAACACCGCGATGCGTGTGTACCACGGCGCCACCTGGCGGGTGCCGATGCTGCCGCCGCTGAAGGGGCCACGTGGGCGCGTCGCACGGTCGGCACCTTTAAACGCGATGCTCAGGATCAGCGTGCCCACGGCCCAGGCCAGCAGGTAACGCACGACCGGGAACCCGTACCAGAGCATGCTCATCACGGTTTTCGGGTCTTCCTTCACATACTGGAAGACCAGGCCGTTGAGGCGCTGGTGGAACTCGCGGTAGAAGTCCATCTCCATCAGGCCCAGGAACAGGGCGATGCTCGACGCGACAGTCAGCCACAAGCGGAAGAACCCGCGCGCCGCCATGGCCCGTACGCTGAACAAGGCCAGCAGCAGCGGAACCAGCACATACATCACCAGGCGAATATCCAGGCGCAGGCCGTTGGCGAACGCTTCCAGGAAAGTCGAGGCGGGTGTGTCGAGGATCATCTCACGGTTGTAAACCAGCAGCGCCAGGCGCAGCAGGGAGAACATCACCATCATGATCAAGGCACAAAGCAGCGTGTACGCCAGATGGGATTTGACGGTCGGTTGCAGCAAGCGATTAGAAGCTCGCTGCTGATTCAGGGCGTCCGGGTTTGCCATGTCGTTTTAGGACCCATTGGAAGTTTAAGTTGCGAATGAATACGGCGGCGTACTGCCCTCGCCCAGTAAGATGGGGTAGGCCGTTAACGCGATGGCGCAAATGGTGCCCGATCAACGCCGGCAACGCCATTGATTACTCAATCCGGCCAGTGTTTGAGACTCGTCTTAGAGCATCCGGCAGGAAAAATAGCCGGCGAATTGTCTTGGATGGAATGTGAAAATTTTGTGCAGCGAATATCTCGACACACAAAAAACAGCCGAGATTGTAGTGAGCAACTTGGGGCCGTATCTTGGCCATCTGCCTTTTTGGATTGCCCATGATGTTTTATTGCTACCATCCAAGCCCCCTCGGGCCGCTGTTGCTCGCGGCCGATGAACAAGGTCTGCGCCTGTTATATATGGACGTGCATCAATGCCCGGTGCAGGCAGATTGGGCGCTGGCAACTAACGAGTTGGATGCAGCAAGATGGCAACTGGATGAGTATTTTGCACGCAAGCGCGAAGTGTTTGATCTAACGCTGGCGCCGGTGGGCACGGCCTTCCAGCAGCAAGTGTGGCAGGCGTTGTTGCAGATTCCCTATGGGCGTACCTGGACTTACGCTGAACAGGCACAACACCTGGAAAATCCCAAGGCAATTCGCGCGGTGGGCACGGCCAATGGCGCCAACCCGATTTCCATCATCATTCCCTGTCACCGTGTGGTGGGCAGCGATGGAACACTGGTGGGGTTTGGCGGCGGGATCGAGAACAAGGTGAAGTTGCTGGAGCTGGAAGGCAGCTGGTTGATCTAGTAACCGTAGCAGCTGTCGAGCCTGAGCGAGGCTGCGTTCGCGGTGTGCCTGACACACCGCAGACGCAGCCTCGCTCGGGCTCGACAGCTGCTACGTCGCAGATCTTCAGATGCGCACGTTGCCGCGCGGCCCGGCGATCGCCCAGATGATCAAGCCCAACACCGGCAGCAGCAGGATCAACAGGATCCACAGCACCTTGGCGCCGGTACCCGCGCCGCTTTTGAACACGTTGATGATCGCCCAGATATCCAACGCAAGGATGATCAACCCGATCAAGCCATTAAAAGTGGAACCCATGGTGTCGCTCCTAAGTGAGGGCATGCCTGCTTAGGATAGTCAGCCGTGGCCAGGGGTTCCGTTTTATTTCAGACGTGGACCGCAACCCGCAGGGCTTCCAGGGACGGTTCGCCCTTGATCCCGACTTCGGCACACAACGCCAGCACCCGCGGCACGTCGTTGCCGTAGACCAGCACGGCCTGGATCTCGTCGTCCATCGGTTGGCTGAGGTTGACCAGCACATAGCCACCATTTTCCGGGTTGAGCGCGCTCATCTGGATCTGGATGCGGTTCAGCGCGGTCAGGGCTTCGGTCTTGGCCAACTGCTTGGGCTTGAGGTTGAACGCCACGCCGGGGCCGAACGAGGCAACGATCTGGGCGAACAGGTCCTGGTAGGTATCAGCCTGGAACAGCACCGTTTCGGGCAGGCTGCCGACGACGATCCACTCGCCCAACGGAATCGGGAAAGTGTCGTCGTAGTTGATGTCGGGGTTGGCGGCCAGGAACGCTTGCGGATCGGCGTAGGCCTGGGCCGCTTCGTCAGCCACCTTGGCGATCTCGGGTTCGCTCATGCAGCCGGAGCTGATTTTGCTGATGAGTTCGACGAGTGCGGTTTTCATGGGGTGGTCCTGTGGCGGGGCTGATTTGGAGGGCGCAAAGCCTACACCAGTTTTTGCAACTGCGCCGCCGTATCCACTGCGCCCATGGTGTGCGCCGCCGCCAGCGCGGTCACGCCCTGGGCATCGGTGGCCCTGGGGTTGGCGCCCTGACTGAGCAGGTAGTCCACCATCTCGGTGCGGTTGAACATCGCCGCCATCATCAACGCCGTGCGGCCATCCGATGACGCGCCTTCGACCAACGCCCCACCTTCGATCAACGCCTTGACCACTGCAAGGTTGCCCTTGAACGCCGCGCCGGCAATCGGCAGCTGGTTCTTGTCATTGGCGATCTGTGGGTCGGCCTTGAACTCCAGCAGCACTTTTACTGCGTCCGCGTGGCCGTGGTAGGCGGACAGCATCAACAGCGTATCGCCATTGTGGTTACGCAGGTTTGGCGGCAAACCCTTGGCCAGCAGTGCAGCCAGCATCGCGGCATCACCCTTGCGCGCCACGTCGAACACCTGCTCGGCAAATTCGGCGGCTTCGTCTTCGGTCATTTGTTTGGCTTGGTCTGACATGTGGGGCTCCTTGTCTGGTGCTTCTTAAGGTGCCCAGTCTCGCGACGGAGTTCCCCACTGTCATGCCTTTTTTCCCAAAAGCTGCGATAGGCAGAATCAATAACGAAACTTGCCCGCCTGGATTTGCTCCAGCAGTTGCCCGGTGACGGGCACGTAGCTGTCAGATCCCGGCAGCCATGCAAAGATCGGATCATCCCCGGCCTTGATCGGGTCGAACGCTTCCTCCTTGAGTTTCACCTTCTGGTATTTGAAGGTGCCCGTGGTTTCCATCTTCACCTTGATCCGCAGGAACAACGGCACTGCATACGCGGGCAACTGCCCATGGGCAAACCGCAACAACTCACGCATATCCAAAGCGGCCAGGGATTCAGCTGGCGTGATAGCTGCCATACCGGCGCGGCCATTGGTGTTTTCGATCTCGACGCCGTAGGCCACCACTTCGCAGATCTGTGGGTGCTGCAATAGGATGTTTTCGACTTCAGTGGTGGAAACGTTTTCACCTTTCCAGCGGTAGGTATCCCCCAGCCGGTCAACGAATTGGGCATGGCCAAACCCGATGTTGCGCAACAGGTCGCCGGTATTGAAGTAGCGGTCACCCTTCTCGAACACATCGCTGTACACCACCTTGCGGTTCTTCTCGGGGTCGGTGTAGCCGTCGAATGGTGCCTTGGCATCGATCCTTGCCAAGAGCAGCCCTTGGCCACCCTTTGACACTTCGCGCATAAAGCCGTCGGTGCCGCGAATCGGCTCACAGCTGTCGTGGCTGTAGTCCACCAGCGCCCAGTGCATCAGGGAAAAACCGATGGTGTTGTCGAAATTCAACACGTTGGTGAAGCCAATATTGCCGTCACTGGCGGCGTACAGCTCACAGATGTGGTCCACACCAAAGCGCTGCTTGAACTCGGCCCAGACACCGGGGCGCAGGCCATTGCCGATCATCTTGGTCACCCGGTTATTCCGGTCCTGCCCGTGCGCCGGCTGGTCGACCAGGTAGCGGCACAGCTCGCCGACATACCCCAGGGTGGTGGCATTGAAGCGGCGCACATCGTCCCAGAATTGGCTGGCACTGAACTTGCGGCGAATGGCAAACCCCGATGCGCCGACAATCGCCGCCCCCCAGCACACGCACAGGCCGGTGGCGTGGTACAGCGGCAAGGTGCAATAGACGACATCCTCGGGGCCCATATCCAGGGCGATGGTGCCGAAGCTGGCGGAGGTTCTCATCCAGCGTCCGTGCTTGAAAATCCCGGCCTTGGGCAAGCCGGTGGTGCCGGAGGTGTAGATATAGAAGCAGGGGTCGTTGAAGTAGATCTGCCGGCTGCTGGCGGGGTTTTCCATCGGGCAATCGGCACTGGCGGCCATCAGGTCCACGTAGCCCGGCGGCACGTCGGCATGCGGCTGGTCGGCAATAAACCAGGTTTTATTCGCGTCGATCGCCACTTGAAGGCGAACGGCCTCGTGGGCGGCCACCAACTCGGCGCCCACCACAATGGCCACCGGCGTTACCAGGTTGAGGCTGTGTATCAGCGCAGCCTGGGTTTGCGAGGTATTGAGCATCGCGCAAATGCCCCCCAGCTTGGCCACGGCCAGCACGCAGAGCAGCAACTCGGGGCGGTTTTCGATAAACAACGCCACCACGTCGCCCTTGCGGATGCCCTGCTGCTGCAGGTAATGGGCCATGCGGTTTGCTTGCTGGTTGGCCTGGCGGTAACTGAACACGGTGTCGCCGTACAGCAGCGCGGCGCCATCCGGGTTGCGCAAGGCGGCTTGTTCGAACGTCCAGGCAAGCCCGCAAGGCTGGGCGGGGTCAGTGACGTTGGCGGCGCGCATCCCGCGCACCAGTCGAGGCAGGGCACGGACAATGGTGGGCACCTTACGCAGCATCATGCTCCAGGTGATCATGTCACTTGACGGGTGATTCATGGCGGGAACGTCCTTTTTCTTATTGTTCGTATGATCCTCAAGCACCCTTTGCGCCGTAAGACCGACGCTGAATGCCTTGCAGGAAAATACGCCAGCCATTCTGCGGCTGTACACGCAGGATTTGAAAAGTTTTGTATCCTGCAGGGAAACGGAATTTCCCGGCCCGTTACGCGGTCAGTATGGAAGACCTGCCTCGCCTGCCAGCGGCGAAACACGTGGCAAAACCCCGCAAAATGCAGGATGCACGATGGCCATTCATGCAAATTGCACGAAACTGAAAATCTCGTAAATTTTCAAGCTGTTGATTTATAAGGTTTTTTTAACAGCACCAGTACTGGCACAATCACTGCAACCATCACTCCACGCTGCAAAACATGAGCTAACGGAGCTGATAGACATGAGCCTGATCCAAGACAAATTTTCTTCTGTGTTCTCCCATTTCGACGTCACCACTCAGGCCCGTCCTGATGGCGGCATCCTGCTGACCTTGCGCAACAGCGAAGGCAAGCAGATCAAGCGTTCGATCTCTTATCAGCAACTGCACACCGCCGACCAACTTACTTGGGTGATTAGCGCGATTCGCCGCGACCTGGCTGAACAAGCCAGCGACCTGCCGCAAATTTCGATGCTGCAAAGCCAGAACCGCTTTGCCCTGCCGACTTACCATTCGGCTTGAATGTGATGCAGGACCCGAACAGGTCGTGGTGCCGTTGTGCACCACGGCCTTTTTTATTCGCACAAACCCTGTTTTACCGCCTCGTTCGCGGCCTGGACCCGGTTAGTTACCTGTAACTTCCCATAGATGTTACGCAGGTGAAACTTAACCGTCGCCTCTGAGATCGAGCGGATTTTGCTGATCTCCCAGACCGTCTTGCCTTCGACTGCCCAGCGCAGAATCTCCCGCTCCTTTGGGGTCAGCGGCTTACCGGCCAGCCTCGCACGCGAATTGCTTCGGCCAGCGGGTACGTGATCAGTTTTCGTGGCCGGTTGTTCCAGTAGCTCTGGACCGCTCATGCAGGCCTCTCTCTTCCGTAGGTCTTGTAACGCCTGAAGTCGGATTACTCCTATTGACAGGCGAATAAATATTGAGACCCGGGAGAGTTACACAAAGAGTGGAAACATTAAGTAAGGGCAACGATAAACAGCTATTGCCCACACACTTAAAAGCTTCTTCCTACAACGATTTCCAATACGTCTGAGTTGACCTTTAAAAAAGCCTTATATTCAGAAGGCCTGGTCGGGCGAGCTTAGTCTTCCAGCCGGGGGAACCCCTCGGCAATCGCGTCACCAGTCAAGTTAACCGCCAACCCTTGCGGGCTGTTGAACAAGCGGATCGCCACAAAGTGCGGGTTCTCCCCCATATCAAACCAGTGTGCAATACCAGCGGGCACTGAGATCAGGTCGTTTTTTTCGCAGAACACGCCGTACACATAGTCATCGATGTGCAAGGTGAACAGCCCACGGCCCGCGACGAAAAAACGTACGTGGTCATGAGCCATACGGTGTTCATCGAGCCGCTCGGCGCGCAATTCGGCTTTCTGTGGGTGATCGTTGCCGACGCTGATCACGTCGACGTTGGTGTAACCGCGCTCGGTCATCAGCTTGTCGATGGGCGCCTGATAGGCAGCGATGATCTGCACATCGCTGGCACCCGCTTCAAGCCGGTTAGCGGCTTGCCAACGGTCGAAGCCCACGCCCAGCTCGGCCAGGGTCGAGGCGATATCGTCCTGGTGAGTCAGGACCTTGTTCGGGGTATCGGGAGTGGACACATGGTAAACCGCGAGATAGCTCATCAAACTCTTCCTCTTTCACGGAAGCGGCTCATGGCCGCTCCTCTTGCAATCGAATGCCTATGATTATGGCGGCGGCCAGGGCCGCGAGGCTGGCGATACTGAAGGTCAGGGTCGGCCCCAGCAGGTTCCAGCTGTAGCCTGAATAAAGTGCGCCCAGCGCGCCGCCGGTACCGGCCAGTGCGGCATACAGTGCCTGGCCCTGGCCTTGCTGGCGAGCACCGAAGCTGCGTTGCACGAACTGGATCGCCGCCGCGTGAAAACTGCCAAAGGTCGCGGCGTGCATCACCTGCGCCAACAACAGCACCCAGAAGAATTCAGCGAACGAACCCAGCAACAACCAGCGCAGCGCCGCCAGCAGGAAACTCGCCATCAGCACCCGGCGTACCGAAAAACGCGTGAGAATCCGGCTCATGCCCAGGAACATCAAGACTTCCGCCACTACGCCCAGAGCCCATAGCATGCCGATTACACCACGGCTGTAACCCAGGTGTTCAAGGTGCAAGGTGAGGAAGGTGTAGTAAGGGCCGTGGCTCATTTGCATCAGCGCCACACAGGCATAAAACGCCAGCACCCCGGGGCTGCGCAGTTGTCGCAAGAAGCCGTCACCGGCCAGGCGGTTGCCCTGGGTCAGCGGCTGCGCATTCGGCACCCACAGGCTGGCGCCGATGATGCCGGCCATGATCACCACGACTACCACCGGGTAGATGTCCAGGTTCAGCCATTCGAACAGCCGGCCCATGATCACCACGGTAAGGATAAAACCGATGGAACCCCATAGCCGCACCTGGCTGTAGCGCGAGGTCTGGCCCTGCAGATGCGCGAGGGTGATGACTTCAAACTGCGGCAGCACCGCGTGCCAGAAGAACGCATGCAGGGCCATGACCAGCGCCAGCCAGGCGTAGGTCTTGCTGACGAAAATCAGCGAGAAACTCGCCAGGGTGCACACTGCGCCAAAGCGCACGATGGCCAGGCGCCGGCCGGTGTAATCCCCCAGCCAGCCCCACAGGTTGGGCGCCACGCAGCGCATCAGCATGGGGATGGCCACCAGCTCGCCAATGCGCGCGCTGGAGAACCCCAGGTGGTCGAAGTACAGCGCCAGGAATGGCGCCGTCGCCCCCAGCAGGGCGAAATAGAACAGGTAGAAGCTGGAGAGTCGCCAGTACGGGAGGGCTTCCGTCACCATAAGTGGCTTGTGGCGAGCGAGCTTGCTCGCGCCGGGTCGCGAAGCGCCCCCAATAGCAGCAACGCATTTCTCCAGTTAATGCAGGGTTGCAGGTCTTGGGGCCGCTTCGCAGCCCAGCGCGAGCAAGCTCGCTCACCACATACCGTCATAGCTGGCGCAACACCGGCGTACTGACCTTTACATCGGCGTTCTGCCCGCGATGGCGCAGCAGGTGGTCCATCAACACGATGGCCATCATTGCCTCGGCAATCGGCGTGGCACGGATGCCCACGCACGGGTCGTGACGGCCCTTGGTGATCACGTCCACCGGGTTGCCGTGCACGTCAATCGAACGGCCCGGCGTGGTGATGCTGGACGTCGGCTTGAGTGCCAGGTGCGCAACAATCGGCTGGCCGGAGGAGATACCACCGAGAATGCCGCCGGCGTTGTTGCTGAGGAAACCTTCCGGGGTCATCTCGTCACGGTGCTCGGTGCCGCGCTGGGCAACACAGGCGAAACCGGCGCCGATTTCCACACCCTTGACCGCATTGATGCTCATCAGCGCGTGGGCCAGCTCGGCATCGAGGCGGTCGAAGATCGGCTCGCCAAGGCCCGGCATTACGCCTTCGGCAACCACGGTGATCTTGGCGCCAACGGAGTCCTGGTCGCGGCGCAACTGGTCCATGTAGGCTTCCAGTTCCGGCACCTTGTCCGGGTCGGGGCAGAAGAAGGCGTTGTCTTCGACGCTGTCCCAGGTCTTGAACGGGATTTCGATCGGGCCCAGCTGGCTCATGTAGCCACGGATCACGATGCCCTGGGTCGCCAGGAATTTTTTCGCGATTGCGCCAGCCGCCACGCGCATCGCGGTTTCCCGCGCCGAACTGCGGCCGCCGCCGCGATAGTCGCGCTCGCCGTATTTGTGGTGGTAGGTGTAGTCGGCGTGGGCCGGGCGGAACAGGTCCTTGATCGCCGAGTAGTCCTTGGACTTCTGGTCGGTATTGCGAATCAGCAGGCCGATGGCGCAGCCGGTGGTGCGGCCTTCGAACACGCCGGAAAGGATTTCGACTTCGTCGGCTTCCTGGCGCTGCGTGGTGTGGCGGCTGGTGCCGGGCTTGCGGCGGTCGAGGTCACGCTGCAGGTCTTCCAGGGACAACTCGAGGCCCGGTGGGCAGCCGTCGACAATGGCGACCAACGCCGGGCCATGGCTTTCGCCCGCGGTGGTAACAGTGAACAGCTTGCCGTAGGTATTGCCGGACATGCAGGGCGCTCCGTGAAATCAGTTGAATCAAGTCAACCGTAATAACTTAAGGCGGCCAGTATACGCAGGCTAACCGACTAGATCATCATCGAAACCTTACCGGTAGACGTTGGTCCAACCGGCACCTCCCCGATGATGGCGCGATGATGCTGCGAGTTCTGCTTTTGACCCTTACCCTGTTTTCCAGCCTTGGCTTCGCCGCCTCGCCTGTCGTGCTGCAACGGCCCATCAGCCTGGACACCGGCAGCGGCGAGCTGTTTGGCTCGTTGCTGTTGCCCAAATCCGACAAGCCGGTGCCGGTGGTGCTGATCATTCCCGGCTCCGGGCCTACCGACCGCAACGGCAACAGCGCCGACGGCGCTCGCAACGACAGCCTCAAGCGCCTGGCCTGGGTACTGGCCAGGCACAACATCGCCAGCGTGCGCTACGACAAGCGCGGCGTGGCCGCGAGCCTTGCCGCCACCCCCGATGAACGCAACCTGACCCTGGACGCCTACGTGTCCGACGCCGTGGCCTGGGGCAAATTGCTCAAGGCCGACCCGCGCATGGGCCCGCTGATCGTGTTGGGCCACAGCGAAGGCGCACTGGTGGCCGCCCTCGCCGCCCCGCAGTTGAACCCGGCCGGGGTGATTTCCCTGTCGGGCAGCGCGCGCCCCGTAGACCAGGTGATCCGCCAGCAACTGGCCGACCACATGCCACCCGCCCTGTTACTGCGCAGCAACCAGATTCTCGACCACCTCAAGGCCGGCCAGGTGGACGCCGATGTGCCCGCGCCGCTCGAGGGCATTTTCCGTCCCAGCGTGCAGCCTTACCTGATCAGCCTGTTTCGCGCCGACCCTTCGGCGGCATTTGCCAAGCTGACCATGCCGGCGCTGATCGTCCAGGGCACCAACGACCTGCAAGTCGGCGTGGCCGATGCGCAACAACTGCAGAAGGCCAAACCCGATGCCGAACTGACGGTGATCGAGGGCATGAACCACGTGATGCGGATCGTGCCCAACGACGTGAAGCAACAATTGGAGTCTTACAACGACCCGCAGTTGCCGCTCGCGGCTGAACTGGGCACGCGCCTGGTTCGCTTTAT
Organism: Pseudomonas sp. Bout1; assembly: GCF_034314165.1. Classification (GTDB taxonomy): domain Bacteria; phylum Pseudomonadota; class Gammaproteobacteria; order Pseudomonadales; family Pseudomonadaceae; genus Aquipseudomonas. The sequence goes on along the minus strand of NZ_JAVIWK010000001.1, from coordinate 2,209,267 downwards.
CGACGGACTTCGCGCCAGTTAAGCGAGTATTGCCCCTCCAGTCCTGAGTAAAACGGCCGATAAGCCTTGGGTCGACAGCAAAAAGCCTGTCGGCCCGCAGAGCTTGGACAGGATCGCGCCGAATGACGAACACCGAAGCAACACCCGAATCTACCGCCGAAACCACGACTGACACCGAGGCCGCTGCCTCGGCCGCATTGCCGTGGGCGGAGGTACAGGCCGAACATTTCAAGATGCTGCGCCTGGCGCCTTTGGCCACCGACCGTGCCACGGGCGTGCGGCCGCTGCGCTTTGTGCAATTTGGCTGGGCCGAACGCAACGACAAGAACCACAGCCTGCTGCGCATGGTCATTCAATTGCCAGGCCAGCGGGTGCGCCGGGAACAGAACCACCTGGATATCTGGGTCGACCACGCCACCCACCGGGTGCATTTTGGCCCGGGCAACAGCCTGGAGATCGAACCGGCGAACCGCGGCATCGGCCGTTTCCTGGTGGCCCAGGGCGCTGCCTGGGCGAAAAAGAAGTGGTCGCACTATCGCGTCGACGGCGTAGACCTGGCCAACAAGGACGCGCTCAACGAAGCCACGCGCCTGCGTCGGGATCACTTCCTGCGTATCCAGGGGTTTGATGTGGCCTATGCCGATGTCCAGCATTTGAAGGGCAACGTGCAACCGGGCAAAGTCAGCGATGTACTGGACAGCTGGAACACCGAGAAGCTGCAGTTCGTGGAGATCCTGGAGGCGGCGCAGATGCTGCAACAGGCCGAACAGAATCTTGCAGAGCACGAAGTGAAGCTGCGCAAGGAAGAAGAAAAGGTCACCAAGTTCAAGCGCGAAGACAGCGGGTTGCGCTTCACGATTACCTGCCTGGTGGCATTTACGGTGTTTCAGGCGGGGTTGTTGATCTGGATTGCGACGCACCGGTAATCCTTCTGCAGAAACCGGATACAAATGTGGGAGCTGGCTTGCCTGCGATAGCAGTGTACCAGCCAGCATCCCCGGCAATGACACTGCGCTATCGCAGGCAAGCCAGCTCCCACACTGACCGCATTCCTGCCGTTAGATCAGACCCTGGCGGCAAACACCGCCTGATGCGCCCGGCACTGCTCGGCCGTGAGCATGAACACGCCGTGCCCACCGCGCTGGAAGTCCAGCCAGGCAAAGTCCACTTCCGGGTACAACGCCTCGACGTGAACCTGGCTGTTGCCCACCTCGACAATCAACAAGCCCTTGTCGGTCAAATGATCCGCCGCCTCGGCGAGCATCCGCCGAACCAGGTTCAAACCGTCATCCCCGCAGGCCAGGCCCAGCTCCGGCTCGTGCTGGTATTCATCCGGCATGTCGGCAAAGTCTTCGGCATCGACATACGGCGGGTTGGACACGATCAGGTCAAAACGCTGGCCCGGCAAACCATCAAATCCATCGCCCTGGACGGTGTACACTCGCTCATCGACGCCATGGCGCTCGATGTTCTGGTTGGCCACCTCCAGCGCTTCAAACGACAGGTCACCGAGTACCACTTCGGCGTCCTGGAACTCGTAGGCGCACGCAATACCGATGCAACCGGAGCCGGTGCACAGGTCCAGGATGCGCGCCGGCGGTGTACCCAACCACGGTTCGAAGCGGTTTTCGATCAGTTCGCCAATCGGTGAGCGTGGGATCAGCACGCGCTCATCGACGATAAACGACATGCCGCAGAACCAGGCTTCCTTCAACAGGTACGCGGTAGGCACGCGCTCATGGATACGGCGGTGCAGCAACCGTTGCACGTGGGAGATTTCCTCTTCTTCGAGGTTGCAATCCAGGTAGCTGTCGGCAATTTCCCATGGCAGGTGCAGGGCGCCGAGCACCAATTGCCGGGCTTCGTCCCAGGCGTTGTCGGTACCGTGGCCGAAAAACAGGTCTTCCCCATGGAAACGGCTGACGGCCCAACGGATATGGTCGCGCAAGGTGCGCAGGCGAGAAGTGATCACGGGGGCAAGCTCCTGGAAAAAACGACCGGCGATTCTAACAGCCTTAAGCTGTACCGACGATGTACGAAAAAACCCTTTGCCGCACGTCGGATTTCATCTTAAACGCGCTTTTTAACCAAACGTAGTGCCCTATTGACATCGCTACACGCCAACAACGGCGTACCTTACGATGGTAGCGATTCACAGAAGCGCCCAGCCAGAGGACAATGTCACAAAAGCCCCACTCACAGGAGCCCCAGAATGTCCGTTCCAAAGACGATGTTTCAACTCAGCGGTCGTGGTTACGCAGCGGCGAACCTGAACCATGCGACCCTCGTGATCATCGACGCCCAGAAGGAATACCTCAGTGGCCCCCTCGCCCTCTCGGGCATGGACACTGCTGTCGAAAACATCAAGCAACTGGCCGCTGCCGCGCGCAACGCCGGGCGCCCGATCGTGCATGTGCGCCACTTGGGCACGGTCGGCGGGTTGTTTGACCCGCAGGGCGAACGCGGTGAATTCATTCCAGGCCTTGAGCCCCACGCCGACGAGACCATCATCGGCAAGCTGCTGCCCAGCGCGTTCCACGGTACGGGCCTTGAGAAGCACCTGCAGGATCTCGGTTCCCTGGACCTGATCGTCTGCGGCTTCATGAGCCACTCCAGCGTCAGCACCACCGTTCGCGCGGCGAAGAACCTCGGTTTTCGTTGCACCCTGGTGGAAGACGCCTGCGCTACCCGCGACCTGCCTTACAAAGGCGGCATCCTCAGCGCCGACCACGTGCAGCAGACCGAAATGGCCATCATGGCTGACAACTTCGCCACCCTCGCCTTGACCAAAGATCTGATCTGATCGACCTTCGATGAGCGGGTAGCCGCCCGCTCATCCGCAAAAACCTGTCATTTGCTGCAATTGCCTCTGTACCCGGAACAACCTGTGTATCTTCCGGTCGAAGGGCCGATACCCTGGAGGAAAGGTCGGAATGAAGATATCCGATGGTTTTGATGCTCGTCGCTTGCGCCCCAAGGGCCCGAGCAACTGGCGTCTGCGCATCGGCGCCGGCTTTGCCGCGCTGTTGGCAATATGTGGCGTACTACTGGCAATTGCTGGCGGCGCTGGTTTGGTTGGGCACTCACCGGCCCTGGGCGAGCTGAATGCCAGCCCTGGCGGTTCTGCAATACTCTTGGTCATCGGCCTGCTGGTGCTGTGGTTTGGCGTATGGCTGTGGCGCCGTTGCCGTCGGCGCATGCGCCAACCGCTGTCACTGAACATCGCCTCGCACCTGATGAAAAAGCACGACTGATGGCGTACAGATAGCGTTTGTTGCGCATCAAGCCGCCGCGATTAGGTAAACTGCCCGCCCTTCGCGGAGGCTGACATGCAAGACGACGATTTTTCCCTGTTCAAGAACGAGCTGCGCGGCGTCAAGCCGATCAAGCACGATCGCGCCGAAACCGGCAAACCCAAGACCGACCGCGCCCAGATCGCCAAGCTGCGCCAGGCGGCAACCGTGCGTACGGATGCCACCACGGTGGACGGCCTGTCGGATCAATTCGTTATCGATGTAGGCCCCGAAGACGAATTGATGTGGGCCCGCGACGGCGTGCAGGAAAGCCAGATGCGCAAGCTCAAGGTCGGCCAGATCCCGTTCGAGGGCAGCCTTGACCTGCACGGCATGACCGTCGAAAAAGCCCGCGAAACCCTCTGGGCGTTCCTCGCCGAAGCCACCAAATTTGAAATCCGCTGCGTGCGCGTCACCCATGGCAAGGCCGTGCGCCTGGACGGCAAGCGGCCGATGATCAAAAGCCACGTCAACACCTGGTTGCGCCAGCATTCCCAGGTGCTGGGGTTTACCTCGTGCCAGCCACGCCACGGCGGCGCTGGCGCGGTGTATGTGATGCTCAAGCGCACCATGATGGAAGGCCGCGACGAGTGACAAGTGCCATCGTCAGGCTTGCAGCGCGGTGTCGGCCACCGTACCCTTGCCCTTTGCGAAAATCCCACTAGGTAGTTTCATGTCCCTGGAACAGAATTACACCGCGATTCTCGGCCAACTCGGCGAGGACGTTTCCCGCGAGGGCCTGCTCGACACGCCAAAACGTGCCGCCAAGGCCATGCAGTACCTTTGCCGCGGTTATGCACAGACCCTCGAAGAAGTCACCAACGGTGCCTTGTTCAGCTCTGACAACAGCGAAATGGTGCTGGTCAAGGACATCGAGTTGTACTCGCTGTGCGAACACCACCTGCTGCCGTTTATCGGCAAGGCTCACGTCGCCTATATCCCGAGCGGCAAAGTGCTGGGCCTGTCGAAGGTTGCACGTATCGTCGATATGTATGCCCGTCGCCTGCAGATCCAGGAAAACCTCAGCCGCCAGATCGCCGACGCGGTCCAGCAGGTCACCGGCGCCCTGGGCGTTGCGGTGGTGATCGAGGCCAAGCACATGTGCATGATGATGCGCGGCGTAGAGAAGCAGAATTCGTCGATGATTACGTCGGTGATGCTGGGTGAGTTCCGCGAAAACGCGGCGACCCGCAGCGAGTTTCTCAGTCTGATCAAGTAATGCGCTACATCGGAAAAACCGGCGTTCATCGCCGGTTTTTTTTCGCCGGTGAAAAATCAGGTAAGCTGCGGCCCCTTAAGTCCAGGGCAAGAGGTTTATACCGTGTTCGTTAAAGCGCTTCGAGTAGGCCTCGGCCAGATCATCATCTTCGGCGACTTCATCACCCGCCCGCGCAAGCAACAACGCCCGGCGAGCGCCCAGGCCCAGGTCGATCAATCAGCCAGGGATCTTACCCTGTATCAGTTCCACGCCTGCCCGTTCTGCGTGAAGACCCGCCGCACCCTGCGCCGCCTGAACGTGCCGGTGGCCTTGAAGGATGCGAAGAACAACGAGCAGGACCGCCAGACCCTGCTGGAGCAAGGCGGCAAGATCAAGGTGCCGTGCCTGCGCATTGAAGAGAATGGCCAGACCACCTGGATGTACGACTCCAAGGTGATCATCGATTACCTCGACAAGCGGTTTGCAGCGGTCTGAAACCCGCCCTGCCCTTTGTAGGAGCTGGCTTGCCAGCGATGAGGCCGGCGGGTTCTGCACACATCTTCAGGCCGCTATCGCCGGCAAGCCGGCTCCTACAGGTTGATGTGCAAATCCAGTAATGCAGAGCCCAGGCACTTGCCATGGGCGTCCAGTGCCAGCGACCGCGTCACCCCGCCCCGCAAGATCCCCGGCAACACGAAGTTAAGGGCCTGCACATTGGGCAGCTCATAACGCCGCACCTCTGCCGCGCCCGCCTCCAGCAACGGCGCAAAAAACGCCGCTACTACCTCAGCCGTGAGTTGTTCGCAGAGCAGCGGATAATCCTCGGCCCGATACGCAATGATCGAGATGTTCGAGGTGTCGCCCTTGTCTCCCGTTCGGGAGTGGGCCAGGGTATGGAGCTTCATGACTCGATCCTCGGTTTGACCGCGCTACGGGGCAGCAATAACGACGCCACCGCCACCACCTGGCGCAGACTTTTGCTGGCGCCGCCACCGCCCGACGGGCCGTTGGTGTAAAGGGTTTCTACTTCATTGCCGACGCGTACCGCCTCGCTGCGCTCTTCGCAGCGGGCGGCAATGCGCAGGCGTACTTCCCAGGGCTCAACAGTGCTGCGCTGGCCGTGCAGTGAGTCCATGCCGATCAATTCGGCGCGTACGTCCTGCAGGCGTACACCGGTCAACTCCAGGCGCTTGAGCACCACGTCGCGCGCCAGTTGTGCACGGGCGACCGCGCCTGGGCCGCCGTAGGAAATCTGCCCCTCGCCGATCCAACCATCCAGATACCCGACACTGACCTTCAGCTGTTCGGGCCGTGGACGTCCGCTTGCGCCATGGGCTCGCACCCGGTCCACGGCCTCTTCGGTAAACGCTACTTGGGAGAAGTCCGCGCACACGTCCGGCGTGAGGTACGCCGCCGGGTCGTGCACTTCGTAGATCAATTGTTCGGTGCAGGTCGCCCGACTGACCCGCCCACCGGAACCGGCGACCTTGGTGATCAAGGCTTCACCGTTGGCATCAATCTCGGCCAGCGGAAACCCCAGGCGCGCCAGGTCGTCCACGTCCTTGAAGCCAGGATCGGCAAAGTAACCGCCGCTGACCTGTCCCGCACACTCCAGCAAGTGCCCCACCAGCGTACCGCGCCCCAGGCGCTGCCAGTCATCAAAGGCCCAGCCAAATTCAAACATCTGCGGCGCCAGGAACAACGACGGGTCTGCCACCCGGCCGGTGATTACCACGTCGGCGTCAGCGCGCAAGGCATCGATAATGCCCTCGGCGCCCAGGTAGGCATTCGCGGAAATCAGCCGGTCGCCCAATGAGCCGAGGGTGTGGCCGTTGTCGAGCAACAGCTCTGGCTGGGCCCGCAACGTCTCCAGCACGTCATCGCCCACCACCGCCAGCACCTTGAGGTTAAGCCCCAGCTCACTGGCGACCCGCCGCACTTCAAGCGCCGCCGCCACCGGATTGGCCGCGCCCATATTGGTGATCACCCGCAAGCGCCGGCGCCCCTCAGGCTGGCCGACAAAGGGCAGCACGCGGCGCATGCGCTCACTCAACAGCGGGTCGTAACCGCCTTGTGGGTCGCTGATGCGTGCCTGTTGCGCCAGGGCGATGGTGCGCTCTGCCAGGCATTCGAAGACCAGGTAATCCAGGTCGCCGTGTTCGGCCAATTCCACCGCAGGTTCAATACGGTCGCCGGAGTAGCCGGCACCGGAACCGATACGCAAGGTTTTCATGTCAAATCACTCCCAGGAGCAAAGCCGTCAGGGTCATCAACACTGACGCGGCGAACAGAAAGGGGATGGTGAAGCGCTGGTGATCGGCCAATTCGATCTTGCACAGGCCCACCAACAGGAAGGTCGCCGGCGTCAACGGGCTGACCGGAAAGCCGGTGGTGTGCACGCCCAGCAACGAGGCCTGAGCCACTTGCAGCGGGTCGACGCCCAAGGCCTTGCCGACTTCGGCGATCACCGGCATCACGCCGAAATAGTAGGAGTCGGGGTCAAACAGCATGCTCAACGGCATCGAGAGGAAGCCCACCACCGCCGGGATCAACTTGCCGTGGCCCGCCGGAATCTGCGCCACCGCCACTTCGGCGATGGCCTTGAGCATGCCGGTGCCTTGCATGATGCCGGTGAACACGCCCGCAGCGAGCAGGATGCTGGCCATGGTCAGGGCGGTTTTCGCATGGGCATCGATTCGCGCACGCTGGGCGTCGACGTTCGGGTAGTTGATGCACAGCGCCACCACGGTGCCGAGCATGAACATCACTACCGGGTCGACCCAGCCGGCAATCATCACCACCATCACCAGCACCGTCAAAACCAGGTTGACCCAGAACAACCGCGGGCGGCGCAAGGCAATGTCATCCTCACTGAGCACCCGTTGCGGCACCGCGTCCACGCTGGAACCGGCGCCCAGGCCCAGGCGTTTTTCTTCGCGCCGGCCCAACCACCAGGCACACGCGAATACGAAGACCAGGCCGACGATCTGCACCGGGATCAGCGGCTGGAACAGGTCGGCCACCGGCACATGCAGCGCCGCCGAGGAGCGCAGCACCGGGCCGGTCCACGGCAGGAAGTTGACCCCGGCCGCCATCGCCGCCACGCAGGCCAGGATGCGTTTGTCGATGCCCAGCCGCGTATACAGCGGCAGCATCGCCGGTATGGTCACCAAAAAAGTCACCGCGCCGGAACCGTCCAAATGCACCAGCAACGCCAAGGTCGCGGTACCGACGACAATCCGCGTAGGACGCGTCCCTACCGTGCGCAGGATGCGATCAATGATTGGATCCAGCATGCCGGCATCGGTCATGATCCCGAAGAACAGGATCGCGAACACGAACATGCCCACAACGGGGGCGACGTTCTTGATGCCGGTGATGATGAAGGCGCTGGTTTGCAGGCCGAACCCACCGAGCAGCGCGGCGATGATCGGCAAGGCGATCAAGGCCACCAGTGGCGACAGGCGTTTGCTCATGACAGCAGTGAGCAGGCACAGGATGGTGATGACACCCAGGGTAGCGAGCATGGGGGTAGCTCCAGAACGGCGTTTTCGGCCGGTTATTGTTTTCCCTGGAGTATTGGAATCGCGTTAGGCTTTGTAAATTGGAATATTCAGCCTCTCATATTCGTAAAAACAAAACGCTCGAGCAGAATAAAAATGAAAAATTCGATCCAGCATATCCAGGCGTTTCTCGCGGTTGCCCGCACCGGCAGTTTCACCAAGGCCGCGAACGAGTTGCACTTGTCGCCCTCGGCGCTGACCGTGCAGGTGCAGCAACTGGAAGAGTGGCTGGGGGTTGCCCTGCTCGACCGCAGCCCGCGCCACGTCAGCATTACCGCCGCCGGGCTGGACGCCCGCGGGCCGATGGAGAAGCTGCTGCTGGACCTGGACAACATCGTCAGCGGCTCCCGCGACCTGGCGGCCTTGCGCCGAGGCGTGGTGACCATCGCCGCCCTGCCCTCCGTGTGTGCGGGCGCCTTGCCGCCCGCCCTGCGCCTGTTTCGCGAACGTTTTGCCGGGATCGAGGTGCGCTTGCATGACCTGGTAGCCCATCGCATTCAAGCGCAGGTGCGTTCCGGCGAAGTGGATTTTGGCATTGGTGTACGGGCACGGTTGAGCCACGGGTTGGCGTTTGTGCCGGTGTTGAATGACCGCTTGTGTGCGTTCGTGCCGCTGGGCCATCCGCTGACCCGCCATGCCACGTTGACCCTGAAGCAACTGGCCGACCAGCCGATCATCCTCACCGGGCGCGACAGCAGCGTGCGCGAACAGGTGGACGCGTTGTTCGATGAAACCCGCCTGACGATGGTCGCGGGGATGGAGGCCAACTATATGTCGACGGTGTTGGCGTTGGTGCGGCAGGGGTTGGGGATCAGTGTGTTGCCGGAATCGGCGGCGGACAGCCTGGAGGGGTTGAAGCGGATCCCGATTGATCATCCGGGTGTAAACCGGGAGATCGGGCTGATCAGTCGCAGTGGGCAGCCGTTGAGCCCGGCGGCGCAGCGCTGTTTTGAGTTGCTCAATGAAGAACTGCGCCCCTTGTAGGAGCCCGGCTTGCCGGCGATGGCGTCCTTGAGGGCGCTATCGCCGCAAACCTTGCTCCTACAGGGTTTCGGTGATCAGCCGAGCATTGCGACATGCCTTGGATGGCTGGCCACGCGTTTCAGCCAGGCCTGCACGCCCGGATAGGCACCCAGGTCAAAACCACCTTCATCCGCCACATGGGTGTAGGCATACAGCGCCACATCGGCAATCGAGAACTGGTCGCCCACCAGGTACGGCGTCAACTGCAACTGACGTTCCATCACCTTCAGCGCCTTGTAACCACCCTTGTGCAGCTTCTTGTACTCCTCCATACGGTCTTGCGGCAGCCCCAGGTAAAACTGGATAAACCGTGCCACCGCAATATACGGCTCATGGCTGTACTGCTCGAAAAACTGCCACTGCAGCACCTGGGTGCGCAGGCGCGGTTCGGTCGGCAGGAATTCGCTGCCGTCGGCCAGGAAGTTGAGGATCGCATTGGACTCCCACAAGCAGGTGCCGTCTTCGAGCTCCAGCACCGGGATTTTGCCGTTGGGGTTCTTGGCCAGGAACTCGGCGGTCTGGGTGTCGCCCTTAAGGATATCGACGTCGATCCACTGGTATTCGATGCCCAACAGGTTGAGCATGAGTTTGACCTTGTAGCAGTTGCCCGATTTGTAATCGCCGTAGACCTTGTACATGGGGCTCCCCTTATGCCGCTTGCGCGTGCTGTGCTTGACGGACCACCGCAGCGAGACGCTTGAGACCTTCGTCCAGGCGCGCCGGGTCGATATGGCTGAAATTGAGCCGCAAGTGACCGTGATGGTTGTCCGGCTCGGAAAAGAACGGTTCACCGGGCATGAACGCGATGTCCTGGTCGAGCGCAGGTGCCAACAAGGTGCGGGTGTCGAACGGCTGTTTCAAGGTCAGCCAGAAGAATAATCCGCCCTGGGGTGTTTGCCAGTCGGCCAGGTCGCTGAAATGCCGCTCCAGTGCTGCCTGGAATGCGTCGCGTCGGCCTCGGTAGAAACTGCGCAGTTCGACCAGGTGATGCTGGTATTTCTCGGTACCGAGCCACTGCATTGCCTGCCACTGGCCAACGCGGTTGGTGTGCAGGTCGGTCGACTGCTTGAGCTTGAGCAGGTGCGGGAACAGGTCGGGGCTGGCGATCAGATAACCGACCCGAAGGCCCGGCAACAAGGTTTTGGACACGGTGCCGGTGTAGATCCAGCTGGCCTTTTTCAGGCGGCTGACGATGGGTTGCGCGCTGGCGCCGTCGAAGGTCAGTTCGCGGTAGGGTTCATCTTCGATCAAGGTCACGCCGAACTCGTCCAGCAGCGCGGCCACCGCCTCGCGCTTGGCTTCGCTGTAGCGCACCGCGGAGGGATTCTGGAACGTCGGGATCAGGTAGACGAACGACGGACGATGCTGCTCAAGGCTGTTGCGCAGCGCCTTCAGGTCCGGACCGTCGGCTTCAAGCTGCACAGTCAGGCAATCGGCACCGAACAGCTGGAATATCTGCAATGCCGCCAAGTAGGTCGGGCCCTCCAGCAACACTTTGGTGCCCTTGTCGATGTACAGCTTGGCGGCCAGGTCCAGGGTTTGCTGGGAACCGCTGACCACCATCACCTGACTGGCCTGGCATGGGATGCCCAGCACCCGCGCCTCGGCCGCCAGTAACTCACGTAACTGCGGCTCGCCTTCGCTCATGCCGTACTGGCCAATGTTCAGCGGCATGCCCGTCCAATCCAGCTTGGGCAACATGACTTCGGCCGGAAGGCCACCGGCAAAAGACATCACCTGCGGTTTTTGCGCCGCGGCGAGAATTTCACGGATCAAGGAGCTTTTAAGGCGCGAAACACGTTCTGAGAAGGCCATAAGGGTCACCGGTAGCAAAACCTGAGGAAAATACGTCAAACTGGTTGACCGAAATTACGACGACTTGGGCAGATACGTCAATATGCTTGACCTTAAAAACCAGACCAGCCAGCAAATCGCCATGGAAGCCTTCTTCTTCGGCTACCAGGCGTTCACCGCCAAGGCCGATGAAATGCTTGAGCGTCGGGGCTTGAGCCGGGTGCATCAACGTATCGTGTTTTTTATCGCGCGCTACCCGGCCTTGAGCGTCAAGGAACTGCTGGAACTGCTCGGCGTGAGCAAGCAGGCGCTGAACATGCCATTGCGCCAATTGCAGGAAATGCACCTGGTGGACAGCGTGGCCTCCGAGACCGACAAGCGTAAGCGTTTGCTGGAATTGACCGAGGAAGGCCAGCGCTTTGAACTATCCCTGCGGCGCGAGCAGGTAAAACTGCTGCAACGGGCATTTGCCGAGGCGGGCGAGACAGCGGTAGAGGGTTGGCTGGCAGTGAACAAGGCACTCGGTGGCCAATCCTGAGTTGCCTTTCATCCTTTTCGCACACAAAATAGAAAACATTATTTGCTTTATTTGTATACAAAAGCATAATTCGCTTCGTGCGAGTTCCTGACCTAATGGTCAACAAAACCCGCTGGTACCTCAAAGCGCTGCTGCCCACTCATGTGTCCGGCGCTGGAAATAACAATAAAACTCTTGAGGAGTACTTGCTGTGGAAAGCCGCAAATCCGAAGCCCCTACGCTCGACCTCTCGCCAACCCACAACGGTTGGCTGGAACGCCTATTTAAACTGCGCTTGCATGGCACCACAGTGAAGACCGAGCTGATCGCTGGCCTCACGACCTTTATCACCATGGCCTACATCATCTTCGTCAACCCCAACATCATGGCCGACGCCGGGATTGACCACGGTGCCGCGTTTGTCGCCACCTGTATTGCTGCAGCGCTGGGCTGCCTGTTGATGGGCCTCTACGCCAACTGGCCAGTCGGCCTGGCGCCGGGCATGGGCCTGAACGCATTCTTCACCTACACCGTGGTCGGCACCATGGGCTACCACTGGGAGACCGCGCTGGGTGCGGTGTTTATCTCCGGGGTGTTGTTCATGATCCTGACGCTCTCGCGTATCCGTGAGTGGCTGCTCAACAGCATTCCGGTGAGCCTGCGCCACGCCATGGGCGCGGGTGTGGGGTTGTTTCTCGGGGTGATCGGCCTGAAAACCGCCGGCATCATCGTGCAAAGCCCGGCCACCCTGATCAAGCTCGGCTCCCTGCATGAGCCCGCGCCGCTGCTGGCGGCCATCTGCTTTTTGTTGATTGCGATCCTCAGCTACCACCGGGTATTCGGCGCGATCCTGATCAGCATCATCGCCGTGACGCTCGCCGGCTGGGGCCTGGGCCTGGTGGAATACCACGGCATCATGGCCACCCCGCCAAGCCTGGCGCCGACCTGGATGGCGATGGACGTGATGGGCGTGTTCAACGTCAGCATGATCAGCGTGGTATTCGCCTTCCTGTTTGTGCACATGTTCGACACCGCCGGCACCTTGATGGGCGTGGCCCAGCGTGCCGGCCTGGTAAATGCCGACGGCAAGATCGAAAACCTCTCCCGCGCCCTGAAAGCCGACAGTGCTTCCAGCGTGTTTGGTGCGATGGTCGGCGTACCGCCAGTGACCAGCTACGTGGAAAGTGCCGCCGGGGTTGCGGCCGGCGGGCGTACCGGGCTGACCGCCGTCACCGTGGGCGTGCTGTTTGTCGCAGCGATGTTTTTTGCCCCGCTGGCTGGCATGATTCCGGCTTACGCCACCGCAGGCGCGTTGATCTACGTGGCCATGCTGATGATGAGCGGCATGGCCCATATCAACTGGGACGACGCCACCGACAGCATTCCGGCGATCGTCACCGCAATCATGATGCCCCTGACTTTTTCGGTCGCCGACGGCATCGCCCTGGGGTTTATCACCTACGTGGCACTGAAGGCCGGCACTGGTAAACACAAGGAAATTTCCATCAGCCTGTGGGTGCTCTGCGCGATTTTCATCGCCAAGTTCGCGTTCCTGTAGGCCAACCCGCTTCACCCCGCCTCACCCCGTCGGGTGGGGCTTTTGTACGAATGGAGGAATGCAATGAGTCTGGAAACCTGGCTGCTGTTCAGCGGCGCTGCGCTGGTGGTGATCCTGATCCCCGGCCCCCTGTCTTTGCTGATGATCAGCAACAGTTTGAACTACGGCCTGCGCCGGTCGTACCCGGCCTTTCTGGGTGGGGTGATCGCTTCGATCTGCCTGTTGAGCGCCTCGGCGCTGGGCTTGGGGGCGTTGTTGCTGGCCTCGGAACAGCTGTTCAGCGCGCTGAAGATCGTCGGCGCGCTGTACCTGTTTTACCTTGCCTGGCAGAGCTGGCAACAGTCTCGGCAACCGTCCCACGGCGCCGACGTACCGCAAGTGGCCGCCACCCCGCGGTTTCGAGCGTTGTTCGGGCGGGCCTTTGTACTGGGCGCGAGCAACCCGAAAGACATCCTGTTTTTCGCCGCCTTCCTGCCGCAGTTTCTCAGTGCCCAGCAGGCCTTTTTGCCGCAGTTGTTGATCATGATCGCCACCTGGACCGTGCTCGACCTGCTGTGCAAGCTGGCCTATGGCCTTGGTGCCCATGGCGCCGCGCGCTACCTGCGCAGCGGCAAGGGCCAGAGCTGGTTCAACCGGGTCAGCGCCGGGCTGTTCAGTGGTGCGGGCGCGGCTTCATTGCTGAGTCGCTGACCGGCATTGCCCGACAGTATCGACACTGTCGGGCACGCCTAGAAACGCTCCATTCTGACAAAGAACACCGTGGCCGGATTACCTGGCCCAACCTGTTGCACGCCTGCAATTATCCGCACCAGTCGCCCCTCATCCAGCGCCCGGATAATCGGGGCGTAGGTGTGCGCTTGCCGCCGGGCGTTCGAGCGCAACCAGGCGTCGGACAATTGCACCATACGCCCTGAGTTCAGGCGAACGGTCGATGAGTCGCTCCAGCGCATCAATACGTAATATAGATTGCTGGACTTCGGATGCGTGCACGATAAGTTGTACAGGCCTACGGTGCCGCTTTTGGATAGTTTTTTAATCACAAAGCCCTGTCGCTCCAGCACCTGCAACACCGCACGCTGGGCAGCGATTGGCCGAGCGTGACCGGAGCCCTCGGCAGGGTTGATGAGTACCTCGGAAGCGATCGGCGTCAACGGCACGAAATCCACGCGTTCAAGCCCCGAAACTTTGCGCTCCAGGCCAATATTGACGCGCAGTTTTTGCCGTCGCTTAAGCGGCCTGAGCATGCGGAACAAGTCGTCTGTCTGGCCAGGCGCATCGGGGAGAGGCGGCAGCCACTCATCCAGGGTGGCGCGAATGTTGAGCATGCGAGTAGCGGTCATCGAACGGCCGGTATCGGTTATTTCCAGCAGGCGTAGGGTGACGAAATCGCGACTGGTGGGCGTCAGCCCGGCAAAGGCGTCGCCGACGTAGTGCGCAATGGCCCGGGTGAACAGCGGCGCACGTGGAGTCCATAGCTGATCGGCGCCAAAGGTCGCCGGGATCGGCTGCTCGCGCTGGCCAGGCAGCATCCAGCGTATTAACTCATCCCTGACCGCTATGGGAGGCAACTCGGGCTGTTTTAAAAATATGATGCCCTCCGGGGCCGTCGAGCCGTTGGGCAGCAATTCATAATATTTATCCCCCAACCTGACCGCGTCGTAAGGCTGCGCCCCTTGAACACGGTACAACCGCCGGGACGGGGACGTTTGCGTAATGCCAGGCCCGTGCAACCCAAGCCCCCAAGCCTGCCAATGGCTTGAAGCCAACACCGGTTGCCGGGCCAGGCGCTCGGTGTGGGACACAACGGGCGCCACCCATTCGGTGCCAGCCCGCACCGCTTCCCACGGCCGATGAACCCCGGAGCTGGGCCCTGGCTGCGGTTCGGGACCGTCGGCGCCCAGCAGTCGTTCACCACGTTGCTCGATATACAGCAGCAGTTCGTCCTGGCCTTCCTTGCCGGCATTTTTCAGTCGAAGGGTCTGCTCACCCTTGCGACGGTACACCGCGTACGCTGAATCACCCTCAAGGATAAACTGCTCACCGCCCTTGGCATGGGTGCCCTTGTTGAACGGCCCCTGCAACGGCACGGCCCCCTCAACCGCCTGGGGTTTCTTGAAAGCATCCAACCCTTTGAGGGTGTTGGCCTGGGACGCCTGGCGCAGGTTGCCAACACCACCGTCCAGCAACCTCTGGCGGTACCGAACCTTGCTCAACTGCGTCCCCAGGCGGGGGCCGGCTTTGCCTTGCGGTACAAACGTCATGGCCACATCGACAATCAAGATGAATGCAGCAAAAACGGCTGCCACTACCTCCGCCGGGTCGCCACTGTGGTGGGCACGCCGGGCGGCGAGCAGCAGCTCATACAGATTGACCCCGATACTCACGCCCGGGATAAACGACAAGAAGCCCCGCACCCGCGCCGACGATTGCTCACCCAAGCGCAATTTACGGTAGTCGACCAGCGCCCGGCGTGAGTTGGCCATGGCGTGCACCTCCCGCTGCAGGCGCAGCAGTTGACCATGGGCGAGGATGTGCAACAGGTCACTGCCAGTGGTGGGAGTAACGCCCAGCCATCGCCCAGGAGCCTGTTCGATCTGCTCACTGACCTCTTGCTCCGTCTGCGCCAGGGTCGTGGCGGGTTGCTCACGACGCACCGAGAACCAGCGTTTGATCCCGGTGTACAACCGCACGGCGCCGGCATACAGCGACCAGGGAAAACCCGTCCAGAGGGGTCGCGTTACCGCATGCCAGTCAAACGTCCAGGGCCGGCGACGGACAGCCACCGGATAGGTTGCCAGCGCATCCTCCTCCCACCCCGGCGCAATCTGTAGCGCCAACTGCGCGCGGTTTTGTGCAAGTGCTGCCCTTTCCATCAACACCTGCATCGCCGCCGCGAGGCTGGCATGTTCGGTCAACGGTGCATGGCCCTCGATCCGGGGCCAGTAGAGCAGCGTCATGCTTGAGAACGGGTCGTGGAGCAGCAGCATGCCTGTCACATGCCGAGGCTGTTTCAGGGTCAGGGCCGCCAGGTGCACGCAACACAGTTGCAGCGCATGCCCGTCCCGATGCAAGTCCTGCGGCGCGCGGGCGGCCAGCGCGGTGGCGAACAGGCTCTGGGCCGCCGCACTCAGGCCCTGTTGAGTGGCACTGAACAAGGCCAGGCGTGCCTGTTGGTAAAAGGGCCGTTCGACCAGCGCAGGAGGCAAGGCAGGCGTCTGGTCTTTCAAGGGGTAAAAAGCCCGGTTGACCAATTGCTCGTATTGCCCTGCCACATCCAGGCTGGAAATCAACGCGATCAACGCCTTGGCCGGCAAGTGCCTGGCCCAGTGTTCACTCAGGTAGCGGCTGTAGTGCAGGCGCAGTTCGGTCCAGGGCGCCTCCGCGTCCAGGTTGTGCAATGCCAGTTGCAACAGGCTGTAGGTGTTGCGTTGCGGGCTCACCACCACCCGCACCCCGGAATCTGCGGCCGGCCTGTGAGGATGAGACTCCCAATGGGTGCTGACATCGTCGGGCATGTCGAGGAAAGGGTGGTCGATATCCAGCAGCGGTTGAAGGCCGTCCTTGCGCAGCCGGTCGATCAAGGTGGTGCGCGCAAAGGCTTCCAGGCTAGGCAGCGCCAACGCCAGCTGTTGCTCAAGCACCGCGCTGCTGTCGAGTTGCTGAAGCCATTGGCGCTGATAACGCTTGCGCAACGCCGGGTCAGCGCCAGCCAGCCACGCCGGCAGGGTTTTCGCGTGGGCCGCCGCCAGCTTCAGCACGCCGATGTTGGCGAATGCCAAGGCGCGGGCAGCACTGTCCGGCACTTGCAACTGGTGCGCCAGTTCCTGGGACAACAAGGCACGCGCCAACCCGGTGTCGCTGACTTCGCTGAACGGCCGCCCGCCGGCGTCCACCCAGCGCTGCTCCTGCTGGGCACGCCGGATGTATGCCTGAAAACGATCGGACAAGAGGTTGCCCTCAATCACCTGAAAGTACACCAGCAACGGTGCATCAATGCCCAGCCCTAGCACCAGCGTCTGAGCCGATTGCCGCTGTTCACGGCTGACGCAACGCCACAATGCCGAGCCATCGGGGCTTTTGAGGCTGGCATCGACGCTGGCAGAGAGCTCGTCCAGAGACGCCCATGCCTGCAAGCCGCCCTCCTTGCCCGGCACCTGGAACAGCACCGGCTCTGGCAGCGCCGGCTGGCTCAGGCCGCGTGGCGTGGTAACGGCAAACACCCCGTGCAACGTGCAAAGCGGCTGCCCCGACACCCCAAAAGACAGGCTCAACACACGGCAGCTACGCGGCGCATCCCCCTTGTTCAGCGCCTCTTCCAGCGCCATCAGGTTGGCCTCGCTGATCAGCCCCAACTGTCGCTGCAAGTTAGCCTCGTGGAGCATCGCGTTGCGTTGCCCGCCCAACAATTGCGCCGCCCGGCTGCGCGTGCTGCCCGCGGGCGTCTGCAGCCAGAAGTCACGCTGGGCAAGCTGGGCCTCCTGGTCTTGCAGCAGGGTATGCACCGCCGATGCTTGCTGCTGCCACCGGGTTTGCAAGGCGATGCAGGCTTCATACGGCGGGCAATCCCTGAGCAAGTCCCTGGCATCCAGCAGCGCCAACACGCCCTGTTCATGCCGTTGTACCAGGGACTCGCGGGCGCGCGCGGCCATGCGGGGATGAAGCAAGGCACAGGTCACCTCCCTGGCACGGCGGCGGTGGTCCCACACCAGCAATTGCTCGATTGCCTGGGTCAGCAGAGGCGTACCGCTGGCCGGGCGGCGTGCGCGCTCTACCTGATGCAGGCGCTGCTGTAAATTCAGCCCGGGAGCCCGGCTCATGCCTCGCGAATCCAGGCAGGCCCATTCGTTGTCCCCCTGGACCTGCACCTGGGCCAATGCGCTGTGCCGCAGGGCATTGACGAGCACTTCAGCCCCGCGGCTCACACTGAAAGGCTGGGGCGCCCATTCGTGCTCGCGGTTCAGCGGCAGGCTCGCGCGCCCAACGCTGTGGATCACCGCCGGCAGGTCGCGCTGCATGGCCACCCAACTGGCAAACTCATAAAACCCCTGGGCCGAGCCCGGCAGGTACACCACTTGCCGAAGGTCCCACCCCGCGTCCCGACGGCACAGGTGCAGCGCGCCACCCAGCGGCACTGCGCCCCAGCGCAGATCGCTGGCATGCAAACGCTCCCAGGCGCCGCCCGCAAGCCGCCGCGCCTGCGGTGAAGGAGCATCGACCAGCCCCATGACCATGGCCAGGCCGTGGTCCGACAACTGGCACAGGGCATGGGCCAACAAGGCCTTATCGACGAAAAAACTGCGCTGCAGGTGCGCCCAGTGTTCGGTGCGCGACAACGCGCTGCCAGGGGACAGGCCCTGCCAATACTCCGACCTTGCCACGCTGATGCGCGCGGGAAGGTCCAGCGCGTTGACCCGGTTCAGGATTTCCCGTGGGGTCAACCGCAGGTTACCGGCAGGCTCGCCCTGTACGCTCATGCGGGTGAATTGGTTGATGTTGAGGGGAAACACTCGCACATGTAGCAGGGCCATGGCGCGCTCTGTGAGGCTGTCCACCCGGCCGGCCTGACCGGGCAACGCTGCGACGGTGAACAGCAGGGTGTCGGGGTCCAGGCTGAAATGCTCATGCAGGGCACCACGGACCAGGCGCTGGATTCGCGGCGCGTGTTGCATCATGCGGCGCAACTGCCGAGCCAACTCGGTGCAGCGCACATTGGCAGCGTGCAGGTCGTTGATAAAGCGACTGGGCGACGAGGCAGCATTAAGCCGGCGCGTCAGGTTGCGGCGGATGCGCTCCTGGCTGTCGCCGCTGGTGCCCCAGGCAGACAGCGCCAGACCTGCGTCCGCCTGCTCGGGTGGGTCGGGTTCTGTGGTCATGTTGCCAACGGCTCCGGATAAAAACTGCGAGGGTAGGCAGCACGTTCATCCGGCGGGCGTTATATAGATAAAACCCGAATAGCAGGCGAAAAAAAGCCCGCAGTGTGAGCGGGCGAAAAACCAACGAAGAGCTTTGGGGGTGTGAAGCGTGGTGACGACTCAGCTACCGCGATAGGTGGAATAGCTGTAAGGCGAAATCAGCAAAGGTACGTGGTAGTGATCCTGCTCGGCGCTGATGCCAAAGCGCAGCACTACCACATCGAGAAACGCCGGTTCAGGCAGTTGCACACCGCGGGCGCGGTAGTAATCGCCGGCGCTGAACTGCAACTGATAGACACCGCTGCGGTAGTCATCGCCTTGCAGCAGGGGTGCATCGCAGCGGCCGTCGTTGTTGGTCAGGGTGCTGGCGACCAGCTCAAGCTGTGCGCCCTCGACACGGTACAACTCAACCTTGATCGCGCTGCCGGGGCAGCCATGTGCGGCGTCCAATACGTGTGTGGTCAAACGTCCCATAGCGTCTGCGCGCCTCCCGAAGTCAGTAAAGTGAAAGACCGCACCTTTTCAGGTCACTGAAAAAGCCGGCGATGGCTGATTAAGACACTTTTCAAAAAAATTGTACACAATAAATTCAACAAACCCGCATTCCGTTGCTGACATTGATTCTGCAGGAGAGAGCTTGCTCGCGAAGATCGTCAACGATAACGCAGCGCTTCAGGGTTACCGAGGCGTTCTCAGGTTTTTCGCGAGCAAGCTCGCTCCTACAGTGAATGAGGTTTTTCTAAATTTAGCTGACCAGTCAGGCAGGTTTCTTGCAGTGCTATTCTACGAAGGGCCTGCGGAAAAAATGCAGAAATACAGGCTTACAAAGTGCGTACTAAGTTGTATACAATCAGTCATCGCTGTGACGCCACCCCAGTCTTTTCACTGCCTGGCCGCCACACACACCGCTACCACGAACAAGAAGGAAGACTGCAGTGAGCGCTGACTACCCACGCGACCTGATCGGTTACGGCAGTAACCCTCCTCACCCACACTGGCCGGGCAAGGCACGCATTGCCCTGTCGTTCGTACTCAACTACGAAGAAGGTGGCGAGCGCAACATCCTGCACGGCGACAAAGAGTCGGAAGCCTTCCTTTCGGAAATGGTCTCGGCGCAACCGCTGCAAGGCGAGCGCAACATGAGTATGGAGTCGCTGTATGAATACGGCAGCCGTGCCGGCGTGTGGCGCATCCTCAAGCTGTTCAAGGAATTCGATATTCCACTGACCATCTTCGCCGTGGCCATGGCCGCCCAGCGCCATCCGGACGTGATCCGCGCAATGGTCGCCGCCGGGCATGAGATCTGCAGCCACGGCTACCGCTGGATCGACTACCAATACATGGACGAGGCCCAGGAGCGCGAGCACATGCTCGAAGCGATCCGCATCCTCACCGAACTCACCGGCGAACGCCCGCTGGGCTGGTACACCGGCCGCACCGGCCCCAACACCCGGCGGCTGGTGATGGAGGAAGGTGGCTTCCTCTACGACTGCGACACCTACGACGACGACCTGCCCTACTGGGAACCCAACAACCCGACCGGCAAGCCGCACCTGGTGATCCCCTACACCCTGGACACCAACGACATGCGCTTCACCCAGGTCCAGGGTTTCAACAAGGGCGACGACTTTTTCGAATACCTCAAAGACGCGTTCGACGTGCTGTATGCCGAAGGTGCCGAGGCGCCGAAGATGCTCTCCATCGGCTTGCACTGCCGCCTGATCGGCCGCCCGGCGCGCCTGGCCGCCCTCAAGCGGTTTATCGAATACGCAAAAGGCCACGAACAGGTGTGGTTCACCCGCCGCGTGGACATCGCCCGTCACTGGCATGACGTACACCCTTTCCAGGGAGCCGCCAAATGACTGCCTTCCAGACCTTGAAACCGTCGACCCTGAGCCGCGATGAATTCATCAACGCCTTCGCCGATATCTACGAACATTCGCCATGGGTGGCCGAAAAGGCCTTCGACCTGGGCCAGGACGCCTCGATCGACCAGATCGAAACCCTGCACCAGCGCATGAGCGACATCCTGTTGAGCGCTGATCACGCAAGCCAGTTGGCCCTGATCAACGCTCACCCGGACCTGGCGGGCAAAGCAGCCGTCCAGGGCCAACTTACCGAAGCCAGTACCCATGAACAGGCTGGCGCCGGTATTCACCAATGCTCGAGCGACGAGTTTTCGCGCTTCACCGAGCTGAACGACGCCTACAAGGCCAAGTTCAAGTTTCCCTTCATCATGGCGGTAAAAGGCAGCAACCGGCACCAGATCCTGGCCGCGTTTGAAACGCGTATTCACAACTCGGTGGAAGCCGAGTTCAAATGCGCGTTGGCCGAGATCAATAAAATCGCGTTGTTCCGATTACTGACCCTTTAGCAGACCTGGCCCGAGCGGTTCATGAACGCCCAGGGCCTGGCGAGCATCCCAAGCCACTTACTTTAAGGCAGACAAGAAGAATGAAAGCTTACGCCGTACCTTTCGAGAAGTTCGTCAACCTGGCCGACGCGCGTCTGGGCACCAAGATCATCTCGGTGACCGATGACTGGTTCGCTGACGCCAACCGCCTGTTCCAGCCGACCCCGGCCGTGTGGAAGGAGGGCGTTTTCGATGACAACGGCAAGTGGATGGACGGCTGGGAGTCACGCCGCAAGCGCTTCGAAGGCTATGACAGCGCGGTGATCCGCCTGGGCGTGCCGGGTTCGATCAAAGGCGTGGACATCGACACTTCATTCTTCACCGGCAACTTCCCGCCATCGGCGTCCCTGGAAGCCTGCTTCCTCGCAAGCGGCGAGCCGGATGACAACACACAGTGGGTTGAAGTGCTGTCGGCGGTGGAGCTGCAAGGCAACAGCCATCACTTCCACGAGATCAACAACGACCAGGCGTTCAGCCACCTGCGCTTTAACATCTACCCGGACGGTGGCGTGGCCCGCCTGCGTGTGTACGGCATTCCGTTCCGCGACTGGTCGGCGGTGGGCGACAACGAACAGGTTGACCTGGCTGCAGCGCTGAACGGTGGCCGTGCACTGGCCTGCTCCGATGAACACTTCGGGCGCATGAGCAACATCCTCAACCCGGGCCGTGGCATCAACATGGGCGATGGCTGGGAAACCGCACGTCGTCGTACGCCGGGCAATGACTGGGTGATCGTCGCACTGGGCCACCCGGGCGAGATCGAGAAAATCGTGGTCGACACCCTGCACTTCAAGGGCAACTACCCCGACACGTGCTCGATCCAGGGCGCTTTCGTGAAGGGCGGCACCGACAGCCAGATCGAAACCCAATCGCTGTTCTGGCGCGAACTGCTGCCGGCGCAGAAGCTGGAAATGCACGCTGAACACACGTTTGCCGAGCAGATCAAGGCGCTGGGCCCGATTACCCACATTCGCCTGAATGTGTTCCCGGATGGTGGTGTGAGCCGCCTGCGGGTTTTGGGCAAGGTTGCCAAGTAAGCGCTGAACCGAAATCTGTAGGAGCCCGGCTTGCCGGCGATGTCGGTCTCACGGACGCCATCGCCGGCAAGCCGGACTCCTACACAGAAATCACATCATTCAAAAGATTAAGAAGACAGCCATGCGCACACTGATGATCGAACCCCTGACCAAAGAAGCCTTCGCCCCTTTCGGAGACGTTATCGAAACCGATGGCAGCGATCACTTCATGATCAACAACGGCTCGACCATGCGCTTTCATAAACTGGCGACGGTGCAAACCGCCACGCCAGAAGATAACGCGATCATCAGCATCTTCCGCGCCGACGCGCAGGACATGCCGCTGACCGTGTGCATGCTGGAACGACACCCGCTGGGCAGTCAGGCTTTCATCCCGCTGCTCGGCAACCCCTTTCTGATCGTGGTCGCGCCACTTGGCGATGAACCTGTATCGGGCTTGGTCCGCGCCTTCGTTACCAACGGCAGGCAGGGCATTAATTACCATCGCGGCGTTTGGCACCACCCGGTGCTGACGATCGAAAAGCGGGATGACTTCCTGGTGGTTGATCGCAGTGGCACAGGCAATAACTGCGATGAGCATTTTTTTAAAGAGGATGAGCGGTTGATCCTCGCCCCCCACCAATAAGAGAAGGTCTGATCACTCGACAACAGAGTGGCAGGCGAGAGGTAAAGACTGTGGAAGCACATTTGATGGAATGGCTGAACCTTAGCGTACGCTGGGTTCACATGATTACCGGCGTCGCCTGGATCGGCGCTTCGTTCTACTTCGTCTGGCTGGAAAACAACCTCAACCGCGTCAACCCCAAGGACGGCCTCGCCGGTGACTTGTGGGCGATCCACGGTGGCGGTATCTACCACCTGGAAAAATACAAACTGGCCCCGCCGACCATGCCGGACAACCTGCACTGGTTCAAATGGGAAGCCTATTTCACCTGGATGTCGGGCGTCGCGCTGCTGTGCGTGGTGTTCTACGCCAACCCGACCTTGTACCTGCTGGCCCCGGGCAGCAGCCTCAGCGGTCCGGAAGGTGTATTGCTGGGCCTCGGTTCGCTGCTGGCCGGCTGGTTCATCTATTCCTTTCTCTGCGACTCGGCCCTGGGCAAACGCCCTGCCCTGCTCGGCTTTATCCTGTTCGTGCTGTTGATTGGCGCGGCATACGGTTTCAGCAAAGTGTTCAGTGGCCGTGGTGCCTACCTGCATGTGGGCGCCGTGATTGGCACCATCATGGTGGGTAACGTGTTCCGCATCATCATGCCCGCCCAGCGCGCGCTGGTGGCGGCTATCGCGGAAAACCGCACGCCCGACCCGGCATTGCCGGCCAAGGGTTTGCTGCGTTCGCGTCACAACAACTATTTCACCTTGCCGGTGCTGTTCATCATGATCAGCAACCACTTCCCGAGCACCTACGGCAGCCAATACAACTGGCTGATCCTGGCCGGTATCGCGGTGGCAGCCGTGTTGGTACGCCACTACTTCAACACCCGCCACAACAGCCAGAAATATGCCTGGACCTTGCCTGTTGGCGCGCTGGCGATGATTTGCCTGGCTTACGTGACCGGCCCGAAACCGGTGGCGACTGCACCGGATGTAGCCAAGGCTCCGGCGGCCATCGAGTACCAGCCGCTGCCAGAAACGGCGTTGGGTGGCGGGCTCAAGCCGGCTGCGCCAGCGCCAGCGGCACCTGCACCGGCTCCAGCCGAGGCAGCACCGGCTCAGGCCTCGGTGGATTTTGACAAGGTTCACGGAGTGATTCAGGAGCGCTGTGCGGTGTGCCATTCGGCCAAGCCGACCAGCCCGCTGTTCAGCGCCGCGCCGGCCGGGGTGATGTTTGATACGCCGCAGCAGATCCAGCAAATGGCCCCGCGCATTCAGGCGCAGGCCGTGGCCAGCCAGATCATGCCGCTGGGCAATATCACCCAGATGACGCAGCAGGAACGGGACTTGATTGGCACCTGGATCAATCAGGGGGCGCGCACCAATTAACTGATTCACACAAGGCTCAATGTGGGAGCTGGCTTGCCTGCGATAGCGATGTTGAATTCACCGCCGCTATCGCAGGCAAGCCAGCTCCTACAGTTGAGATCTGCGGTGTGTTTTGAAGATTGAGTTCCACCCGGCAATTGAATGCCGAACAACACAACAATAAAAAAGATCCGAGGTGTTGCATGTCCCAGTTAGAAACGCAGACTCTTGCCGCGCCACCCATGGTGCGGCTGCCCCTCTTGCAACTGATCCTGGTAGGCCTGCAACACGTCTTGCTGATGTACGGCGGTGCCGTCGCCGTGCCTTTGATCATTGGCCAGGCCGCGGGCCTGAGCCGTGAAGAAATCGCCTTCCTGATCAATGCCGACCTGCTGGTGGCCGGCATCGCAACCATGGTGCAGTCATTCGGCATCGGCCCGGTGGGCATCCGCATGCCGGTGATGATGGGCGCCAGTTTCGCCGCGGTCGGCAGCATGGTGGCCATGGCGGGCATGCCCGGTATCGGCTTGCAGGGAATCTTCGGCGCAACCATTGCCGCCGGCTTTTTCGGCATTGTGATCGCGCCGTTCATGTCCAAGGTCGTGCGCTTTTTTCCGCCATTGGTGACCGGCACCGTCATCACCGCCATTGGCCTTTCGCTGTTTCCGGTCGCGGTGAATTGGGCCGGCGGTGGCGCTGCAGCTTCCACGTTTGGCTCACCGATTTACCTGGCGATTGCCGCGCTGGTACTGGCCACCATCCTGCTGATCAACCGTTTCATGCGCGGCTTCTGGGTGAATATCTCGGTGCTGATCGGCATGGCCCTCGGCTACGGGCTGTGCGGGATGATCGGCATGGTCGACCTCAGCGGCCTGGCCCAGGCGCCGTGGGTGCAAGTGGTGACGCCGCTGCATTTCGGCATGCCCAAGTTCGAGTTGGCACCGATTCTGTCGATGTGCCTGGTGGTGGTGATTATCTTTGTCGAGTCCACCGGGATGTTCCTCGCCCTGGGCAAGATCACCGGCCAGGAAGTCACCCCGAAAATGCTGCGCCGCGGCCTGTTGTGTGACGCTGGCGCATCGTTTTTCGCCGGGTTCTTCAACACTTTTACCCACTCCTCGTTCGCCCAAAATATCGGCCTGGTGCAGATGACCGGCGTGCGCTGCCGCTCGGTCACCCTCATGGCCGGGGCGTTTCTGATTGTACTGAGCCTGCTGCCCAAGGCCGCGTTCCTGGTGGCGTCGATTCCACCGGCAGTGCTCGGCGGCGCGGCGATTGCCATGTTCGGCATGGTGGCGGCCACGGGCATCAAAATCCTCCAGGAAGCCGACATCGCCGACCGCCGAAACCAACTGCTGGTGGCAGTGAGTATCGGCATGGGATTGATCCCGGTAGTGCGCCCTGAATTCTTCGCACAACTGCCGCTATGGATGAGCCCGATCACTCACAGCGGTATCGCCATGGCCACCCTCAGTGCGCTGTCGCTGAACCTGTTATTCAACATTTTGGGTGGCGCCGAACGCGCTGCCGCAAGCGAACACGCACACCAGCATTGATTCCTGCATCACAACAAAAATAATAACGATCAAGGAATACACCATGCACGCCATTCACCCGGGGCCGGCCACGCGCCGTGCCCCATTCTTGCCCCACGCGCTCTGTAACGGCGCACTTGAGCACAGCCCCGTGAGTCAGTATTCTCGGCGCCCGCTCAAATCGACTCAAAAAAAAACAGCGAATGTAAAAGCTGACTGCAAGGCCAACTTATCCCGGCCCCAGGTCCGCAGCCAATGTGTGCAAAAACTCTCCGAATTCGACTGTGTTCATCGCAGCCGACGGGGATTTTTTGGCTTTTTAAACACCTTGGCGCAGCTCTTGCTAAAAGCATTAAAGCTGACCGAACAGACGATTTTTGCGGCAAGCCAAAAGACGCCATACCAGAGCGTGCGCTTAGAAAAAAAACTAAAAACCTTTACCTCGGGAGCAACCGAATGAAACGTATTGTGAACAGCCTGATGCTGGCAGGATCCCTGCTGGCTGGCGGCCAGGCCATGGCCGGTGATTTGCTGCAGTGGCAGAACAACAGCCTGACTTACCTGTGGGGCAAGAACTTCACTGTTAACCCGCAGATCCAGCAAACCGTGACCTTCGAACACGCCGATGCGTGGAAGTACGGGGACAACTTCTTCTTCGTCGACCGCATCTTTTACAACGGCAAGGAAGACGGCAACGTCGGCCCAAGTACTTACTACGGTGAGTTCAGCCCGCGCTTGTCGTTCGGCAAGATTTTCGACAAGGACTTGTCGTTCGGTCCGATCAAGGACGTGTTGCTGGCGTTCACTTACGAGTTCGGCGAAGGCGACAACGAGTCGTACTTGCTGGGCCCCGGCTTCGACCTGGCTATCCCGGGCTTCGACTACTTCCAGCTGAACTTCTACCAGCGCCAGACCGAAGGCAATCGCCCGGGTGATGGTGTGTGGCAGATCACGCCGGTGTGGTCGTACACGATTCCGGTGGGCAACTCCAACGTGCTGATCGACGGCTTTATGGATTGGGTGGTGGACAACGACAAGAACGCCCGTGGTACTTACCACGCCAACCTGCACTTCAACCCGCAGATCAAATACGACCTGGGCAAGGCGCTGCATTGGGGCGAGAAGCAGTTGTATGTCGGTATCGAATACGACTACTGGAAGAACAAGTACGGGATCCAGGACAGCGGCGCGTTCGAGACTAACCAGGACACGGCGAGCCTGTTGGTGAAGTACCACTTCTAACCAACACCGCGCCTCCCTGTGGGAGCTGGCTTGCCTGCGATAGCATCACTGCGGTGTAACTGAAACTGCGAGGTGCCTGCATCGCAGGCAAGCCAGCTCCCACACAAGCCCGATCCCACATTCAGTTCGGTGTCAGGCCCAGGAACCGCTTCAGTTCCTCACGCTTGGCCAGCGCATCCCGCCTTCCCAACTCGATCAACTCGCCGCAATACCCCGCCTCGAACAGCAAGTAACTGAGCACGCCCGCGCCGCTGGTCTTGGTCGCCCCCGGCCCGCGCAGGAACAGGCGCAATGCTGCCGGCAATTCCTGACGGTGACGCGCCGCGATTTCGTCGATCGGCTGGCTTGGCGCAATCACCAACACTTCCACCGGCGCCAAACCCTGTATCGCCGCGTTGGCCGGCAACACATGGCTGAACTGGTTCAAGCGCTCCAGCAATTCGATATCGCCTTCCAGGCTGTCGATGAACGTGCTGTTGAGCATGTGCCCACCAATTTGCGCCAGCGTCGGCTCCTGGCCGGTAAACGTGCGGGTCGGGTTCGTCGGATCGTTACCGCGCGGGTTGCCACTGACGCCCACCACCAGCACCCGGCTGGCGCCCAGGTGCAACGCAGGGCTGATCGGCGCCGACTGGCGCACCGCCCCGTCGCCAAAATATTCCTGGCCGAGTTTGACCGGCGCAAACAGCAACGGAATCGCCGAACTGGCCAGCAGGTGTTCGACGGTCAATTGGGTGGGAATGCCGATACGCCGATGCCGCAGCCACGCATCAATGGTGCCGCCGCCCTGGTAGAAGGTCACGGCTTGCCCGGACTCGTAACCAAACGCGGTAACGGCCACCGCATGCAGGTGCTTCTGGCGAATCGCCTCGTTGATGCCCTCCAGGTGCAGTTTGTCGCGCAACAAGTCGCGCAGCGGCGAACTGTTGAGCAGCGCCACCGGCACCTGTGCGCCCAGCCCCAGCAGGCTGTGGATAAGGAATCGACTGGCCTGGCTGATCACCCCGGGCCAATCGCTGCGCAGCACCAGGTGGCTGCGAAAGCCCTGCCAGAAGGCGGTCAGGCGCGCGATGGCGACGGTAAAATCCATGGCGCCGCTGGCCAGGCTGACCGCATTGATCGCCCCGGCCGAAGTGCCGACAATCACCGGGAACGGGTTGGCTGCGCCCGGCGGCAACAGTTCGGCAATCGCCGCCAATACCCCCACCTGATAGGCGGCTCGCGCCCCGCCGCCGGAAAGAATCAAGCCTGTGACCGGTTCAGCTGGGCGCATCGCATCACTCCAGGGTGCTTTGGGACTTCAGATCAACGACGGCGTTTCTCATACAGCTTGGGCTCACCCGGCGGCCGGCTCTTGAAGCGGCGGTGGGTCCACAGGTATTGCTCAGGGCATTCGCGCACGGAGGCTTCGACCCACTGGTTGATGCGCAGGCAATCAACCTCGTCGGTTTCACCTGGGAAGTCGGTCAGCGGCGGGTGGATTACCAGGCGATAGCCACTGCCATCGGCCAGGCGCTGCTGAGTGAACGGCACCACCAGCGCCCTGCCCAGGCGGGCGAACTTGCTGGTAGCCGGCACGGTCGCCGCCTGAATACCGAACAAGGGCACGAAGATACTTTGCTTGGCGCCGTAGTCCTGGTCTGGTGCGTACCAGATGGCACGGCCGGCCCGCAGCAGCTTGAGCATGCCGCGCACGTCTTCGCGCTCCACGGCCAGGGAATCGAGGTTGTGTCGCTCGCGGCCACGGCGCTGGATGTAATCGAACAACGGGTTGCCGTGTTCGCGGTACATGCCGTCGATGGTGTGTTTTTGCCCCAGCAAGGCGGCGCCAATTTCCAGCGTGGTGAAATGCAGGGCCATGAGGATCACGCCCTTGCCTTCCAACTGTGCCTGCTTGAGGTGCTCCAGCCCTTCGACATGGGCCAGGCGCGCCAGGCGTGGCTTGGACCACCACCAGCTCATGGCCATCTCGAAGAAGGCGATGCCGGTGGAGGCAAAGTTTTCCTTGAGCAAATGTTTACGCTCTTTGGCGGTTTTTTCCGGGAAGCACAGTTCCAGGTTTCGCGCGGCAATGCGTCGACGTTCACCGGCCACCCGGTACATTCCCGCACCCAAGACACGGCCAATCCCCAGTAAAGCCCGGTATGGCAACTGCACAATCAGCCATAGCAAACCGAGTCCCAGCCATAACAGCCAGAAACGCGGATGAAAAAATTCAGCTCGAAAACGCGGGCGATCCATTAAAGATTCCGGTAAAGACAACGGCCGCGCATTCTACAACGGTTCGACCCGGCTTGCGGCTAGCGGATGTTCTCGTTATAAGTCTCGACACTTTTCGTGACAAGCCGCTTTGCCGACCATGAGCCAAACCGAACCGCTAGACCAAGATCCCGTGTTCCAGCTGAAGGGCAGCATGCTCGCCATTACCGTGCTGGAACTGGCCCGCAATGACCTTGATGCCCTGGACCGCCAGCTCGCCGCCAAGGTCGCCCTCGCGCCGAACTTCTTCAACAATGCGCCGCTGGTGCTGGCCCTGGACAAACTCCCGGCCGGCCAGGGCGCGGTCGACCTGCCAGGGTTGATGCGTGTGTGCCGCCAGCATGGCCTGCGCACCCTGGCGATTCGTGCCAGCCGTATCGAAGACATTGCTGCGGCAATCGCCATTGAACTGCCAGTACTGCCGCCGTCCGGTGCACGGGAACGTCCGCTGGACCCGTTGGTCGGCGAAGAGAAGAAAAAGCCGGAGAAACCGCCGGAGCCGACGATCAAGCCTACCAAGATCATCACCTCGCCCGTACGGGGCGGGCAGCAAATTTATGCCCAGGGTGGCGACCTTGTCGTCATCGCCCCGGTCAGCCCGGGGGCGGAACTTCTCGCCGATGGAAACATCCATGTATACGGCCCCATGCGTGGCCGTGCACTGGCCGGCATAAAAGGTGACACCAAGGCCCGTATTTTTTGCCAGCAGTTGACCGCTGAACTAGTGTCCATCGCAGGCCAGTACAAGGTTTCGGAAGATTTGCGCCGCGATCCGCTGTGGGGGGCCGGGGTACAAGTCAGCCTGTCGGGCGATGTGTTGAACATCGTTCGTCTTTAACGGATACTGCCGCATTTTCCAAGCATCTCTGGACTCTGATAGCACAGCGAAAACGGCAAAACTTGTGTAGGAACAATTTGAAGTTGGGGTTTGCCTAGGCGAGCCGTGCTTTTTCCTACAAAAGCTGTCCGCCTGCAGCGAGTTTCAAGAGATGTTTTTCAGGGACTAAAAAGTCCTTTTTCCTTAGGGGTGAAACACCTTGGCCAAGATTCTCGTGGTTACATCCGGCAAGGGTGGTGTGGGTAAGACCACCACCAGCGCCGCTATCGGTACCGGCCTCGCTCTGCGCGGCCACAAGACAGTCATCGTCGACTTCGACGTCGGTTTGCGTAACCTCGACCTGATCATGGGCTGCGAACGCCGCGTGGTGTACGACTTCGTCAACGTCGTCAACGGCGAAGCCAACCTGCAACAGGCCCTGATCAAGGACAAGCGCCTTGAGAACCTGTATGTACTGGCCGCCAGCCAGACCCGCGACAAAGAAGCGCTGACCAAGGAAGGCGTGGGCAAGGTCCTCGCCGAACTGAAGGAAACCTTCGAATACGTGGTGTGCGATTCCCCGGCAGGTATCGAGACCGGTGCTCACCTGGCGATGTACTTCGCCGACGAGGCCATCGTCGTGACCAACCCTGAAGTGTCCTCGGTACGTGACTCGGACCGCATGCTCGGCCTGCTGGCCAGCAAGTCCCAGCGCGCCGAGAAAGGCGAAGAGCCGATCAAGGAACACCTGCTGTTGACCCGCTACAACCCTGAGCGCGTGAGCAAGGGCGAGATGCTCGGCGTTGAAGACGTCAAGGACATCCTGGCCGTGACCCTGCTGGGCGTGATCCCGGAATCCCAGGCCGTGCTCAAGGCGTCCAACCAGGGCGTGCCGGTGATTCTCGACGACCAGAGCGACGCCGGCCAGGCGTACAGCGATGCGGTTGATCGCTTGCTGGGCAAAACCGTGGAACATCGCTTCCTCGATGTAGCGAAGAAGGGATTCTTCGAGCGTATCTTTGGAGGCAACTAAACAATGAAATTTCTCGACTTCTTTCGCGCCAACAAAAAGCCAAGTACCGCGTCGGTAGCGAAAGAGCGTCTACAGATCATCGTGGCGCACGAACGCGGCCAACGCAGCACCCCGGATTACCTGCCAGCCTTGCAGAAAGAACTGGTTGAGGTGATCCGCAAGTACGTCAATATCGGCAACGATGACGTGCATGTCGCCCTGGAAAAT
Source organism: Pseudomonas sp. Bout1 (assembly GCF_034314165.1). Classification (GTDB taxonomy): domain Bacteria; phylum Pseudomonadota; class Gammaproteobacteria; order Pseudomonadales; family Pseudomonadaceae; genus Aquipseudomonas. Next base: position 2,177,904 of record NZ_JAVIWK010000001.1, on the reverse strand, counting down.
GACGGCAGCTGCTCGATTCTGGAACTCAATATCACCCTGCCTGATCGTTGATCGAACAGGCGGTCGCCACGGCGGCTCGGTTATCTGGCACCCCTCATGGGGCCGGGTAAGCGAGCCGCCGTTGGCGTTTGTTACGAGGCTGTTTTAATGCCGTTGTCCAATGTCCATATCCTTCATCAGGACGCTGCTGTCCTGGTGGTGAACAAGCCTACCCTGCTGCTGTCGGTGCCCGGTCGCGCCGACGACAACAAGGACTGCCTGATCACCCGCCTGCAGGAAAACGGCTACCCCGAAGCCCGCATCGTCCACCGGCTGGACTGGGAAACGTCCGGCATCATCCTGCTGGCCCGTGACGCCGATAGCCACCGTGAACTGTCTCGTCAGTTCCACGACCGGGAAACCGAAAAGGCCTACACCGCGCTGTGCTGGGGCCAACCGGAACTGGACAGCGGCAGCATCGACTTGCCACTGCGCTACGACCCGCCCACCAAGCCACGGCACGTGGTGGACCATGAGTTCGGCAAGAACGCGTTGACCTTCTGGAAAGTCTTGGAGCGTTGCGGGGAGTGGTGCCGGGTTGAGTTGACGCCGATTACCGGCCGCTCGCATCAACTGCGTGTGCACATGCTGTCCATTGGTCACCCGTTGCTGGGCGATGGCTTGTACGCCCATCAACAGGCACTGGCAGCCTGGCCACGCCTGTGCCTGCACGCCAGCATGTTGAGCTTCACCCATCCCCAGAGCGGCGAGCGTTTGCGCTTCGAGTGCCCCGCGCCGTTTTAAGCTGCAAAACCGATCAAATGTGGGAGCTGGCTTGCCTGCGATAACGGTGTGTTAGCCCCCTATTGGTTACTGGCAGACCGCTATCGCAGGCAAGCCAGCTCCCACATGGGTTTTGTGCCCGTCTCAAGAAAGCAGCTTCGCTCCAAATTCTGAGCCAATACGGTAAACTCGCGCCATTGCTGTCTGGAGCTACTTATGCGCGAAGAGTTGAACCAAGGCCTGATCGACTTCCTCAAGGCCTCCCCTACCCCGTTTCATGCTACCGCCGCCCTGGCGCAGCGCCTGGAAGCGGCCGGTTTCCAGCGTCTTGACGAGCGCGAGACCTGGACCACCGAGGCCAACGGGCGCTATTACGTGACCCGCAACGACTCCTCGATCATCGCCTTCAAGCTCGGCCGCCACTCGCCGCTGCAAGGCGGTATTCGCTTGGTCGGCGCCCACACCGACAGCCCGTGCCTGCGGGTCAAGCCACAGCCGGAGCTGCAACGCCAGGGTTTCTGGCAACTGGGTGTGGAAGTGTACGGCGGCGCGCTGCTGGCACCGTGGTTCGACCGCGACCTGTCCTTGGCCGGCCGCGTTACCTTCCGCCGCGACGGCAAGGTCGAAAGCCAACTGATCGACTTCAAGCTGCCCATCGCGATCATCCCCAACCTGGCCATTCACCTGAACCGTGAAGCCAACCAGGGCTGGGCGATCAATGCCCAGACCGAACTGCCGCCGATCCTCGCGCAGTTTGCCGGTGACGAACGTGTGGACTTTCGCGCGGTACTCACCGAGCAGTTGGCCCGTGAACACGGTTTGAACGCCGACGTGGTGCTCGACTATGAGTTGAGCTTCTACGACACCCAGAGCGCCGCAGTGATCGGCCTCAATGGCGACTTTATCGCCGGCGCCCGCCTGGACAACCTGCTGTCGTGCTACGCCGGCCTGCAAGCCTTGCTCACCGCCGAAACCGACGAAACCTGCGTACTGGTGTGCAACGACCACGAAGAAGTCGGCTCGTGCTCCGCCTGCGGTGCCGACGGCCCGATGCTGGAGCAGACCCTGCGCCGCCTGCTGCCTGAAGGCGATGAATTCGTACGCACCATCCAGAAGTCATTGCTGGTGTCTGCCGACAACGCCCACGGCGTGCATCCCAACTATGCGGAAAAGCACGACGCCAACCACGGCCCGAAACTCAATGCGGGCCCGGTGATCAAGGTCAACAGCAACCAGCGCTACGCCACCAACAGCGAAACCGCCGGGTTCTTCCGCCACCTGTGCATGGCCGAAGAAGTACCGGTGCAGAGCTTTGTGGTACGCAGCGACATGGGTTGCGGCTCGACCATCGGCCCGATCACCGCCAGCCACCTGGGCGTGCGTACGGTGGATATCGGCTTGCCGACATTTGCCATGCACTCGATTCGCGAGCTGTGCGGCAGCCACGACCTGGCGCACCTGGTGAAGGTGTTGAGTGCGTTTTACGCGAGTCGTGATTTACCGTAACCGGCAGGCTGACACCCATCAACTGTAGGAGCCGGGCTTGCCCGCGATTGCGTCGGCACAGTCAACAGGTATGTTGGCTGGCCCGCCGCTATCGCAGGCAAGCCAGCTCCCACAGTTGATCGTCATTGTTTGATAGATCGGGCTCAGTTCAACACTTCGCTCAGCGGAATGAAGTTGACCCGGTCACCGATTTCCAGCGTGGTCCCTTCCAGCACTTCCACCAAGCCCTCGGCCCACGCCGCACTGCGCAGCACACCCGAGCTCTGGTTGCGGTAAATGATCGCCTTGCCCTGCTCCAACCGACCGCGCAGGTACTCGCGGCGATTGCCCGGCTTGGCCCACACAAACCCCACCGGCACTTCAATGCGCAACGGCGCCACGTCCTGCACGCCCTGGCGGCGCAACAGGTAAGGCCGCGCCAGCAACGCAAAAGTCACCAGCGTCGACGCGGGGTTACCCGGCAAACCGATCACCGGTACGCCACGGAAATGCCCGAATGTCAGCGGCTTGCCCGGCTTGATTGCCAGCTTCCACAGCGCCAGCTCACCTTCTTCGCGCAGGGCAATCCCGAGGAAGTCCGCCTCACCCACCGACACACCACCAGTGGACAGAATCAGGTCAACTGAACCCAATGCGCCCAGGCGCTCGCGGGTTTGCTCCAGGTCATCCGGCAGGATCCCGGCGTCCACCACTTCGCAGCCCAGGCGCTCCAGCCAACTGCACAGCACCCGGCGATTACTGTTGTAGATCTGCCCTGGGCCCAGCGGCAGGCCCGGCTCGATCAACTCGTCGCCAGTGGACAACACGGCCACGCGGGCGCGCCGCACCACCTCCAGGCGATCACGACCCAGTGAAGCCGCCAAGCCCAGCTCAATCGGGCCCAGGCGTGTACCTGCGGGCAACACCAGCTCGCCGACGGTGGTTTCCTGGCCTTGGGGGCGGATGTTCTGGTCCGCCTGCAACGCCTCTGTAAAGCTCACGCGCTGATCGGCATGGACCACAGCGTTTTCTTGCATCTCCACGCAGTCCGCGCCTCGCGGTACCGGGGCACCGGTGAAGATGCGTGCACAGGTGCCAGCGGCCAAAGGCTGCGGCGCCGTGCCGGCAAAAATGCGCTGGCTGACCACCAGTGGCTCGCCGGTCCAGTCCGCCAGACGCAAGGCGTAGCCGTCCATGGCGCTGTTGGGCCAGGGCGGCAAGTCCAGGGTCGACACCAACGCCTGCGCCAACACCCGGCCATCACACTCAGCCAGCGGCAAGGTTTCCTGCTCGCGAATGGGGGCTGCCTCGGCCATCGCCAGCAGGTGTTCGAGGGCGTCTTCCACCGGCATCAACGCGCCGTTCTTGCCCGGCTTATCCACGGGATTCACAGGGTTCGGCCTGCTTCAGATGCGGAACGAAGTTGCACGGGCGGTGACGGTTATCCAGTTGCTCGGCGAGAATCCCGTCCCAACCGGTGCGCACCGCGTTGGTGGAGCCCGGCAGGCAGCACACCAGTGTGCCGTTGGCCAGGCCGGCCAGGGCACGGGACTGAACGGTGGAGGTGCCGATATCGGCCACGGAGATTTGCCGGAACAGCTCGCCGAAACCGTCCACCTGCTTGTCCAGCAGGCAGCTCACGGCCTCCGGGGTGCTGTCGCGGCCGGTGAAGCCGGTGCCGCCGGTGATCAACACCACTTGCACCACGTCTTCGGCGATCCAGTGCGCCACTTGCGCACGGATTTTGTACAGGTCATCTTTAAGCAGCACGCGCTCGGCCAACAGATGGCCGGCGGCGGTCAGCCGGTCGACGAAGACCTGGCCCGAGGTGTCGGTTTCCAGGGTACGGGTGTCACTGACCGTCAATACAGCGATATTCAGGGGTACAAAGGGCGCATCAGCCTTGGCTTTCATGGCTCGGTCCGGTTGTCGAAGGAACAGCCCGATGTTATATCACAGCCCCCTATTTCACTGCCCGCAGGAGCCGTCATGCCACGCCATTCTTCCTCACTGCCCTGCTCCGTGCTGTTGCTGGCCGGCGGCCGTGGCCAGCGCATGGGCGGCCTCGACAAGGGCCTGCTCGACTGGCACGGGCAGCCGCTGATCGCACATCTGCATCGCCTGGTGCGGCCTTTGACCGATGACTTGATCATCTCCTGCAACCGCAACCAGGTGCAGTACGCGGCCTACGCCGATCAATTGGTCGGCGATGACAGCCCGGATTTCCCCGGCCCCCTGGCGGGCATCCGCGCAGGACTGGCGGTGGCGCGGCATGGGCATCTGCTGGTATTGCCGTGCGATGTGCCGCAAATCGATGAGCGATTGCTCGCCGACCTGCGCAATACGGCGCAGCAGAACCCATTGCTGCCCGTGATGGTGCGCCACGGCAATTTTTGGGAACCACTGCTCTGCGTCATACCGACGCTGCTGCGTGAGCCCTTCGAACAAGCCTGGGAGGCCGGCGAGCGCAGCCCGCGCCAGATCATGCAGGCGCTGGGTGCCAAGGCCGTGGATTGCCCCGCCGACGATCCGCGCCTGGCCAACTTCAATACACCGCAGTTGTTGCACCGCCCGCCCAGCGTGTCAGAATGAACGTCGAACAAGGAACTTTGCCGACGTTGCACACGTCACAAGGTCAGTAATTAAAAAAGCATTCTCTCGGAGACAAACTCATGACTCAACGGACCATCGCCGCTCTCATGCTTGCACTGGGCCTCGCTACCCTTGCCGGTTGCGCCTCGCCTACAGTGATCACCCTGAATGACGGTCGCGAAATCCAGGCCGTCGACACTCCTAAATTCGACAAGTCCACCGGCTTCTACGAATTTGAACAGCTGGATGGCAAGCGCACCCAGATCAACAAGGATCAGGTTCGCACCGTTAAAGACCTGTAAGTCTTAACGCCAGATACGACAAAGCCCGCTTGATGCGGGCTTTCTCGTTCCTGGGGTTTACCAGTGCAAACTGATCTGGCTGCGAAAGCTGCGCGCAAGGCCGGTGACTGGGTCGATAAACCGCACGCCCTGGGCCAGCAGCTTGAGCGGGTTGGCGTAGTCGTCCTCGGCATCCTTGATGACATCGGGGTAGAACGGGTCGTTGCAGATACTCGCGCCCAACGCCGTCATGTGCACCCGCAACTGGTGCTTCTTGCCGGTGACCGGAAACAGGCCGTAGCGCCACAAGTCGCCGTTCTTTTCCCGTACCTCCACCGCCGTCTCGGTGTTACTCGCACCCTCGCCTTCCTGCATGCGAAAGAACGGCTCGCCATCTACCAGCCGGCTTTTATGCACCAACGGGAAAGTCAGCCCGGGCAACGCCGGGGCGATAGCTTCGTAGAACTTGTCGATCTTGCGCGTGGGAAACAGCTGTTGATACGCCGAACGCGTCTGCGGATTTGCCGAAAACAGCACCAGCCCCGCCGTGTGCCGGTCGATGCGATGCAGCGGCACCAGGGCCGGATTGTCCAGGCGACGAATCAAGCGGCGCAACAGCGTTTGCTCGACGTACTCACCGGCGGGCGTTACCGGCAGGAAATGCGGCTTGTCGGCCACCACCAAGTGCTCATCGGCGTACAGGATCGTCTCCTGCACCGGGATCACTTTTTCGTTGGGCACTTCGCGAAAGTAGTAGATACACAGGCCTTCGCGGTAGGCCAGGCCTTGATTGATCGGTGCGCCGTTGATGTCCAGCACCCGGCCCCGGGCGATGCGGTCCAGCCATTGCTCACGGCTGATGGCCTGGAAATGCTCGCACAGGCAATCCAGCACGGTGGCCCAGGCGCCCGGCGGCAGGTACAAGGTGCTGGCTTGATGCTGGGCAGCGGAAAAAACGGACATGGGCAGGCTCAAAACGTGGCAATACAGACGCGCATTATCCCGCATGCGGCCGGATCAGGCCCAGCACAGATTCAAGCCTTGGCCAATTCCGCGCGCAGCACCGGTGACACACTGGCCGCCTCGGTGAACTCCTTGAGCCAGCGCAGCACGTCCACCGCTTCCCAGCGGCCTGGGTCGTAAAGCGCATACAACAAGCCCTGATAACCCACTACGTCCAGTTGCTTGTGATAACCGGCACGCTGGAACAGCGCTTCGATCTCGGCAAAGCAGGTATTGAAATGCACTTTGTTAAACGGCGTCTTGCCTTCCGTGACCAGGCCATCGAGGCGCAGCTCGTTCACCGCATCGCGCACGACGTCGGCGGACATGCGATTGACGCTGCTTTTCAGTTGTTCAACATTCACCACGGGCGTTCCCTCTCATTCAATCGCTGTACAAACATACAGTAACCGAATAATCGGGAAGCCGCCATCGCCGAGTGCTAGAGCAGAAAGCTCACCACCTGCGCTTCATCGAACGGCCACTCCAGCTCGGCGCCCGTGTCCACCCGGCGCAGCACCGGAATCCGCAGGCCGTAGGCTTCGAACAGGGCTTCGGAATCGGCGATATCCACCAACTCCACCAACAGGCCGTGTTCGACCAACGGCATTATTTCGGCTTCGGCAAATTCACACAGATGGCAGCCCAGGGTGCCGAACAACTGACATTCAGGAAGCATGGCAAAGGGTCCAGGAAGAATCAGGTGCCTATTCTAACAGCGTCGGGGCACTGCAAAAGCCTGACCCAGGTCACCATGGCCTATAACTGATTCAGCGATTCTCGCGACTTTTTTCCCGTAATACCTGCAATGGAGCTGCGCGTGTTTGCCAACCTGCTGATTATCCTGGCCTCCTCCCTAGTGGTGATTGCACTGTTTCGCCGCCTGCAACTGCCACCGGTGCTGGGCTATCTGTGTGTTGGCCTGGCGGTAGGCCCAACCGCCCTCGACTGGGTGAATGACAGCGAAGAGCTGCCAGACCTCGCCGAGTTGGGCGTGGTGTTCCTGCTATTTTCCCTGGGCCTGGAGTTTTCCCTGAGCAAAATGTTCAGCCTGCGCCGGGTGGTGTTTGGCCTGGGCAGCCTGCAAGTGCTGTGTTGCGGGTTGCTGCTGGGCGGCCTGCTGGCGCTGTGCAGCCTGTCGCCGACTACCGCGCTGCTGCTCGGCGCCGGCCT